>DXLM01000107.1 GCA_019414725.1 Bacteroides sp.
TTATTTACCGCCAAAGCCGCTTAGGCTTGGCGAATTTTTAACGAACTATTGTTAATTAATATAAATCAAAAAATACTCTCTACAGAACCTTATTTTTTATCCAATAAGCCTTCTTTTTACTAACTAATTGTTGTTAATCGAGATGCAAAAATAACCAGAAGATTGGAAAAATAAAATAAATTATGAAAAAAGTACGAAATATTATTGCACAATCAAACATTATAATAAGAGGTGACATATTATTAATTATACACACATAAAGAAGATAAATCATACCGTTTTGATACAATAAATAAACACATAAGCAAAAAACGACACATCAAAACTTTACAAAATTTGTTAAATACCAAGATAGAGTATCATTTTACTTTTTTAATAAAATCATCTTAAATCTTTTAAGAGTTTAAAGTATTTACAAAAAGCCATAGTGTTAAAAAACACTAACTAAATTGTTATACAATATTTATAAACACATATTCTACAAACATTCGTAGAAGAATTCTGTTTTTATCTTTACTTTTGTCTTATACAAACGGCAGATTTTACAACATGGAAAAAGAGAAACGAATACTAGTAGGAATGAGTGGAGGAATTGACAGTTCCGCTACCTGCATTATGCTACAAGAACAAGGTTATGAAGTTGTAGGTGTGACTATGAGAACCTGGGATATACCTTCCCACTTTTCAACTCCGGAACAAGAGCAACCCAACGAAATATTAGAAGCAAAGGCTCTAGCCGAACGTCTGGGTATAGAACATCATGTTGCCGATGTCCGCGAGGAATTCCGCAATGTCATCGTACAATATTTTATCGACGAATACATGAAGGGACGTACTCCCAATCCTTGCGTCATGTGTAACCCGCTGTTTAAGGAACGCATCTTATGCGAATGGGCCGACCGTACCGGCTGTGCACAGATTGCCACAGGACATTACTGCCGACTGGAAGACAGAAAGGAGCACCGATATATAGTAACCGGTGATGATCCGACAAAAGACCAGTCATATTTTCTATGGAAACTTCCACAAGAGATATTGAAACGTATGGTGTTCCCATTGGGAGGAATGACCAAAACCGAGGTAAGGGCTTACCTCGCAGAAAAAGGCTTTGAAGCCAAAGCCAAAGGAGGAGAAAGCATGGAAGTCTGTTTCATCGATAAAGATTACCGGGACTTTTTGAGAGAACACTGTCCGGATATCGACGAACGAATCGGAACAGGATGGTTTGTCGACAGCAAAGGACTGAAGTTAGGTCAGCACAAAGGTTTCGCCTATTATACTATCGGACAGCGCAAAGGACTGGAAATCGCACTCGGACGTCCGGCGTATGTTCTAAAAATCAACCCTGCCAAAAACACAGTCATGCTGGGAGATGCCGAACAGCTGAAAGCCGAGTATATGCTTGTAGAAGATATAAATGTAATAGATTTACAGGAATTGCTGGAATGCCCCGACCTGTCCGTACGAATCCGCTACCGTAGTCGCCCTATTCCTTGTCAGGTTATCTTACTGGATGAAGGACACCTGCTTGTAAAATTCAAGGCTGAAGCTTCAGCCATCACTCCAGGACAGTCGGCTGTTTTCTATGATAAAGGCCGTGTATTAGGTGGAGGATTTATCGCTTTCCAACAAGGCATAAAGAAACTGATAGCCGAAAATGAAGAAAGAAAGCATGTTTTGTCAAGTACGTGAAGGCACACGAAAAATATGCCGAGAAATCAGGAAAAACTTCTCGACATATTTTTAAAATTTGTACAAAAAATCAAGTACTTTACATGAAGTTTTTGAGGCACTTCAGCATTAGCGGTAAGACTCCGCAAATTCCTTTGATACAGAATTACTTACACTCTTACACACGTCTGCACTGAAATCCATTCCGCAGCGGATGATTGCATCCCAATCCGCTTCCGTCAGTTCGGCAAGATCAGCCCGACGGACACGATATTTCAGCAACCCGTATACCACACCTGCATTAAAATTATCGCCAGCCCCAATGGTACTTACCGCTTTCAGCGGAGTCACCGGATAGTCCTTACATACATGTTTCGTACGCAAACGGACATCACCATCGGCATCGGTACAGATAAAGTTCGGACAGTAGAATCCTACATGATTGCTGTACACCTTATCGGCATCCGGCTGACGGAACATATTCTGAAAATCTTCTGTCGAACCCCTTAAGATATCGGCATACTCAAAGTTCTCTATAATAGTAGGCATCAACTTAATAGCCTCATTAGCATGCGTACTGCGGAAGTTGACGTCATAATATATGATTGCGCCTGCATCATGAGCACGGTCAAGCAACTCTTTTACTTTATCACGCAACACAGGAGTAATAGCAAAATAAGAACCGATCATGATAATATCATCACTCGATATTTCAGGCATATTTACTTCCAGCCTCTGGCGAGGATAGTCTTTATAGAAAATATACTCGGCATCATTCCGTTCGTTCAGAAAAGCCAGCGACACCGGCGACTTTCCCTCCGGGAAGACATTCACATTTGCCGTATCAACTCCGTTTTCGCGCATGTTTGCCAGAATCATCTCTCCCACACGGTCGTTTCCCGTTTCACTGATAAAAGTAACATTCTGTCCCATTCTTCCCAGTGAAATTACAGCGTTATAAACAGAACCGCCCGGGACAGCCGCCTGTGGCTGTCCGTCGCGGAACAGAATATCAAGAATCGTTTCACCTATACCGATAACCTTTCTCATAAGCAAAAATCTGTTTATTTACTCAACGCACGGGAACGCTCGCCCAGATAACCTCCATGGTGGCGCTTGCTATATTCTTCAATAGTAAATCCTGTCTGCTTCATAGTTTCTACCACCAGTATATCTCCGATAACAGTCATGATGGTAGTAGAAGTAGTAGGAGTCATACCCAACGGACAAACCTCGTCCGGATGTCCGGTAGCAAGACAGATATCCGCAGCTTCAGCAAGCGGACTTTCCGGATTTCCGGTAATGACAATCTTCTTCAACGACGGATTCAAACGATCAGCCAAATCGGTCAGTTCCACGATTTCACGCGTTTTACCCGAATTGGATATAAGAAGCAGCAAGTCATTTTCCTGCAAAATTCCCAAATCGCCATGTTGAGCTTCACTGGGGTGAAGAAAAACAGCAGGAATACCCGTAGAACAAAAAGTAGTAGCAATGTTCATGGCAATCTGTCCGGCCTTTCCCATTCCACTGGTTACCAGCTTTCCTTTTTTGCGGTGTACTTGTTCTACAATCAGCTCAACGGCCTTCTCGTATGCATCTGTTACGGGAATATTCAATACAGCCTGTGCTTCACGCTGCAACAGTTCGTGAATAGATGAAATCATATTATGATGAGTTTAGTAAATTAATATTCGAGTAATTGTTTCAGCTCATCGAAAGTGTTGGCCACAGTGAAATAATTTTTCAGCGGGCGATGAGCGAAGTGTTGTGTTTCCAGTCCGGCAAGAAATTCAAGAATCCCGTTCCAGAAACCATTAACATTATAAAATATCACTTTCTTTTCGTGATAACCTATTGTGGCGGCAGCCATGACATGAAATATTTCATCGAGCGTTCCCACTCCACCAGGCAACGCAACAGCCACATCTGCTTCTTGCAGCATGATATCCTTACGGTCACTCAGATTGACAGCACGAAACGTCACATCAAGCAAATCGCTGACAGCTCCCCTTTCTTCCAGCTTGGTAGGAACAACTCCCATTATCATAGCTCCATTTTCTTTTGCAGAGCGGGCAACAGCCTCCATAAGTCCTGTATTCGAACCTCCATAAATGAGCCACTTTCCGGTTTTACCAATCCATGCACCCAGTTCGGAAGCTTTTTCGGCATAAATCGGATCGATGTGATCGGAAGCCGAACAGAATATTGCAATTTTATTCATAATACCTTAATTTATATAATACCGCAAACGGCCAGGAACAGCCAGTGCAGTCTGTAGCGAAGAAAATCAATATACCTGCAAATATCTGTATTTTTTCAGTTACGACAATAAGTATTATTGTATTTTTGCAACGAAAATCCATGCAAAGAAGAAAACTCATGCCATACAATACTTTTATTTTGCCAAACGGACTGCGTATTATCCACGCTCCCAGCCCTACCAATGTAACATATTGCGGATTTGCCGTCGATGCCGGAACGCGTGATGAATTTACCAACGAACAAGGGATGGCTCATTTTGTAGAACACCTTATATTTAAAGGAACCCGCAAACGCCGTGCATGGCATATCCTGAATCGCATGGAAAATGTAGGAGGCGATTTGAATGCTTATACTAATAAGGAGGAAACAGTTATATACAGTGCCTTCCTGAAAGAACATTTTTCCCGTGCCGTGGAATTGCTGACAGACATTGTTTTCAACAGTATCTTTCCCGAGCAGGAAATAGCCAAGGAGGTAGAAGTCATTATCGATGAAATACAAAGTTACGAAGACAGTCCCGCTGAACTGATATTCGATGATTTTGAAGAACTGATATTTCCCAACCATCCGTTGGGGCGAAACATACTAGGTAAACCGGAACAGCTCCGCCAGTTCGGAAGTCAGGATGCACTTTACTTTACTGGAAGATATTACAAGCCTGCCAACATGGTATTCTTTGTTCAGGGGGATATCGATTTCAAACGGGTAGTTCGCACCATAGAAAAAGCTACGGCAGACATTCCTTTTTCAAACGTAGACAATTACCAACGTCAGGCGCCACATGCCTACCTGCCCAAGCAACTCACTCTACACAAAGACACTCATCAGGCACACGTAATGATTGGTGGACGTGGATACAATGCCTACGATGAACGACGAACAGGCCTCTACCTACTTAACAATATCCTAGGAGGACCCGGAATGAACAGCCGGCTGAACGTTTCACTGCGTGAAAAGCGCGGGCTTGTATACAATGTAGAATCGAACCTCACAGCTTACACTGACACCGGAACATTCTGCATTTACTTTGGTTGTGATCAGGAGGATGCCGATTACTGTACCGAACTCGTACATAAAGAACTTAAAAAGTTATGCGACCGTCCGCTTACAGCCACACAACTACACGCTGCCAAAAAACAAATCATCGGACAAATCGGAGTGGCAAGTGACAACTTTGAGAATAATGCACTTGATATGGCAAAATGCTTTTTACACTACAAGCGCTACGAAGAAAAAGAAGAAGTATTTCATCGTATAGAAGCATTGACAGCACAACAACTGCAAGACATAGCAAACGAGATGTTTTCCGAGAATTATTTGTCAATATTAGCATATAAATGAAATGTTACACTAATTTTTTTGTCTATTCATAAAAATACCTTAGAAAAACAAACAAATATTACAATTCGACAAATAAAATTTTTTATCAATCATACATATTTCATAAATTAGCCCTCACAAGAGTTAATAGATTTTATCTATATATAAAAGATATTATGGGGGACAATGTTTTAATACTTGAAATCACATCAGGAATATGCTGTATACTGACAGCCATATTCTTACACTACTCAGCCATACCCAAAAGCAGCAATAAAAAGAATTACCAAAAAGGGTACACAGTAGTAAAAATAGCATCTTTAGTGCTAGGTATATCAGCGCTATTGTTTGCCTACTTTGGGAATGTTATAGACGCATATGACAAAAGAAGCTTTATACAGATAATACTTCCGGTAGAAACCCTATTGGTTTTCTGGGTATTTGTATACCCATTATACGATAAAAACAAACTAAAAAACTTTCTTAAGTATCAGGTCTTTTACACAACGGTATTATGTACAGCAAACATCATCTACCTATTTGTAGCAAAGGGAATGCCTGGAGAATGGTTTTACTACCTGCTGGTATCATGCTATGTCATACAATTTGCCTTTTATACAATAATATACATACATATTTCGAGGATTTGGCTTAAAAAGAAAAATATTGAATCGAGCAACTTTAAGAAATATCCATTCCGCATATGGATGGCAGCATTTATCATAGGTGTAATGGGCATAGTAGCAGAAATTTACCCAAACGAAATTTACTTGCAAATATTTACTTTATGCTATACGGTATTTTTCATTTCCCTTGGCATACAGTATCACAACTACAGTATCATAGCACCAGTTGAAACGACAAAAAAAGAAGAAGCAACAGCATCAGAGGGAACAAACAATAAAGCTGAGACATCTAAGCAGGAGGAGAAACGCCACGGACAAGGCAATGACATAATTAAAGAAAAAATTACAATATGGGTAGAACATAAAGGATATCTACAACTAGGTGTCACCATACAAGATTTAAGTCGTGAAATCGGTATAAACCGTACATATTTGTCAAATTACATAAACGAAACATACCAGAGCAACTTCAACGGATGGCTAAACGACCTCCGCATTGAAGAAGCAAAGCAAAAGATCATATCATCTCCTGAAATAAACTTGAGCGACCTTGCTGAAATGGTAGGTTTTGCAGATCAGGCACATTTCAGCAAGCAGTTCAAACAGAAAGAAGGAATACCTCCTTCCGTATGGAAGAAAGAACATCGCGCCAAAAGTGAAAAAGATTAATATTTTACATTTTTGTCGAAAAATACACAATTATATACAAATAGACAAGCAGGAACGTAGCATTTACGCCTAGATTTGCACAATAAATAAAGGCGATAAGATATAAAACCTTAATTCCGCAACATAATTGATAATTATTTTTATAAGTTCCTGAGCAA
>DXLM01000108.1 GCA_019414725.1 Bacteroides sp.
TGCTGGCTGCTTTCTGTAGCGAATTTGGAAAGCATAACCAAGTCTCCCAGTGAATAGAACAGCAAAGTATCACTTTCCATACCATCACGTCCGGCACGTCCTATTTCTTGATAGAAACTTTCTATGCTTTTAGGAAGGTTATAATGAATAACCCAGCGTACATTGGATTTATCAATTCCCATCCCGAAAGCAATAGTGGCACACACTACCTGTACACGATCGTTTATGAAATCATTTTGTGCCTTATCACGCATATCACTGCTTAATCCTGCATGATAAACGGTTGCACGGATACCTTGTCTCATCAGCATTGCGGCCACACTTTCTGTTTTGCTGCGGCTCATGCAATAAATGATACCACATTCATTTTTGTGTTTTTCTATAAATTCAAGGATAGTCCGTGTCTTATCCTTTTGTTGGTAGCCTCTTTTTACTTCCAAACTCAGATTGGGCCGATCAAAGGAAGATATGAATATTTTAGGATCTTTCAAGGCCAATTGTTGTACAATGTCTTTTCGGGTTATTTTGTCAGCTGTAGCAGTCAATGCTACAATCGGTACTTTGGGAAACTGATCACGTAGTACCTTTAATTGGGTGTATTCAGGCCGGAAATCATGTCCCCATTGTGAGATGCAATGAGCTTCATCAATGGCAAATAAAGAAATTTGGATATCTTTCAGCAGGAAATTTGTTTCTATAAGTAATCGTTCAGGGGAAATATAAAGCAATTTGATTTTTCCTTGAAGGCATTCGCAACGTAGATTTATATTTTCTGTTTCATTATTGCTACTGTTCAGTGCCCGTGCTGCAATTCCGTTTGCTTGTAAACTTTCCACCTGGTCTTTCATTAAAGAAATAAGAGGTGAAACGACAATGGCCATACCTTTCATCAGTAAAGCCGGTAATTGATAACAGATGGATTTCCCTCCTCCTGTAGGCATTAATACCAAAGTATCCTTTTGAGCTAATATATTTTGAATAATATCTTGCTGTAAAGGACGGAAACTATCGTATCCGAAGTAATTTTTTAGAGTTTGGAACATATCTGTTTATTATTTTAAAACGTAATCGGCTACAAAGGTAGTAAAATCTTTAGATTTGGTCGGGATCTCTGCCTGATAATAATAAATAAGATATACTTTTATTCGTAACTCATTTGGTTTGAAATTACTACTTGAAAGAGAAGCCGGTTATTGTAGATCTGACAAATAAACTTTTTTGCCACTTAAAAAACAAAGTGTTGTGATTATTTAAGAAATAAATTAGGCGAAAAAAGTTGCATATGAAAAAAACTTTTCCCACATTTGTCCAAAATTAGATGTTTGCATTTATATAACTAACCAAACAACGAAAAATTAAAAGAAAAATTAACTGATGAGCGACGTGGAAAAAAAATCAGAAACCCAGGAAGCGGCTCCTAAGAAAAAGCCGTATAACCTGAGAGAAAAGAAAGAGAAAAAGGCTGCTTACAGATCTCTGATTAGAGCAGAACTTGCCGATGAATTGTATGATAAGATTTTGAACATTGTAGTTGTTCAGAAAAAGTACAAAGACCCTAATTATTCAGCAAAAGACTTGGCGAAAGAATTAAAGACAAATACTCGTTATCTGTCAGCTGTAGTGAATTCCCGCTTCGGAATGAATTATTCTTGTTTGCTGAATGAATATCGTATTAAAGATGCTTTGCATCTTTTAGTTGATAAACGTTATATGGATAAGAATGTGGAAGAGATTAGTGCAATGGTAGGTTTTGCTAATCGCCAATCTTTTTATGCTGCATTTTATAAGAATGTGGGTGAGACCCCTAATGGCTATCGTAAGAGAAATCAAGAAAAGAAGTAAGAGCATAATGTGTTACATTATAATTTAGAAAAAGGAAAACAATTGTTTTCCTTTTTTTGTTTCGGCTCATGAATTATGTATCTATGAAAAAAAACGTTGATTGTAGAAATGAAACAGGCTGGGTGCAATGAAGTAGACAAGAGCATGAATAAAATGGAGGAATTTAATTATACGGTTGAACAATTTGCCGACTTACAGTTACTTCGATATAAAGTGTATGGATTTGAAGAACTGAGTTTGAAACAAAAAGAGTTGATTTACTATTTATCACAAGCTGCTTTGCAAGGTCGTGATATTTTGTTTGATCAGAATGGCAAATACAATTTGCTTATTCGTAAAATGTTGGAAACCGTATATACAGAGTATCAGGGAGATCGTACAGAGGTGAATTTCGTCAATTTGGAAACTTATCTGAAACGTATATGGTTTTCTAACGGAATTCATCATCATTATGCTTCGGATAAGTTCGTACCTGGTTTCACTCCGGAATTTTTTAGAGATGCATTGAATAATGTGGATGCATTGAAGTTGCCTTTGGGTAAAGGGGAAACAGTGGAAGAACTTTGTGAAGAAGTCTTTCCGGTGATTTTTGATCCTGAAATGATGCCTAAACGTGTGAATCAGGCAGACGGGGAAGATTTGGTCCTGACTTCGGCTGCAAATTATTACGAAGGAGTAACCCAGAAAGAAG
Organism: Bacteroides sp.; assembly: GCA_019414725.1. Lineage (GTDB taxonomy): Bacteria > Bacteroidota > Bacteroidia > Bacteroidales > Bacteroidaceae > Phocaeicola. Next base: position 2,534 of record DXLM01000108.1, read on the forward strand.
CGGAAGATTTTTATCATAATTTGAAGAATCCGGATGATATGATGCCGGTAATGTTTGGTATGAACAGCCGTTTAGTGAAAGAGGACGGAAAAGTACAAGAAAAGGTCTGGAGATCTGGAGGATTGTATGGGCAAGCTATTGATAAGATCATTTATTGGTTGGACAAGGCTCTTGGTGTGGCAGAAGATGCACAACAAAAAATAGTTATCGAAAAATTAATTCGATTTTATAAGAATGGGGACTTGAAAGATTTTGATGAATATTCTATTGCGTGGGTGAAGGATTTGGATTCACGCGTGGATTTTGTTAACGGCTTTATTGAAAGTTATGGAGATCCGTTAGGACTGAAAGCTAGTTGGGAGTCCATTGTGAATTTTAAAGATCTGGAAGCAACCAAGCGCACGGAAATTATCAGCGCTAATGCCCAATGGTTTGAAGATCACTCACCTGTAGATCATCGGTTTAAAAAAAAGGAAGTGAAAGGTGTGTCGGCCAAGGTGATTACAGCCGCTATGCTGGGGGGGGATTTGTATCCTGCTACGGCGATTGGGATTAATCTCCCTAATTCCAACTGGATTCGTAGTGTGCATGGTTCTAAATCTGTAACCATCGGAAATCTGACAGATGCCTATAATAAAGCGGCTCATGGTAATGGATTTACAGATGAATTTGTTTGCGGTGCCGAAGAGAAAGAATGGATAAAGAAATATGCAGATCTTACAGGGGATTTACATACTGATTTGCATGAATGTTTGGGGCACGGTTCAGGGCAGTTGTTACCGGGAGTAGATCAGGATGCTTTGAAAGCCTATGGATCTACGATAGAAGAGGCACGTGCCGATTTATTCGGTTTGTACTATCTGCCGGATGACAAAATGATAGAGTTGGGGCTTACACCGGATGGAGATGCCTTTAAAGCAGAATATTATACTTATATGATGAATGGCCTGATGACCCAGTTAGTCCGCATCGAGTTAGGTAATATGGTAGAGGAAGCACACATGCGTAACCGCCAGCTCATTGCGCGGTGGACATTTGAGAAAGGTGCTGCAGATAAGGTGGTTGAACTGGTTAAGAAGGATGGGAAAACGTATGTGAAGATAAACGATTATCAAAAACTGCGCACTCTGTTCGGACAGTTGCTGGCTGAGATACAACGCATTAAAAGTGAAGGAGATTTTGAGGCTGCCCGTAAATTGGTCGAAAAGTATGCGGTGAAAATAGATCCGGTTTTGCACGCCGAGATATTGGCACGTTATGAAAAACTTCATCTGGCTCCTTACAAAGGTTTTGTAAATCCTGTATATGAGGCCGTGACAGATAAGGATGGAAATATTATAGATGTAAAAGTATCTTATAATGAAGGTTACGCGGAGCAGATGTTACGTTATAGCAAAGAATTTGCGAATCTTCCTTGTAGAAATGAATAAGAAAAAATATGGATGTACACGAAACAATAAAAGACATAAAGGGGCAATTCCGTTTGTTTATGAATGGGGTGGTTTCCCAAAGTATGCGTGAGAAGGGATTAGACTATAAACTGAATTTTGGCATCGAACTTCCGCGTTTGAAAGAAATAGCTGCTCGTTATGAAAAAAATCATGAAGTGGCGCAGGCTTTGTGGAAAGAAAATATCCGTGAATGCAAAATTCTGGCGGGGATGTTACAGCCGGTAGAAACATTTTATCCGGAAATAGCTGATATATGGGTAGAAGATATGCGCTATCCTGAAATAGCGGAACTGACTTGCATGAGTTTGTTCCAATATTTGCCTTATGCTTCGGAGAAGGCTTTCGAATGGATGGCCGATGATCGTGAATATTTTCAGTTATGCGGCTTTATGCTGATGGCAAGACTGTTGATGAAGGGGAATCAGCTGACTGAGCGTTCGGAAGCTGAATTTTTGGATCAGGCAATGGCCACTTTACAAAGCGAGGGAGTGTTGCCTCGCAAAGCAGCTGCTACTGCTTTGAAGAAGTTTGCCGTTCAAAGCAAGGAAAATGGCAAAAAGGTGAACCGGTTGTTGGCTCCATTAGTCAAATCAGATAAGGTAGAAATAGCTTCTTTGGCCGGAGAAATAAAATTAGAAACAGAATCTTGGCATTAAACTTTCATGTTATCATAAAAAGGCTTAACTTTGACGGCGGAACTGAAATCTGTGATGGAAGAGAATGTGAAAGATAAGGTAAAGCAGATCTTGACAGAATATCTGCAGGTTAACGGGCATCGGAAGACACCTGAACGATATGCTATACTCGATACTATCTATTCCATTAAAGGTCATTTTGACATTGATACGCTTTATAATTATATGGCAAATGAAGGGAAATTCCGGGTAAGCCGGGCTACTCTTTATAATACCATCATTCTTTTTATCGATGCAAAATTGGTTATTAAACATCAGTTCGGCAATTCTTCCCAGTACGAGCGTGCGTACAACAATGAAACCCATCATCACATGATATGTACGGAATGCGGCAAAGTGACCGAATTTCAGGATGAGAATCTGAAACAAGCCATTGCCAATACGAAGCTGAAGAAATTTCATGCCTCGCATTATTCCTTATATATCTATGGTGTATGCAGCAAGTGTACTTGGGCCAAGCGTAGGAAGAAAAAAGATAAGTAACATAAAACGAAGAAACATGAAAGTAGATGTCTTGTTAGGTTTGCAATGGGGTGATGAAGGCAAAGGAAAGGTTGTCGATGTTCTGACTCCCCGTTATGATGTAGTAGCTCGTTTCCAGGGAGGTCCGAATGCAGGCCATACACTGGAATTCGAAGGCCAGAAATATGTGCTCCGTTCCATTCCTTCCGGAATATTTCAAGGAAATAAAGTAAACATTATTGGTAATGGTGTGGTACTGGATCCGGCTTTATTCAAGGCTGAGGCTGAAGCCTTGGAAGCTAGCGGACACCCCCTGAAAGAACGTTTGCACATTTCAAAGAAAGCTCATTTGATTTTGCCTACTCACCGCATTCTGGATGCAGCCTATGAAGCTGCTAAAGGAGATGCCAAAGTGGGAACTACCGGAAAAGGTATAGGCCCAACTTATACTGATAAAGTGAGTCGTAACGGTGTACGTGTAGGTGATATCCTTCATAATTTTGAAGAAGTGTATGGAAAAGCAAAGGCACGCCACGAACAGATCTTGAAAAGTCTGAACTATGAATATGATATAATCGAGCTGGAAAAACAATGGTTGGAGGGGATCGAATACCTGAAACAGTTCCATTTGGTGGACAGTGAACATGAAATCAACAATCTTCTGAAGTCGGGTAAGAGTGTGCTTTGTGAAGGTGCGCAGGGAACGATGCTTGATGTTGATTTCGGTTCTTATCCTTTTGTCACTTCTTCAAATACCATTTGTGCCGGTGCTTGTACCGGTTTAGGTATCGGTCCTAATAAAATTGGTAATGTATACGGTATCATGAAAGCGTATTGTACCCGTGTGGGGTCAGGTCCTTTCCCTACCGAACTGTTTGACGAAACTGGTAAGAAAATCCGCGATTTAGGTCATGAATATGGTGCGGTGACAGGTCGTGAACGTCGTTGTGGCTGGATTGATCTTGTAGCTTTGAAGTATTCTATCATGGTAAACGGGGTGACCCAGTTAATTATGATGAAGAGCGATGTGTTGGATGATTTCGAAACCATCAAAGCATGTGTGGCTTATAAAGTAAATGGTGAGGAAATTGATTACTTCCCTTATGATATTAGCGAGGGGCTGGAACCTGTATATGCGGAGTTGCCCGGCTGGAAGACTGATATGACCAAGATGACCAGTGAGGATGAATTCCCGGAAGAATTCAATGCGTATGTCACTTTCTTGGAAGAACAGCTGGAAACCCCGATCAAGATTGTTTCGGTAGGTCCTGATCGTGATCAGACTATTGAACGCTATACGGAAGAATAATAGAGAAGAATCTTATAAGATAAAAA
>DXLM01000109.1 GCA_019414725.1 Bacteroides sp.
TATTTTATTGAGTATCAGCTATATCGTGCTATTCCTCGATTGCAGCCTGCGCCGCGGCCAGTCTGGCAATAGGCACGCGGAACGGAGAACAAGACACATAGTTCAAACCAACTTTGTGACAGAATTTCACTGATGAAGGCTCACCACCATGCTCACCGCAGATACCGCATTTCAAATCAGGACGAACTGAACGGCCTTTATCTACAGCCATTTCAATCAGCTGACCCACACCATTTTGGTCGAGTACTTGGAACGGGTCTACTTTTAGAATCTTCTTTTCCAGATATACCGGCAAGAAAGAAGCAATATCGTCACGGGAATAACCGAAGGTCATCTGGGTCAAGTCATTGGTACCGAATGAGAAGTATTCTGCACGGCTGGCAATGCGGTTGGCTGTCAGCGCAGCACGCGGAATTTCAATCATGGTACCTACCTTGAACGGAATTTCCATACCTTCTTTTTCAAATAATGCTGCTGCTGCATCACGGATCACCTTTTCCTGAGCTTCGAATTCATACAGGATACCGGTCAAGGGAACCATAATTTCGGGATGCGGATCATATCCTTCTTTCTTCAGTTCAATTGCAGCACCTAGAATCGCTTGAGTCTGCATCTCTGTGATTTCGGGATAGGTGTTACCCAAACGACAGCCGCGGTGACCTAACATCGGATTGTGTTCACACAGGCTTTCCACACGTTTTTTGATTTCCTGTACGGTTACGCCCATTGCCTTAGCCATTTCTTCCTGACCTTTTGCATCATGGGGAACGAACTCATGCAAAGGAGGATCGAGCAGACGAACATTTACCGGACATCCGTCCATAGCCTTGAAGATACCTTTGAAGTCGGCTTTTTGGAAGGGGAGCAATTTAGCCAATGCTTTTCTACGTCCTTCTACATCCGGTGACAGGATCATCTCACGCATAGCAACAATCTTTTCAGCATCAAAGAACATGTGTTCCGTACGGCAAAGACCGATACCTGAAGCACCAAAAGCGCGGGCCACTTCCGCATCATGCGGAGTATCAGCGTTAGTGCGGACATTCAGCTTGGTGTATTTGTTGCAAAGATCCATCAATGCAGCGAAATCGCCTGAAACTTCGGCTGCTTTGGTTTCCACTTTACCTTTATAGACTTCACCGGTAGTACCGTTCAGAGAGATGAAGTCACCTTCTTTTAAAGTAATACCTTCAATTTCTACGGTACGTGTCTTATAATCTACATTGATAGCACCAGCACCCGATACGCAGCACTTACCCATACCACGGGCCACAACCGCAGCGTGAGATGTCATACCGCCACGTGCAGTCAGGATACCTTCGGCAACGGCCATACCTGCCAAGTCTTCCGGCGAAGTTTCGATACGTACCATGACTACCTTTTTGCCATCGGCAGCCCATTTAGCAGCATCATCGGCGAAGAACACAATCTGACCGGTAGCGGCACCCGGAGAAGCGGGCAAACCACGAGTCAAAACTTTCGCTTCTTTCAACGCTTTCTTGTCGAACACAGGGTGAAGCAGTTCGTCTAATTTATTAGGTTCGCAACGCTCCAATGCGGTTTTTTCATCAATCATGCCCTGGCGCAACAAGTCCATGGCGATTTTTACCATGGCAGCTCCGGTACGTTTACCGTTACGGGTCTGCAAGAACCATAATTTACCTTCCTGTACGGTAAATTCCATATCCTGCATGTCGCGATAGTGGTTTTCCAGTTTGGTCTGCAGGGCATCCAGTTCTTTGTAGATTTCCGGCATAGCTTCTTCCATAGAGGGATATTTGGCTACGCGTTCTTCTTCAGAAATACCTGCACGTTCTGCCCAACGCTGAGAACCGATTTTTGTGATTTGTTGCGGGGTACGGATACCGGCTACAACATCTTCACCTTGTGCGTTGATCAAATATTCGCCATTAAATAAATCCTCACCGTTACCTGCGTCACGAGAGAAGCAAACACCGGTAGCCGAAGTATCACCCATGTTACCGAATACCATGGCTTGTACGCTTACAGCAGTACCCCATTCGGCAGGAATACCTTCCATTTTGCGGTAAAGAATGGCGCGTTCGTTCATCCAGCTGCGGAATACAGCACAAATGGCACCCCAAAGTTGTTCGTATGCACAGGTCGGAAAATCTTGTCCGGTCTGTTCTTTTACAGCAACTTTAAAGCGTTTAACCAGTTCTTTAAGGTCTTCCACTTCCAATTCGTTGTCGAGCTTCACACCTTTTTCTTCCTTTACTTTTTCGATAATTTCCTCGAAAGGATCGATGTCTTCCTTGTTCACCGGTTTCATACCCAATACCACGTCACCATACATTTGTACGAAACGACGGTAAGAATCCCATGCGAAACGGGGGCGTCCGGTCTTGCGGCTCAAGCCTTCCACCACTTCGTCATTTAAACCTAAATTAAGGATGGTGTCCATCATACCCGGCATAGAAGCGCGGGCACCCGAACGTACAGAAACCAGTAACGGGTTCTCTACATCTCCAAACTTGGAATTCATCAGATTTTCGATGTTGGCGATAGCTTTCTCAACATCCGCTTTCAGCAGTTCTACTACTTTATCTTTACCTAACTCATAATATTCGCTACAAACTTCTGTGGTGATTGTAAATCCCGGAGGTACGGGAACACCGATTAGATTCATTTCAGCTAGGTTAGCGCCTTTTCCACCAAGCAGATTTCTCATGTCTGCTTTTCCTTCAGCTTGTCCATTACCAAAGGTGTAAACTCTTTTTTTATCCATAATAAATGTATTTAAAGTTAACTCGCTCAAAAAATGTAATCGCAAAACTATACATATTTTAGTTATCTCCAAACCTTTTACTGAAAAAAATTAGTGGAAATTGCAATTTCTACTTTGCAATTTTAATATCTTACGATTTATGAGGCAATATTCAGGGAAAATGCTTAAATTTGTCCCCAAATTAACTTATTCAGAAAAGTGGCTAGAAAGAAGAAAGAACTTCCATTATTAGAGAAGATAACCATAACAGATGTAGCTGCCGAAGGAAAAGCTTTGGCGAAAGTGAATGACCTGGTAGTATTTGTGCCTTATGTAGTGCCCGGTGATGTGGTGGATTTACAAGTGAAGCGTAAGAAAAATCATTATGCAGAAGCTGTGGCTGTGAAATTCCATGAGTATTCTCCTGTGCGTGCAGTACCCTTCTGCCAGCATTATGGTATATGTGGTGGTTGTAAGTGGCAATGTCTGCCATATACAGAACAAATAAAGTATAAGCAAAAGCAGGTGACGGATAATCTGACCCGTATCGGCAAGATCGAATTGCCGGAAATTTTACCTATCATGGGGTCGGAAAAAACGGAGTTTTACCGTAATAAGTTGGAATTTACGTTTTCTAACAAACGTTGGCTGACAGAGGAAGAGGTAAAGGAAGATGTGAAGTACGATCAGATGAACGCCGTAGGTTTCCACATTCCCGGTGCATTTGACAAGGTACTGGCTATAGAAAAGTGCTGGTTACAGGATGATATCAGCAACCAGATACGCAATGCGATTCGTGACTATGCATACGAACACAATTATTCTTTCTTTAATCTGCGTTCTCAAGAAGGAATGCTTCGCAACTTGATGATCCGTACTTCGAGTACGGGTGAGCTTATGGTGTTGCTGCAATGCAAGATTGTGGAAGAGAGCGAAATGGATCTGATGAAGCAACTGCTGGCTTTCGTGGCAGAACGTTTTCCGCAGATTACTTCATTATTATATGTAGTCAATAACAAATGCAATGATACCATTAACGATCTGGAGGTAATGGTGTTCAAAGGCAACGATCATATTTTCGAGGAAATGGAGGGGTTGCGCTTCAAGATAGGAGCAAAATCATTTTATCAGACTAATTCTGGACAGGCGTATAATCTTTATAAGGTGGCCCGTAATTTTGCCGGATTGACCGGTAAAGAATTGGTGTATGATCTTTATACAGGGACTGGAACCATAGCCAACTTTGTTTCACGCCAGGCAAAGAAAGTGATTGGTATCGAATATGTGCCTGAAGCAATAGAAGATGCAAAAGTAAATTCGGCAATTAATGGCATTGACAATACCTTATTTTATGCCGGTGACATGAAGGATATCCTCACTCAGGAGTTTATCAACCAACATGGTCGTCCTGATGTTATTATCACTGATCCTCCGCGTGCCGGAATGCACGATGATGTGATTAATACAATTCTTTTTGCTGAACCTCAGCGGATTGTGTATGTTAGCTGTAATCCTGCCACCCAGGCACGTGATTTGTCTTTGTTAGATGCCAAATACAAGGTGATGGCCGTGCAACCCGTAGATATGTTCCCTCATACGCATCATGTGGAAAATGTGGTGTTGCTGGAAAAAAGAGGATAATCCGGATAGTTCAATTATAAATTGTTTAAACAGTAAATAGAATTATGTCAAGAGGTAAGAATAGTGATTCCGGCAGGCCAAAGGCGAGAAGTGTTGCCCGATATACTATATATAATGTGACGGAGCCCGCTGAGCTGATGGATTTTCTGATGCGGAAAATGGCGGGAATCAGTCGTAGCAAGGTAAAGGCGTTGCTTGCCAACCGCGTGATTTTGGTAGATAATGTGATTACTACCCAATATAATTTCGCATTGAAACCAGGTATGAAAGTGCAGATATCCAAGGTGAAGAATAATCGTGAGTTTAAACATCCGATGCTGAAACTGGTATACGAGGATGCTTATATCTTGGTGGTGGAAAAGAAGGAGGGACTGCTTTCTGTCAGCACAGAACATCAGAAGGAGCGTACTGCACAACATATTTTGAATGAGTATGTAAAACGTTCACATCGTTTCAACCGCGTATTTGTAGTACATCGTCTGGACCGTGAAACTTCGGGGTTGATGATGTATGCCAAAGATGAAAAAACCCAGAATACTTTACGTGATAATTGGCATGATATTGTGACGGACCGCCGTTATGTGTCTATCGTTTCTGGTGATATGGAGAAAGATTACGGTACTGTAGAGTCTTGGTTGACCGACCGGAAATTGTATGTATATTCCAGTCCTGTAGATAATGGGGAAGGTAAGTTTGCGGTCACTCATTATAAAACAATAAAGCGGGCCAATGGATATTCATTGGTGGAGTTGGATTTGGAAACAGGACGTAAGAATCAGATTCGTGTGCATATGTTGGATTTAGGTCACCCTGTTGTTGGTGACCGGCGCTATGGCAGTGAGTGTGATCCTTTAGGACGATTGGCGTTACATGCCTTCAAGTTATGTTTCTATCATCCGGTAACAAAAGAGTTGATGGAGTTTGAAACTCCTTATCCTACGGCATTTAAAGGATTAATGCAGAAAAAATAGAAAATTTCTTCTGTTAAAATTAAATATAAGGCTTCTTTGCTTTTATTTTGGGCAGAGATTAAGAATAAAAAAGCAATATCCATCCACTTACCAAACTGTAGACGGATGGATATTGTTGTTTTAGAGATTTGGCAGTTTCATTATTAAATTGCCTTTCTTAATGCAAGAATGGTCATGTAGCCCGATTTCCCAATGTTGTATTGATGAATAAAAAGGCTGAAATTCAAGATAAATTTGATTCAGCCTCTTTATTATTGTATCGGCGAAGTGATATTGAATAAAAGAGTTTTTTCAATAGATGTGATCATATAAAATCTCTAACCCTGAGTAGGAAGATTGATTTACTTGTAAAAATATGGGGAGTGTTGCGTGATTGTGTTTTATACTATGCCAAGAAGTATGTTTATGCACGTATGTCTACATGAAGCTACGCATATGTATGTACGGGTTTGTACGTATGTATGTGAGTGTGAATCATATAAATCCCCCCAATATAAGGACGTTTTTAAAAAAGATCAAGAGCTTTTCAAATAACAACAGGAACTTTTT
>DXLM01000011.1 GCA_019414725.1 Bacteroides sp.
GGTTCTATTGTTTAACTTTTAATTTTTCGGTAAAAATTTACCGAAGTATTGATATTCTTGAACGAATAAAATTCGACTATATAACAAGTATACCTATGAAAAACACTTACTCTTACAAAGATATTTTTGAGAATTTTTCTACTTTTTTCTTATTCTTATGTGGCTTTTTCTGACTTTTTTGCCCTTTACGTCCTTATCCAAAGCCAAAAATGTATCTAATTGTTGTTAAATAAGTAGATTTATCTTTAATTGATTATGTGTTATGAAAGGTAAAAACTACGGTTAAAATCTTTTGGAGGAATACTTTTGTCCCTCCTTTATAAGATTTATCTAGATGTTTTCTGAAAAGTTATATAAAAGACCCCGGATTGGGTACAAAAAATTAAACTTTTGTACCTAATCCGGGATATATAAGGATTAATAGACATCTAATGATATTTTTTGAGGACTTTCTTTGGGGCTTTCAGGAATATTTTTTCCATTAACTGAAGATTGGGTAAAGTTTATACATTCAGTATTCATCAAATAATAAGGATATTGTGCCTCTTTTACATGGAAGTTATCAATGTTTATGTTGCGGATTTTATATTCTTCATTGCCGTCCATAAAAATTGCATAGTTATCAGCTGTGCCGGCGCTTACATTACTTATATGAAAATCTTCATAAAGTGCCTGATGATTTCCACCACGGAAGCCGAAATAATTTGTTTCGAAACGTAGAATGGCTCCTTTTGCTCGTTCTACCGTAATGCTGTCAACGACAACATTGCGTATATATCCTCCTCGGTCCCGATTTGATTTGAAGTAAATAGCATTTTTTACGGTTCCAATTTCTATATTGTTCATATATACATCAGATGCTCCTCCAGACATTTCACTACCAATACAAAGTCCATTACATTCCGAGTGAAAAATACAGTTACGGATTACAATATTACGTGAAGGACGTCCTATATATCGTCCGTCGGTATCTCGTCCGGATTTGATGGCGATAGCGTCGTCTCCCGTACGGAAGGTACAGTTTTCAATCAGGACGTTAGTTGTCGATTCCGGATCACATCCGTCATTATTCGGAAAGTGACTGTCTATGGTGACTCCGCGTACTATCACATTGTCACAATATACAGGATGGATTGTCCAAAAAGGAGAATCTTTAACAGTAATTCCCTCTATCAGGACACGTGAGCATCCATAAGGCTGTATGCAAGAGGGGCGTAGAACGGTACCTTCTCCAAAAATACGTTCGTGTACAGGTACTAGTTTATCTCCCATTTCACGGAGCCGGTCACGATCGTTGGCTTCTATTTTACTCCATGCTGCAAATTCAAGTCCTCCTTGTGCATCGATTGTTCCTTTTCCTGTGATAGCAATATTATTAGCATGATAAGCATAAATCATAGGTGAATGTCCATAAAGTTCTGTTCCTTCCCAACGAGTGAGGACAACGGGGAGAAAATCGGAAGATTTACCACTGAATTGCAGGTATGCTCCCTCTGCTAAATTCAGATTGACATCACTTTTCAGATGTAACGGACCATTAAGGAAATAATGTCCTTCTGAAATCTTTACTGTTCCGCCTCCTGCAACCGAACAAGAATCAATTGCTGCTTGCAGTAAAGTCCGTGCACTGCTTGTATCTTGAGGTACATTTATTATAAATGTTCTGTCAGGAAATGAAGTGAGTGCGATATTGTTGATGATTTCCTCTTGAGGAGTAGGGGAAGCAATGGGTTGTTGTGGAGAACCGCATGCTGCGAAGATGCCACTACCCAGTACAAAAAGATATTTTACTAGTTTCATAATTGTTTATTATTTAATGTTTGTTTTGTATAGAAGGTCCGTCGTGTTCATATTGGAACCAGTCGAAAGCAACTTTTCCGTCAGCAGACTGGGTGTTATAACAATAGAGTCCAATCCTTACACCTTTCCAGTTGCCGAACTTCATATTGAAAGAAGTGCCTATTTCTTTGTATGATTTTCCATCTTGACTAGCTAGAAATTGATAGTTATTTTCCTTTGCGTCAGCTTCCAGACGTAAATAAATGTCTTCTCCAGAAATAGTTTCTTTTTGTTTTATGATACCGTCTTTTTCAAAATACAAAAATGTTTTGCCGTTCTGTTTTGCGATACCAATAAGATAATTTTCCTTACCTATGCAAGCCAGTCCGCAATACTGTCCTTCAGCTAGTTCTGTATAAATCATTTTTGTAGTTGCTGTTCCTTTGTATCCCATCGTTTTCTGTGTCAGTGTATTACGGGCTTGTTTAAAGCTACTGGCTCTTAATGCATGAAAGGTAAGCATTCCTTTTTGCTCGGTAAGCGACCATGCTTTATTTTCAGGATTATGGTTGAACTGCCATTGCAAGGATAGCTTTTCCGAAGAAAAGTCATCATCAGTTTGTGGGACTGTTATAATGCTTTGTTTACCAGTACGTGGTTTAGTCCAAACGGTTACAGGTTCACCGATGCCATTCATATCCATGTCTACCCCGATAACTGGCCAATCATTCTTCCAGTACATAGGTTGCAGATGTACTACTCTGCCCAATGGATTGTATTGTTGAAAATGAAAGAAGAACCATTCTCCATAAGGAGTATCTACCATTGCTCCCTGATGAGGCCCATTGATATTTGTACTACCTTGTTCTAAAACAACTTTTTTCTCATATGGACCATATATGTTTTTCGAGCGTAAAATAGTTTGCCATCCTTCGGAAACTCCTCCCTCTGGTATACTTAAATAATAATAACCATTGATTTTATGTATTTTAGTTCCTTCTGCTACAGGTCCTGTGTATACAGTTCTTCCTTCATCGAGCAATTTGGTCCCGTCTGGACTCATCTTATGAATAATGATAGGTCCTGCACCATGAATACTTCTTCCAAGATATGCTTGTCCATCATCATCCCAAAAAGGACAAGGGTCTTCCCACTTTTCTACATGACAGACATTTACTAACGGACTCCATGGACCAGCAGGGTTTGCAGCATTCGACATAAATAATCCTTCGTCTGGGGTACAAAAGAAAACCCAGAACCTTCCATCATGATGACGGATTGAAGGAGCCCATGATCCTCCGGCATAGTGTTCGTTTGTATCCCATCCAGGAAAGTCGAAGCGTGAATATACTTGTGACAATAGTTTCCAGTTGACCATATCTTCAGATTCAAGGACTTGCATCCCTAAAAAATGGAAGTCGGATGCTACCATATAGTATTTATTTCCGACGCGGATAACATCCGGATCTGAGTAATCAGCATTCAGTATCGGATTTATATATGTTCCGTTGCCTTGATCTCCCCAGGTGTTAAGTGAAGTAGGAGAGGGAAGATAGGACTGTGCAAATGATACAATTGCACCTCCTATCCCCAATAGAAATAAAATAGTGTTTTTCATGTGTATTGTGTGTCTTATGATTAATATATATTCTCTAGTGACTGTATTATTTACTCCTTATATTATATATACTGATATTATAGGAAAATAAATTATAGCAGTCATTTATAACCTTTTCAGTGCTAGCTTAATTACTTTTTCTACAGCTGCTTCAGGCTCTTCTTTTAATATTGCTGCCACTACCTTTTGTGATGGCGCTTGTGCAAATCCTAACATCGTCAATGCAGCTATTGCTTCTTCATAAATTTCATTGTTGGCGGTGATACTAATAGGAGCTGATGTTGTTGATGTACCGATGTCTGTAGTTGAAATTTTGTCTTTTAAATCAACAATGATACGTTGTGCGGTTTTTAATCCGATTCCTTTGACGGTCTTTAGTAATTTATCGTTTCCGCTGCTTATTACATTACAAAGTTCAGAAGGTGTGAGAGCCGAAAGTATCATGCGGGCAGTATTTCCTCCTATGCCTGATACGCTTATTAGTAATAGAAATAGTTCTCTTTCCTGCTTGGTTGCAAATCCATATAATATATATGCATCTTCTCTGATTGATTCATAAATGTAAAGTTTGACTTCTTTTTTCCCTTGGATGGCAGAATAGGTGTTCAAGGACACATTAATACCATATCCTAAGCCGTTACATTCAATGACAGCCATTGCTGGCGTGATTTCGGTAAGTTCTCCTTTGATATATTCAATCATATTTTTCTGATAATTTATTATTTTAATACAAAAATAGGCATAAGAAAGTTATAAATTGTAAGTTTGTGCAGATTTATTTCAAAATCACTGCCACAGTGTTTGTTTAGAATTGTTCTAATTTTGTATTTTTGCGGTGTTAAAATATAGAATTAATTCAAACATCAAAAATAATATGGGAAAAATTAGAGCAGCCGTAGTAGGTTACGGAAATATTGGAAAGTTTACATTGGAAGCACTCGAAGCTGCTTCTGATTTCGAAGTTGCAGGTATTGTACGTCGTAATGGAGCTGAAAACAAGCCGGCAGAGTTGGCTAACTATCCGGTAGTAAAGGATATAAAAGAATTGGAGAATGTTGATGTTGCTATTCTTGCTACTCCAACCCGTAGCGTAGAAAAGTATGCAAAAGAAATATTGGCTTTGGGTATTAATACTGTAGATAGCTTTGATATCCATACACAAATAACAGATTTACGTCGTTCTTTGGGAGAAACAGCAAAAGCTCACAACGCTGTATCTATCATCTCTGCAGGATGGGATCCGGGAAGTGATTCTGTAGTTCGCGCTTTGTTGCAGGCTATTGCTCCTAAAGGTATTACTTATACAAACTTTGGTCCGGGACGTAGTATGGGACACTCTGTAGCTGTACGTGCTATTGCTGGCGTGAAAGATGCACTGTCTATGACAATTCCAGTTGGAACAGGTATTCATCGCCGTATGGTTTATGTGGAACTGGAAGAAGGTGCAGACTTCAAGACTGTAGAAACTGCTATCAAAGCTGATCCTTATTTTGTGAATGACGAGACTCATGTAATTCAGGTTCCTTGTGTAGACGATTTGAATGATGTTGGTCATGGCGTTAACTTGGTACGTAAGGGTGTATCTGGAAAGACACATAATCAGTTGTTCGAATTCGATATGAAGATCAACAATCCGGCTCTTACAGCTCAAGTATTGGTATGTGTTGCCCGTGCTTCTATGAAACAGCAGCCGGGATGCTATACAATGATTGAAGTTCCGGTTATCGATTTGTTGGAAGGTGACCGTGAAGAACTGATTGCTCATTTGGTATAATTAATTTTCAGATAACTTTGAAATCTCTTTCCTGTATCGTTTCGGGAAAGAGATTTTTTTTGTTCCTTTGTGGCTATATCAAAGAAATATAAATTATGACGTTAGCAAGTATTGTTTGGGATGTAGATCCTGTTCTGGTACATTTAGGCTCCCTTGAAATTCGTTGGTATGGATTGATGTGGGGACTCGGATTCATTTTCGCTTATGAAATAGTATCGCGTTTATTTAAAAAAGAAGGATATCCTGACTATTGGGCAGATAAATTGTTTGTATATTGTATAGTAAGTAGTGTAATAGGAGCTCGATTAGGACATTGCTTATTTTATGAGTGGGATTATTATGGAGCACATCCGTTGGAGATTTTGAAAATCTGGAAAGGAGGACTTGCCAGTCATGGAGGAGTATTTGCCTTGATTTTGGCTTTGGTTTGGTACTCAAAGAAAGTTACGAAAAAAAATGTGTGGTGGCTTTTCGATCGTATGATTCCGGCGGTAGCTGTGGTCTGCATGTGTATCCGTTTCGGAAATCTGATGAATTCGGAAATATTCGGTTTCCCGACTACATTACCTTGGGGATTTGAGTTTGTGCGTTCTCGTGAATGGCAAGCTTTGTATAATCAGAATGGAGAAGCTCAAGCGTGTCATCCTACACAGATATACGAAATGCTCTATTGCTTGATAGCCTTAGTAACCTCATGGCTGATGTATTACAAATTTCACCTTCAAAAGCGGATAGGTCTGATAACTGGAGTTTCTCTCTTGATTTTCTTTGGTGCACGATTTGGACTGGAATTTATGAAAAATCCGCAAGTTGCAGAAGAAGTGAATATGACTTTGAATATCGGACAACTGCTGAGTCTGCCTCTTATTTTGTTAGGTATATATCTGATAGCTACAAGTAAGAAACGTAAGGAGGCTTTCTAAAATAAAAAACAATAGAACGAAATTCCGTTCTTTGAGTAAGAATGTTTCATCCTCGATTAAAAATGTTGCATGTATCATTTTTAATCGAGGATGAAACATTTATTATATTCCTTTTATTAAGCTCTACATACATTTGCAATACCGTTTTGAACGGCAGTGTGAGATTTGTGATAAGTTAAACTTAATCTATTTGTAAATGGAAAGCATAAAAAGAACATTTCTTTTAGCACTCCTTTTCATGGTGTGTATGGTTGTGCAAGCACAAAGTTTGCAAGTGTCTGGAACAGTAGTTTCAAAATCTGATGGAGAGCCTGTTATCGGGGCAACTATTCTTGAACAGGGTACGACTAACGGTACGATTACTGATTTTGATGGTAAGTTTTCTTTAACTGTAAAGCAAGGTGCGGAAATTTCAATTTCTTATATCGGCTTCAAAAGTCAGGTCGTAAAAGCGCAAACTGTATTGAATATTGTTTTAGCAGAAGATACAGAAGTGCTGGATGAAGTTGTTGTAACAGGTTACACTACTCAGCGTAAGGCAGATTTGACCGGTGCCGTATCTGTTGTTAGTATGGATGATTTATCTAAGCAGAATGAAAATAATCCGATGAAAGCTTTGCAAGGTCGTGTTCCTGGTATGAATATTACGGCCGATGGTAATCCTAGTGGTTCAACAACAATTCGTATTCGTGGTATTGGTACATTAAATAACAATGACCCTCTTTATATTATTGACGGGGTACCTACTAAAGGTGGAATGCATGAATTGAATGGTAATGATATAGAATCAATTCAAGTTTTAAAGGATGCGGCTTCAGCTTCTATTTATGGTTCTCGTGCTGCCAATGGTGTGATTATCATTACAACTAAAAAAGGAAAAGAAGGTCAGTTGAAAATAAATTTTGACGCGTCGGTATCTGCTTCTATGTATAATAATAAAATGGAGGTATTGAATGCAGAAGAATATGGTCAGGCAATGTGGCAGGCTTATGTAAATGGTGGTCAGGACCCAAATACTAACCCCTTGGGATATAAATATGATTGGGGATATGATAGTAATGGCTATCCAAAATTGAACAGTATTAGTATGTCTCGTTTTCTTGACTCTAATAACACAGTTCCGTCAGCAGACACAGATTGGTTTGATGAAACGACTCGTACAGGTGTTATTCAGCAATATAATGTATCAGTAAGTAATGGGTCGGAAAAAGGATCTTCTTTCTTTTCTCTTGGATATTATAAGAATCTGGGTGTTATAAAAGATACTGATTTTGAGAGATTCTCTGCTCGTATGAATTCAGACTATAACCTGATTGGAAAAGTATTGACTGTTGGAGAGCATTTCACTTTGAACCGTACTTCTGAAGTACAGGCTCCAGAAGGTTTCTTGCAAAATGTATTACAGTTTAATCCTTCTTTACCGGTTTATGATATTAACGGTAATTATGCGGGACCTGTAGGTGGTTATCCTGACCGTGAAAATCCTGTAGCGCGTTTGGATAGAAATTCGGATAATCGTTATACTTATTGGCGTATGTTCGGAGATGCATATATTAATTTAAATCCGTTTAAAGGTTTTAATATCCGTTCTACATTTGGTTTGGATTATTCTCAAAAGCAACAACGTATTTTTACTTATCCTATTACAGAAGGAAATGTTGCAAATGATAAAAATGCAGTAGAAGCAAAACAAGAACATTGGACAAAATGGATGTGGAACGCTGTTGCTACTTATAATTTAGAAGTAGGTAAACATCGTGGCGACGTGATGGTTGGTATGGAATTGAATCGTGAAGATGATAGTTGGTTCTCTGGTTATAAAGAAGATTATAGTATATTAAATCCTGATTATATGTGGCCTAATGCAGGTACAGGAACAGCTCAGGCTTATGGATCGGGTGAAGGTTATTCATTGGTTTCTTTCTTTGGTAAATTAAACTATACCTATGATGATAAATATTTATTTTCTTTGACTGTTCGTCGTGATGGTTCCTCTCGTTTTGGTAAAAATAATCGTTATGCTACATTTCCGTCTGTTTCATTGGGATGGCGTATTAGCAATGAAAAATTCATGAAGGAGCTTACTTGGCTGAATGATTTAAAAATTCGTGCTTCATGGGGACAGACAGGTAATCAAGAAATTTCAAATATAGCTCGTTATACTATTTATGTTCCTAATTATGGTGTAACTGAGTCTGGAGGACAAAGCTACGGAACTTCTTATGATATTGCTGGCACAAATGGAGGTAGTATTCTTCAGTCTGGATTTAAACGTAACCAGATTGGAAACGATGATATTAAATGGGAAACTACCACTCAGACAAACTTGGGTTTTGATTTCTCTTTGTTTGATCAGACTTTATATGGATCATTCGACTGGTTCTATAAGAAAGCAACAGATATTCTTGTTCAAATGGCAGGTATTGCAGCTATGGGTGAAGGCAGCACTCAGTGGATTAATGCCGGAGAAATGGAAAACAAAGGTTTCGAGTTGAACTTAGGTTATCGTAATACGACAGCATTTGGCTTGAAATACGATTTGAATGGTAATATCTCTGCTTATCGTAATAAGATAACTGCTCTTCCTGCAACAGTTGCTGCAAACGGTACATTTGGAGGTAATGGGGTAGAAAGTGTAATTGGGCATCCCAATGGTGCACAGGTAGGATATGTGGCAGATGGTATCTTCAAATCACAGGCAGAAATTGATAATCACGCAACTCAAGAGGGTGCTGGCTTGGGACGTATTCGCTGGCGTGATTTGGATGGTAATGGTGTTATCAACGAAAAGGATCAGCAGTGGATTTATAATCCGACACCAGCATTCAGTTATGGATTGAATATCTATTTAGAGTATAAAAATTTCGACTTGACAATGTTTTGGCAAGGCGTGCAGGGAGTTGATGTAATTAGTGATTTAAAAAAGGAAACAGACTTATGGAGTGGGCTGAATATTGGTTTCTTAAATAAAGGAAAACGAGTGCTTGATGCATGGACGCCGACTAATCCTGATTCGGATATTCCAGCATTGTCACGTGATGATGTCAATAATGAAAAACGTGTATCTACCTATTTTGTGGAAAATGGTTCATTCTTGAAATTACGTAACCTTCAGATAGGTTACAATGTTCCTCAGAATTTTGCGAAGAAGATGAAAATGGAACGTTTACGCCTTTATTTAAGTGCACAGAACTTGCTTACTATTAAGAGTAAAGAATTTACAGGAGTTGATCCGGAAAATCCAAATTATGGTTATCCGATTCCTTTGAACTTAACTTTTGGTATTAATGTTAGCTTTTAAATTGAAAAACTATTAAAACGAAAATTATGAGAAATTTATTATATGCGACAGTTTTAGGTTTTGCGTTGGCTTGCTCTGGATGTTCTAGCTTTCTGGAAGACCAAGTGCCACAAGGAACTATCGATAACGAGCAGTTACAGAATCCCGCTTATGTAGACAATTTGGTTATTTCTGCTTATGCTGTGTGGATATCTGCGGAAGATATTAACTCATCATTCTCTATGTGGAATTATGATGTGCGTTCGGATGATGCCTATAAAGGTGGAAACGGAACAGAAGATGGTGATGTTTTTCATGCATTGGAAATTTCGCAAGGTGTCATGACTACTGCATGGAATATCAGTGATATGTGGCAGCGTTTGTATAATTGTATTTCTCGTGCTAATACGGCTTTACAGTTACTGAATCAGCTTGATGAGAATACTTATCCACTAAAGCAGCAGCGAATTGCTGAGATGAAATTCTTACGTGGACATGGACACTTCTTGCTGAAGCAGTTGTACAAGCACATTGTTTTGGCAAACGATGAAAATCTTACTCCCGAAGAATATAATAATCTTTCTAACACAACTTATACAAATGATGAAAGCTGGCAGCAGATAGCAAATGATTTTCAGTTCGCTTATGATAATCTGCCGGATACACAAGCCGATAAAGGGCGTCCTACTAGAGCCGCAGCTGCAGCTTATTTGGCAAAGACTTATTTGTATAAGGCCTATCGTCAGGATAATCCTGAAAATAATGAGGTAACAAGTATTAGCACTGAAGACTTGGCAAAAGTAGTTCAGTATACTGAGAAGTCTATTATGTCTGCTGGCGGATACGATTTAGAAGCTGATTTCCATAATAATTTCCGTCCGGAACCTCAGTATGAGAATGGATGTGAGTCATTGTGGGCTATGCAATATTCTATGAATGACGGAACAAATAATGGTAATTGTAACTGGTCGTTTGGATTGATTGTTCCTAATATTCCAGGGGTGACAGATGGTGGTTGTGACTTTTATAAACCAAGTCAGAATTTGGTAAATGCCTTTAGAACTGATATGGATGGTCATCCGTTATTTGATACCTTTAATAATAGTGATTATGATATTACAACTGATAATGTAGACCCTCGTCTGTTTTTGACTGTAGGTATGCCTGGATTCCCATATGAATTTAATAAGAATTATATGATGGATAAATCTTCTACTTGGAGTCGTAGTAATGGTCTTTATGGTTATTATGTAACATTGAAGCACAATGTAGATCCAGATGGAGATTATTTGATAAAAGGTGGCTGGTGGGGTAGTCCTATGAATCATATTGTTTTGCGTTATTCGGATGTTTTATTAATGCGTGCAGAGGCCTTGATTCAATTAAATGATGGTCGTCTTAATGAAGCAATTAGTCTGATTAATGAAGTTCGTAATCGTGCTGGTCAAAGTACTACTATGATTGCAGATTATCCTGCTGCTTATGGTGTTACTTTCTATGTGAAGCCTTATACGGGAACTTATACCAAGGATGAGGCTTTGAAGATGTTGAAATTTGAACGTCGTGTAGAATTGGCTATGGAAAGTGATCGTTTCTTCGATTTAGTACGTTGGGGGGAAGCCGATCAGGTCTTGAATAAATATTATGCAGAAGAAGCTGATAATTGTGCTATTTATTCAAATGCTTCGTTTACTAAAAATAAAAATGAATACTTGCCTATACCTTTTGCGCAGATAAGTGCTAGTAATGGTAATTATACACAGAATTGTGGCGGCTGGTAATTTAATTGTAAATCTTAATAAATGAATATTATGAATGCAATAAAATATATTAATAAAGTTTTTTTCATCCTTCTCTCTTTGGCTTTTGTTGCAGGATGCGATGATGATAATACGTCAGATCTTCAGTTGAACGGGCGAACTTGGCTGAATACATTGCAACTCGATGAATATCAGGGAGTCATTGATAATTCGACTAAAACTGTCGTAGTAGGAGTACCTGTCGATTATAATACAGATGCCATGAAGGTAACGGCAATTGAAGTTTCCGATGGTGCTGAAGCTTCAATGAAGGTTGGAGATATTGCCAATTTCTCTTTTCCTCAAACGATAAAAGTAACAAATGGTGATGCTTATTTAGATTATACTGTTACGGTAAAGCATGATGAAGCTAGAATTACATCATTTAAATTGAATAATGAGTATACTGGTATTATTGATGAAGAAAATCATTCTATTTTGGTACGTGTACCGACGAGTATCGATATTACTAGTCTTATACCTACGGTTGAAACAACCCAAGGAGCAATGGTTTCTCCAGCTTCAGGACAAGCTGTTGATTTTACAAGTCCAGTAGAGTTTACAGTTACTTATCAGAGTGCAGTTGCTGTTTATGTTGTAACTGTTGTACAGTCTGATTCTCCTAGTGCTGTATATGTAGGTTTGGCTTCTTCTATAGATGAACTAAATGCAGAAGAAAAAGAAGCTGCTAACTGGATGTTGAAGAATATTCCTAATGCTCAGTACCTCTCATTTGAAGATGTTCGAACCGGAAGAGTTGATTTAAATGATTGCAAGGTTATGTGGTGGCATCTGCATATCGATGGAGGTATCGATTCAATGGATAAATTTGAAGCTGCTGCCCCGAGTGCTGTACAAGCAGTTTCGAAGGTAAAAGAATTTTATGAAAATGGAGGTAGCTTGTTATTGACTCGTTATGCATCGTTCTATGCAGCTAAGCTGGGTATTACCAAGGATGGAAATGCTCCTAATAACTGTTGGGGACAGTCGGAAGAGACAGGTGAAATAACTACAGGTCCTTGGAGCTTCTTTGTAACCAATCATGAAACTCATCCTCTTTATGAAGGTGTGGATATATCAACGATTGATGGTAAAAAGGGAATTTATATGTGTGATGCAGGCTACCGGATAACTAATAGTACTGCTCAGTGGCACATCGGTTCCGATTGGGGAGGATATGAAGAACTGAATAGCTGGGAAACAAGTCATGGTGGTGTAAGTCTAGGATATGGCGGTGATGGTGCCGTAGTTGTTTGGGAATACCTTTCAAGTGAAACGACTGGTGGAGTACTTTGTATCGGTTCTGGATGTTATGATTGGTATTCTTATGGAGTAGATACTTCAGCAGATTCATATCATGGTAATGTTGCAAAGATTACTCAGAATGCAATTAATTATTTAACAAGTGAATCAAAATAAAAATTAAATAATGATTGTCCGATAAAAGAATTTTAGAAATTCAGATATTTGGAATATGTAAAATGTTTATCGGACAACATTAAAAAAATAATGTAATTTATGAAAACAATGATATATTCTTTAGCTTTAGCTGCATTCATGTCATTAGGTAGTTGCAATGATAATGATGATCCTATATTGACACAGAAAGACTGGGATGGCACTGCAACATATTTTGCTTCAACAGATGAACAGTTTACTACTTATTATAAACCGTATGTTGGTTATGCAGGCGATCCGATGCCGTTTTATGATCCGATAGAACAGAATTTTAAGATTTTGTATTTGCAGGAATTTCGTCCTAATCAGGAGGCAACATATCATCCTATTTGGGGAGTAAGTACAAAAAATGTAGACTCATACCAGTCTTTGGGGGAAGTGATTTCTACTGGTAATGCGTCGGAAGCTGATGCTGCAATAGGTACGGGTAGTACGATATATAATGATTCTGAAAAGTTATATTATACTTTTTATACAGGACATACTGCCAACCAAGAAGTTGTGATGATGGCAACTTCTTCTGACTTTAAGACATGGACGAAAAGCAAGATATTTTATTTGCAGGGAAATGACTATGGATACAGTGTTAAGGATTTCCGCGATCCGTTTGTCTTCAAAGGTGATGATGGTATTTATCATATGATTGTTTCTACTATGCAGGGAACAAAAGGCGTTTTGGCAGAATTTGTTTCTTCTGATTTGAAGTCTTGGGAACACAAAGGTGTATTTATGTCAATGATGTGGGATCGCTTCTATGAATGTCCAGATGTCTTTAAGATGGGTGACTGGTGGTATTTGGTTTACTCAGAAAAGCATGTAGCAATCCGTAAAGTCCAATATTTTAAAGGACGTACGCTGGATGAACTGAAGGCATGTACGGTTAATGACGCTGGTAAATGGCCTGATGATCATGAAGGTCTTTTGGACTCTCGTGCTTTCTATGCAGGAAAAACTGCTTCAGATGGTATTAATCGTTATATTTGGGGCTGGTGTCCAACTCGTGAAGGTAATAACAATACAGCTGTCGGAGCTGAGCCGAATGAACCTCAATGGGCTGGTAACTTGGTTGCTCACCGTATCATCCAGCATGAAGACGGTAGTTTATCATTGGGTAGCATACAAGGTATTGATAATAAATTTACTACTGTTTCATCGTTGAAGGTTATGGCTAAAAGTGAAAACGGAGTAAGTGAAAACGGAGTAAGTGAAAACGCAGGTAAGTATGTATTGACTGGAAATTCTTTCGTTTTATTCAATCGTTTGAACGTTGCTAATAAGATTTCCTTTACTGTAAAAGCTACTGATAAAACAGATAAGTTTGGTTTCTCTTTTGCCCGTGGTACTGATTCGAAGAAGTATTACTCTATTATTGTAAATCCAGAAGATAACGGTAACAAGAAAAAACTGAACTTTGAAGAACAAGGAGAAGAAGGTATGGGATTTGTTGCTGGAATTGACGGATACCTGTTCAATACTCCTGCCGATAATGAATATCATGTAACTGTTTATACAGACAATTCTGTTTGTGTTGTTTATATCAATGACAATGTAGCCTATACGAATCGTATTTATGGTACACAGAAGAACTGCTGGTCTATAAATAGTTATGAGGGAACCATTGAAGTTAGCAATATTGAAGTAAGTTATTATTAATCTAATTATTATGAGTTTGAATTTTTCGTCAAAAAAAAGTTTGTTAGCTATTGCACTAGGACTCTCACTGACTGTTCAAGGTGCAGAGAACAGCATGGTTGTCAAGCATTTAGCTAATGAACAGAATATCATTCTTTTGGATTCGGTGAAGAAGTTTTTACTTCTTCCCGTTCAAGAGAATGCACCTGAAGGTAAGGTTAACATTGTTGTTAATAATGAATTGCAGTTGGGACAAAACATAAATGTTCGTCTGGCTCGTGAAAAAGTTGATTATTATGTGCCATTAGATTTATCTGCTTACCAGGGAAAAACAATCTCAATTGATGTTACGGGTATGCCTTCTTCATCATTGTGCTGGAAGGAGATAAAGCTTTCCGATACGTTCGATTCTTCAAATCGTGAAACTTACCGTCCTGTTTATCATCATACTCCAATGTATGGATGGATGAACGATCCGAATGGAATGTTTTATAAAGATGGAGTGTATCATTTGTATTTCCAATATAATCCTTATGGTTCGATGTGGGGAAATATGACTTGGGGACATTCTACAAGTACAGATTTGACTCATTGGACGTATGAAGGCACAGCTATTGTTCCTGACGCATGGGGAGCTATTTTCAGTGGTTCTTGTGTTGTCGATAAAGATAATACTGCTGGTTTTGGAAAAGGAGCTGTTGTCGCTTTTTATACATCTGCAAAATCTACTCCGTGGGGAGATATCCAGTCACAAAGTATGGCGTATAGTTTAGATAACGGTAAGACTTTTATTAAATATGAACATAATCCGATACTGACTTCGACTGAGCGTGATTTCCGTGATCCGAAGGTTTTCTGGTATGCTCCGGGAAAACATTGGGTGATGATGTTGGCTGTAGGACAGGAAATGCAGATATATTCATCTGGCAATTTGAAAGTATGGAAGAAGGAAAGTAGTTTTGGGGCAATGCAAGGCGCGCATGGTGGTGTATGGGAATGTCCAGATCTGGTAGAACTTCCGATTGAAGGAACAAAAGAGAAAAAATGGGTATTGATTTGTAATCTGAATCCTGGAGGACCTTTTGGAGGCAGTGCTGCTCAGTATTTTGTTGGTTCGTTCGATGGTAAGAAATTTGTGAATGAATCACCAACTCAGACCAAATGGCTTGATTGGGGAAAAGATAATTATGCAACTGTTACGTGGAGTAATGCTCCTGCTGGCCGTTGTATAGCATTGGGTTGGATGAGTAACTGGCAGTATGCAAATAATGTTCCTACTACACAATATCGTAGTGCGAATACAATTGCGCGTGACCTGACACTTTATAGAGTAGGAAATGAACTGTATCTGAAAAGTAAACCTTCACCTGAAATAGAGAAAGCAAGAGTCGAAAAGGTGGATAAGTCTTCTTTCAAGGTTGCCGGAAAATACGAAATTGAAAGCTTGCTGAGAGATAATGACGGTGCTTATGAAATTGAGATGACGATTGAGAATGCCGGGGCTTCGAAAATGGCTTTCTGCTTGATGAATGCAAAGGGAGAAAAGGTTTCTATGTATTATGATGTGTTGCGTAAGCAGTTTGCTATGGACCGTAGTCAGAGTGGAGCTGTAGATTTTAGTCGCGATTTTCCGGCTCTAACAGTAGCACCTGTTGATAATGCGGAAAAAATTCATTTACGTCTGTTTGTTGACCGCTGTAGTGTTGAGGCTTTTGGTGAAAACGGAAGGTATGCCATGACGAATCTGGTTTTTCCATCTGATACATATAATAAGATGACCTTTGAGTCGGATAAGAAGAGTTTTATAGTAAAATCATTAAAAATTTATAGATTAAAATAAGTAGCTATGACTAGTCATCAACTGAAGTACGCGAAATTAGTTCCCATTATGCTCTGCTTCTTTGCCATGGGCTTTGTTGATTTGGTGGGAATTGCATCAAACTATGTAAAGGCTGATTTGAATCTGACAGATTCGGAGGCTAATATCTTTCCTTCACTGGTATTTTTCTGGTTTCTGATATTTTCTGTACCTACGGGTATTCTGATGAATAAAATCGGACGAAAGAAAACGGTAATGCTTAGTCTGGTGGTGACTTTTGTGTCGCTTCTGATACCTGTTTTTGGAGATAACTACGGTGTTATGCTCTGTTCTTTCTCACTGTTGGGTATAGGAAATGCCTTGATGCAGACTTCGCTCAATCCGCTGTTGAGCAATATTATTTCGGGCGATAAACTTGCCAGCTCACTTACATTCGGGCAGTTTGTCAAAGCAATTGCTTCTTTCCTTGCTCCTTATATTGCGATGTGGGGAGCTACTCAGGCAATGCCGACATTCGGATTAGGATGGCGTGTGCTGTTCCCTGTATACATGGTAATAGCTGTAATAGCTGTTCTTTGGTTGGGAGCAACTCCTATTGAAGAAGAAAAACCGGATAAGGCTTCAGGTTTTGTAAGTTGTCTGAAACTTTTGGGAAGTCCGTTTATTTTGCTTTGCTTCCTGGGTATCATGTGCCATGTAGGTATCGATGTAGGAACCAATACTACTGCTCCTAAAATTTTGATGGAACGTCTGGGCATGACACTCGATGAGGCAGGTTTTGCTACCAGTCTGTATTTTATATTCCGTACGCTGGGATGTTTCTCAGGAGCTATCATCTTGCAGAAGGTTTCTGCACGCTCGTTCTTCGTTGTTAGTGTAATCTGTATGCTGCTTGCGATGGCGGGATTATTTGTATCGGATGCCGAAGCTGTTATTTACACAGCCATTGCACTGATCGGATTTGGTAACTCTAATATTTTCTCTATTATCTTCTCACAGGCGTTGCTTGCTGTACCCGAAAAGAAAAATGAAATTTCCGGATTGATGATCATGGGATTGTTCGGAGGGACAGTATTCCCGCTGTTTATGGGATTTGCCAGTGATGCTATGGGACAGGATGGAGCTGTAGCCGTAATGACGGTCGGTGTTATTTATTTGCTGTTCTACACCTTGAAAATTAAAAAGTAATGTCTAACTTTGATAACAGAAACTAGAATATGGAAAATACAATTGTAGTAGGAATGGGAGAAGCACTGTGGGATGTGCTTCCAGAAGGAAAGAAAATAGGTGGTGCTCCTGCAAACTTTGCTTATCATGTATCACAGTTCGGATTGAACAGCCGTGTTGTAAGTGCAGTAGGCGATGACAAACTCGGCATGGAGATTTTAGATAATTTCCGTGAAAAGAAATTGAATGCTATGGTAGAGATAGTGCCTTATCCTACCGGTACAGTACAGGTAGAGCTGGATGCAGAAGGAGTTCCTTGTTATGATATAAAGGAAGGGGTAGCCTGGGATAACATTCCTTATACACCGGCCTTGGAAGATCTGGCAAAACATACTAAGGCTGTTTGCTTTGGTTCATTGGCTCAGCGTAGCGTTGTATCACGTGATACGATCAATCGCTTTATTGATGCTATGCCTGCCGAAGATACACTGAAGATCTTTGATATTAATCTTCGTCAGGGATTTTATACCAAAGAGATTCTTTGTAATTCATTTAGCAAATGTAATATCTTGAAGATAAACGATGAAGAACTGGTTACTGTAAGCCGTATGTTCGGTTATCCGGGTATTGACCTTCAGGATAAATGCTGGATCTTACTTGCCAAGTATAACTTGAAGATGCTTATTCTTACTTGTGGAGTAAACGGAAGTTATGTCTTCACTCCGGGTAATGTTTCTTTTGTTGAAACACCTAGAGTTGAAGTGGCCGATACAGTTGGAGCAGGCGATTCGTTTACGGCAGCATTCGTTTCTTCTATATTGAGTGGCTTGTCTATCGGCGAAGCTCATAAGCTGGCTGTAGAAACATCTGCTTATGTTTGTACTCAGAACGGAGCAATGCCTGTATTGCCGCAATCGTTGAAAGATCGCGTCATAAAATAATTTTTTGTATCTTTACCTGTCCTTCACATGTGCAGTACTGTTTGATGGTTGAACTGTACATGTGAAGGAATCTTATCATAATACCTTTGAATGCTATGAAACATGTTTTGTTTGTTCTTGTTGCGTTGTTCTGTTTGCTGATGGCAGGGTGTGCTCCCCGTGAGGTACGCTATGTCGTTGGTGTATCTCAGTGTAGTGACGATGAATGGCGTGAACAGATGAACAAAGAGATTCGTCGTGAAGCTTTGTTCTATCCGGGTGTTAAGATTGATATCCGTACAGCGAAAGATAATAATGCTCAGCAAATAGCCGATATAGAAAGTCTTATTGGTGAAGGAGTTGATCTGTTGATTGTTTCTCCCAATGAAGCTGATGCCATTACACCGGTTATAGAGAAAGCTTATAACAAAGGTATTCCTGTTGTTTTGGTCGACAGAAAAATACGTTCAGACAAATATACCGCATATGTAGGAGCCGACAATTATGAAATCGGGCGTCAGGTAGGGAGCTATATTGCTGAACGCTTGCAGGGGAAAGGAAATCTGGTAGAAGTTGCTGGTCTGAAAGCTTCTACTTCTGCACTCGAACGCCATCGAGGTCTGATGGATGCATTACGGGAAACTCCTGACATAAAACTCATTGCTTCGGCTGATGCCGCATGGCTCAGAGTACCGGCCGAGAAAGCTTTTGGTGACATTCTTTCAAAATTCCCGGATATTGACATGGTTTTTGCTCATAATGACCGAATGGCAGCCGGAGCATACGATGCGGCCGTCAAACAACATCGTGAGCATGATATGCTGTTTGTAGGGATCGATGCGTTGGCCGGTGAAGGTTATGGTGTAGAACAGGTAGCAAACAGGCAGTTGGATGCGACTTTTATTTATCCTACCGGAGGTGATAAGGTGATGGAAGTTGCCATGAATATTTTGCAAGGCCGGGATTACACGCGTGAAACAGTGCTGTCGACAGCACTTGTCAATAAGGCGAATGCACGCATTATGCAAATGCAGACTGCACATATCGGTCAGCTCGATAATAAAATAGAAGTTCTCGATAAGCAGCTTGATACGTATCTGATGCGTTACTCTTCGCAAAGGATGTTATTGTATGCCTGTATTGTAATTTTGGTTCTGGTTGCAATGTTGCTTTTCTTCGTTGTACGTGCTTTCTGGACAAAGAACAGACTGAATGCGGAATTGTCTGACCAGAAGAAACGCTTGGAGGAACAGCGTGACCAGTTGATAAGTCTTTCCAAACAGCTGGAAGAGGCTACGCATGCCAAGCTGGCTTTCTTTACAAATGTTTCTCATGATTTCCGTACACCGCTGACTTTGATTGCAGCTCCGGTCAATCAGCTGGCAGAAAGTAATAAGTTAGGAGAAAATGAACGTTTCCTGTTGAATATCATACAGAAAAATGTGACGGTGTTGCTCCGGTTGATTAATCAGATTCTTGATTTCCGTAAGTTCGAAAATGGTAAATTGAGTATGACGCTGTCACGTTTCGATATCTCGGAAAATATCAAAGACTGGACTGACGCTTTCCGTACACTTTCTTATCGCAAGCACATTCATTTTACTGTATCGGTAGAACCTTCGGAAGAAGGTTACGTAATGATTGCCGATGCCGAAAAGATGGAACGCATAACTTATAATTTGCTTTCGAATGCGTTTAAGTTCACTCCTGAAAATGGTACTATCGAAATAAAGCTTTCTCAGTTTACCAAAGAAGGTGAACGCTGGTTGCGCTATCAAGTTTCAGATACTGGTATCGGAATGCCGGCAGAACATGTCAAGCATATTTTCGAAAGTTTTTATCAGATAGATGTACATCATGCAGGTTCGGGTATCGGACTGGCATTGGTAAAGGCGTTTGTAGAGATGCATGGAGGTACAATCGCTGTAGACAGCGGTGAGGGCAGGGGAACGGTGTTTACCCTCGAAATGCCTGTCCAGCAGAACGGAGTGCCGGAAGAAAATGTAGAGAAAAATATTGTACTTACGAACTTGAAAGAAGGGGCAGTACTTTCTGCCGATCAGGAAACAATCCAGACTGCTCCCGAAGTAGTTGAACGGGATGACAAAGAAACTGTATTGATTATTGACGATAATCAGGACGTACGCGACTATGTAAAGTCACTTCTGCATGATAAGTATACAGTAATAGAAGCCTCCAACGGACAGAAAGGTTTGCAGCAGGCAATGAAATATGTGCCCGATGCCGTGATTTGTGATGTGATGATGCCGGTGATGGACGGTATGGAATGCTGCCGCCGGTTGAAATCGGAAGTACAGACGTCACATATTCCGGTGATGATGCTTACTGCCTATACCATGGATGAACAGAAAGTGAAGGGGTATGAATGTGGAGCCGACTCGTATATTCTGAAGCCGTTCAGTGCACGTTTGTTGCAGGTACGTTTGCGTAACTTGATAGACAACCGTCTCCGGTTGCAAAGTTTCTTTGCCGATAAGACTTCCTTGCGCAAGGAGCCGATAGCGGATTTGGATAAAGGATTTGTCGAGAAACTTCGAGCGCTTATAGATGAACAGTTGGGCAATTCCGAACTGAGCGTGGAAGACTTAGGTGACAAGATTGGCATGAGCCGCGTGCAGCTATACCGGAAATCGAAAGCTCTTACTGGATATTCTCCCAATGAACTGTTGCGTATAGCACGTTTGAAAAAAGCTGCTTCACTGCTTGCATCTACCGAAAAGACCATTGCAGAGATTACTTATGAAGTGGGATTCAGTTCACCGTCTTATTTTACGAAATGTTATAAAGATTATTTTGGTGAAAGTCCTACTGATTTCCTGAAGCGGAAGGGATAAATTTTTTTTGCTGATAAATGAAAGAAAACATCAGCATGTTTTAGAGTAAATATGCTGATGTTTTTTTTAAATTTGTACGAAAATAAAAGCCATTTCTAGTTGCTTGTTATATAGATACTTATCTGGTGCGAAATATATCGCTCTTCTAAAATGATATTTAACTTTCATTATGGGTCATTGTCACCTATGTGACAGATTTTGTCCGGATACCGGGATATCTTTGCAGTCGTAATCAAATAGAACTAGTGGAAATATGAAAACAGCAGACTGGAAAGATACAAGTGTTGGCAAGATTGTAGCCGAAAATTTTGCTGCGGCTAAAGTATTCAAAAAATATGGGATTGATTTTTGTTGTCATGGAGAAACTCAGCTGCATGAAGCTTGTGCAGCTTTGAAGCTGGATGTGGAAGAAGTTATACAGGCATTGCAGCATCAGGACTCGGACGGAAAGGGAGCTATTCCCTTTGCATCGTGGCCGCTCGATTTGCTGATGGATTATATTTTGAAAATACATCATCGCGGTATTCGTTCGCGGGGACCGGAACTGATGGAATTGCTGGAGAAGGTAGAACGGGTACATGGAGAAGCTCATCCCGAGCTGCGTGAACTGAAAACATTGGTCAGTGAATCGCTCCAGGATTTGGAGATGCACTTGCAAAAAGAGGAAAACGTATTGTTCCCTTATTTGTATGAATTGTATGCAGCACAGCAGCAGGGACAACGCATGGAACCGATGCATTGCGGGACCATTGCCAATCCGATTCGGGTAATGAAAATGGAGCATGAAGGGGAAGGAAACCGTTACTTGCATATTATTGAACTGACCCGTCATTTCTCGGTTCCTCAGGATGGATGTGCCAGCTACCGGTTGCTGATGCAGGAACTGGAAGCTTTCGTCGATGCCCTGTTTGAACATATTCACTTGGAGAATAATTTGCTTTTCCCCCGTTTTGAGGAGATTGAACGTAAGATTGTATTCTAATTAGTTTACAGAACAGCTTATGCTGTTGTAGATGTTGATAATTTAGGAGCCACCTTGTACAGGGTGGCTTTTGTTTATAGATATGTTTTTATACTGCATTAAAAAGCGGGCTGTTTTTTTCAATATATTCTATTTAAGTGCTACTTTTGCAGGCAATGAGTGCTTTTTTAGCATCGCTGAATGATATAATAAAAACAGAATATTTCATGAGAAAAATATTGATTATAGCCGGAATACTGTTGTGCTGTCTGAATATGCAGGCACAGGATATGAAATCGTTGTTTGTTGCTTTGCCCGATTCTCTTTCGCCGTTGCTGACAGAGGTCAACAGAGCCGATTTCGGCGATTTCCTTGCCAGCAATATGAAGGCTCAGGTGAAAAACCGTTTTGGAAACACGTCGGAAATGTTGAAGCTGACAGATGATTATCTGTTGCTGAAAGTAAGCGCAGTCAGTACGGCAGAGATGAAGTTGCTTCCTCTTAACGATTCTGTAAAAGTGATTTGTGTCGTACAGACTTATCAGGGACCGGTGAGTGACAGTCGTGTTTCGTTTTATGATACCTCATGGAAATCTCTTCCGGCAGAGAATTTTCTTACTCTGCCTGCCGAGGATGCTTTCTATAAAACCCCTGTGACGGAAACACAAACTGATTCGTTGAAAAACCTGCGTACACGTGCTGATATGTTTTTGTTGAAAGCTGTATTGTCGGAAAAAGATACTTCGCTTTCGTTTATTTATACTACCCCCGATTATCTGGATGAAGAAACCTCGAAGGAGATAAAACCTTATCTTGTTGCTGAACCGCTGAAGTATGTCTGGCAGAATGGGCGTTTCGTACGTCTTTAATGTTTGTTGGGGCATCATATCTTCCTGGTTGTTTGATTTACAGACTGATGTAAACTGTTTGTAATAGCTGTATGTTATAAAACATATTATCGGGTAAGGTTAATGATTTTGGTATGAAAATACATAAAAAATCGTTAACAGGGCTCTGCTTTTTGCCGGAAAAATGCTATATTTGAAACGATTTTTTGGAATCTTAGTGTCTGAAAAAGACTTTTTTAATTAGAATTGTTTAGAACCGGCAGTTATACCAACGCAAGAAGCAGATAGAGAGTTCGGAAATCCACTTGCAGGTATAGGCTGAAAAATAGTATAGCGATAATGATTTTAAAATGTATTAGAACAGTTGCAATAGCAGCCTTGGCGTTTGTCAGTGTAAATGTATCAGGACAAGATTTGTTGGCTCGCCAGGCTCCTATCGACAGAAAACTTAAAGCAGTAGATTCTTTGGCATTGATTCGCCAGATTAAAGCAGAACAAGCAGTTTATCCTGCTTACAGTCTTTATCCCAATTGGAATAACCAGCGTGTTCACGCTTATGGCAATACCGTACAGATTCCTGATAGCTTCCGTATCGACCTGACGGGTTTCTGCATGCCTACCACTCATACAAAAATTACTTCAAAATGCGGTCCGCGCTGGCGTCGTATGCACAACGGACTTGATATCAAGGTATATATCGGTGATACTATTCGTGCGGCTTTCGACGGAAAAGTACGTATGGTAAAATATGAGCGTCGTGGCTATGGTAAGTATGTAGTAATACGTCATGATAATGGTCTGGAAACTATTTACGGACACCTTTCAAAGCAGATTGTAAAAGAAGATGAATATGTAAAGGCTGGTGATCCTATCGGATTGGGTGGTAATACCGGACGTTCTACTGGTTCACACTTGCATTTCGAAACTCGTTTCCTGGGTGAGGTTATCAATCCGGAATTTATGTTCGATTTCCCGAAACAGGATATTGTAGCCGACAGTTATTTGTTCATTCGCGGAGCGAACCGTTACGAATATCAGCGTACACGTGCTTTAGCTGCTGTAAAGAGCGGCAAATCGGGTGCTGAAGAAGCAGAGAAATCAGCAATCCGTTATCATAAGATCCGCCAGGGTGATACATTAGGACGTATCTCACGCTTGTATCATGTTTCTATCGATCGCCTGTGCCAGATAAATGGTATTAAACGTACTACTACTTTACGTATCGGTCAGGTACTGAGATGTTCTTAATCAGAGCTTGAAAATAAAATATTCTAATAAAAGAAATAGCCGGAATTCTCATTGAGAGTTCCGGCTATTTTCTTTGTATGTTTTAGCTTGTGGATTGCTATTTTAGAACTGCATGCAAGCGGCTCAGGAATTCATCAGCTTCTGCCATGCTCAGACAGAGAGGAGGAAGCAGACGTATAACATTGGTTCCGCTTACACCGGTAAAGACTTTCTGTTCGAACAAGAGCTGTTGGCGGATTTCTTTTATCGGTTCGCTGAATTCCATTCCAATCATCAGACCGCGTCCGCGTACTTCTTTGATTTGAGGGAATTTCTTCAATTCTTCAATCAGGTGTGTTCCTACCAGAGCGGCATTTTCTACCAGATTTTCTTCCTTCATTACATCGAGTACGGCTATAGCGGCTGCACAGGCAAGATGATTTCCTCCGAATGTGGTACCCAACTGTCCGTATACTGGAGTGAATTTAGGACTGATGAGTACACCTCCCATCGGGAAGCCGTTTCCGATACCTTTGGCAACTGTGATGATATCAGGACGTATACCTGTGTACTGATGGGCGAAGAATTTACCGCTTCGTCCGTATCCAGACTGGATTTCGTCGAGTATCAGTACTGTATTGTGCTCATCGCATGCCTGACGTAATGCCTGCATGAATTCGCTTGTAGGCAACTGGATACCGCCTACTCCCTGAATACCTTCTATAATGACTGCACACACATCGCCTTTGGCCAGTTCAGCTTTCATGGCTTCTGTGTCATTCAGCGGCAGATAAGTCACATGTCCGTTATCGTTTATAGGAGCGATGATTTTAGGATTGTTTGTTACTTCTACTGCCAGTGAAGTACGTCCATGGAAAGCCTTTGCAAATGATATAACACGAGTGCGTCCGTTATAAAACGAAGCGAGTTTTAAGGCATTCTCATTTGCTTCAGCTCCGGAGTTGATCAGGAAAAGTTGGTAATCGTCGTATCCGCACATGGCTCCGAGACGATCGGCTACTTCCTGTTGCAACTTATTGATGACTGAGTTTGAGTAGAATCCCAGTTTGGCTACCTGTTTGCTGATTGTTTCCACATAGTGAGGGTGTGCATGTCCGATAGAAATAACGGCATGTCCTCCGTAAAGGTCGAGGTATTCCTGACCTTTGTCATCCCATACGTGACAACCTTTTCCTTGTACGATATTTACATCGAACAAAGGATATACATCGAATAGTTTCATATCTTGATATAATATTTAAATCTGACTTAGAATGCGCTGGGCTTCAACATTAAGCCGACAGTTTCTTCTAAGTTGAACATCAAGTTCATGTTATGTACAGCCTGTCCACTTGCTCCTTTCAACAGATTGTCAATGCAGGAAACGATGAGCAGTTTGTCACCGTGTTTTTCCAGGTGGATAAGGCATTTATTGGTGTTGACTACTTGTTTCAGGTCGATATTCTTTTCTACGATGTGTGTGAACGAGTCTTCTGCATAGTAGTCCTTATACATTTTTACGATTTCGTCCAGCTCTACTTTGGTTTTGACAACGATTGTTGCAAAAATACCTCTGGCAAAATCTCCTCGGTAAGGTATAAAATCTATCTCCGAATTGAAACTGTTTTGCAGTTGTTTGATAGATTGCTTGATTTCGGGCACGTGCTGATGAGTAAACGGTTTGTAGATACTCATGTTATTGTTACGCCAGCTGAAGTGTGTAGTTGCTCCGGGTTTTACTCCAGCTCCTGTGCTGCCGGTTATAGCATTTACCATAACATCATCGTTTAGCATCAGGTGTTTGGCCAGCGGAAGCAGACCAAGCTGAATACATGTAGCAAAGCATCCCGGGTTGGCTACGTGTTTACTCTGGCAGATGGTACGGCGATTCAATTCCGGAAGCCCGTAAACGAAATCATGGCTTTCATCCTTAATGCGGTAGTCCATCGAAAGGTCAATGATTTTCACATCTTCAGGGATGTCGTGGCTTTCTATGAACTTTTTGGTATCACCGTGTGCTGTACAGAAGAATATTACGTCTACAGTATCAAGAGGCAATTCGTCTGTAAAGACCAGATCGGTTTCACCGTACAATCCTTCGTGTACGTCAGTGATTTTGTTGCCTGCATTGCTGGAGCTGTTTATGAACTTTATTTCTACATCGGGGTGGTTGATAAGCAGGCGAATCAGTTCGCCTGCCGTATATCCAGCCCCTCCTATAATTCCTGCTTTAATCATGAAAATAATGGTTTGGTTCTTGTGGAATGATAATCCACATTAATAGATAAATAGGTATACCTGCAAATGCGGTAAAAAAAGTCAGTATCACGTATACGATGCGGATAATAGATACGTCAAGACCAAAGAAGTTTGCCAGTCCTGCACATACTCCGCTTATCATTCTTCCGGTACGTGGACGTCTGAGTTTCTGGTTGCCAGACATAATCAGATATTCTCCTCGTCTTTGTGGTTAGCATAATAAGCGCGAAGTGGAGTAGAAAGCACTTTGATGAAGCCTTTGGCATCTTCTGCTGTCCATCCTTTCTGCATTTCACCGTATTCACCGAACTTGTTCTTTACCAGGTCGTCTTTTGAGTCAACTCCTACAGTAGAGAAGCAGTACGGACGAAGTTCAAGAATAGCGGTTCCGTTTACATTTCGCTGTGATTCCTGAAGCATGGCTTCGATGTCACGCATTACAGGTTCCAGATACTGGCTTTCGTGAAGGAACATGCCATACCAGTTGGCTACCTGATCCTTCCAGTACTGCTGCCATTTGCTTAATGTATATTTTTCGAGGAATTTGTGTGCACCGATAATCAGCATAGGGGCAGCTGCTTCGAAGCCTACACGTCCCTTGATACCGATGATTGTATCACCTACGTGCATGTCACGTCCGATACCGTAAGCTGCTCCGATTTCTTCTACTTTCTGAATAGCTTTAATCTTGTCGTCGAACACTTCACCGTTTACGGCATACAGTTCTCCTTTTTTGAATTCCAGTTTCAGCTGTTCGCTTCCAGTCTTGGTTACTTGTTTCAGATAGGCACTTTCGGGTAATCCCTGAGCAGAGTCCAGAATTTCGCCTCCACAGATT
Source organism: Bacteroides sp. (assembly GCA_019414725.1). Taxonomy (GTDB): domain Bacteria; phylum Bacteroidota; class Bacteroidia; order Bacteroidales; family Bacteroidaceae; genus Phocaeicola. The sequence goes on from DXLM01000011.1 coordinate 27,158, forward strand.
GATGTTCCCCATATACCTACATTATATGAATATTTCAGTTTGGTAAAGTCTGCTTCAAAGCCATGTTCTTTCAGGTAGTTGATTTCGTAATCACGGCTCAGTGCCATATCGCGGGTAAGCGTAATGATTTCTACTCCCGGAGCCATAACCAGGAAAGTCATATCGAAACGGACCTGGTCATTGCCTGCACCTGTAGAACCGTGAGCTATTGCATGTGCGCCGATTTCGTTGGCATAACGAGCAATGGCAAGTGCCTGGAAGATACGTTCAGAACTTACAGAAATAGGATAAGTACCGTTACGCAATACGTTACCGAATATCATATACTTCAAGCTCTTAGCATAGTATTCCTGAGTAACGTCGAGTGTAACATATTTAACAGCTCCCAGTTTGTAAGCGTTTTCTTCGTTCTGTTTTAGTTGTTCAGGGCTGAAACCACCTGTGTTGGCACATGCAGCATATACTTCATAACCTTTTTCTTTAGCCAGATACATGACTGTAAACGAAGTATCCAATCCGCCACTGAAGGCAACTACTACTTTTTTCTTTTCTTCCATAAGGCATTTATTTTATGAAAAACGATGGCTGAAAAATGAAGCCTCTTTTTCTGTATTAATATTCTTTATTTAATGTGTATGTTTAAAAGTTGGTTACTTTGTCGTCTGTGTGCAAAGCCGGATCGTAAAGCATGGCAGTACAGATACAGAATTTACGCTTTTTAGCGACAAGAATTTCGTGGTTGATACAGCCTTCACATCCTTTCCAGAATGATTCATCGTCGGTAAGCTCATTGAAAGTAACAGGAACATATCCCAGTTCTGTATTCATTTTCATGACAGCTGCTCCGGATGTCAGACTGAAGATTTTAGCTTTCGGCCATCGCAGACGTGCCAGAGTAAATGATGCATGTTTGATACGTTTGGCAAGTCCGCATCCACGATATTTGGGATGTACGATAAGTCCCGACGTAGCTACATATTGTTTGTTTCCCCACGATTCAATGTAAGTAAATCCTGCAAAATCGTTGCCGCACAAAGCGATGATAGCTTTTCCTTCCTTCATTTTTGTAGCTACATATTCGTGCGTACGTTCTGCGATACCTGTTCCGCGCACTTTGGCTGCTTCACGAATTGTATCTAGTATTGTGTCAACGTATACCTCATGTGAGGCGTCGGCTACCATAACATCTATTTGTTTAGTATCCATTTTGTTTTTTGTTTCTTTATTTTATAAGGTTTATATTCGGTATTACATGTGCCAGTGCTTGTTTTACGCTGGTGCGGGTACAGCCTTCGCGGACAATAAGCATAATGGTATCGTCACCTGCAATTGTTCCTATGATTTCGTGAAAATGATTGTTGTCGATATCGTAAGCAAGGCTGCTGGCATATCCCGGGCGTGTTTTGATGACCGCAATATTGTCAGAGAACTCAATAGATACGAATCCGGGCTGGCGGAGCATCTCGGAAGCGGAATGTGGTTCAGTCATACGCTTGTACATGGTATTGTTGGGCAATACATATACATAATTTCCATTCATGCTGGCTGCTTTGGCTACTTTCAGTTGCTTCAAGTCGCGTGAAAGAGTTGCTTGCGTCAGTTGGAAACCTTCCTTTGCCAGCTCTTGGAGAAGCTCTTCCTGGCTTCCTATCTCTTTGCTTGAGATAATCATTTTAATGGAATCAAGTCGGCTGTTCTTACTTTTCATTGTGTATAATTATTCTTTAATTGGGTGCAAATATACAGATTATATTGAAATAATATACAGTTTTTGTGGATTATTTTTGTTTTATTCTTAAATTATGTAAACAGAATGAATAAATAGTCATCTTTGCATGATATGATACTCTTTTTGTATCTTTGTAGGGATATATATAAAAAATGAATGATCTGAAATTATGGACTTGAATTTATTATCCGAAGGAAAAGATCCGATGGGAGCTGCCATCTACGATTATCTCAAGTATAGCAAGGCGGGACGTCTGAGAGTGTTTTCTTCTCAGTTTGATGAAGATGAAATTCCCGTAGCCGGTTTGTTTCGTACATACGAATCGATGCCGGAACTGGAACAGATTGCCTTGCAGCAGGCAACGGGTAAAATTCTGGATGTAGGAGCCGGAAGCGGCTGCCATTCGCTGGCTCTTAAGGAAATGGGTAAGGAGAGTCTTGCCATTGATATATCTCCTCTATCGGTGAAGGCCATGCAGGAACGTGGGCTGAATGCTCTTCATGTTAATCTGTTTGATGAACATTTTACCGGACAGTTTGATACGATCCTGATGCTTATGAACGGTTCCGGAATTATTGGAAAGTTGAAGAATATTCCTGCTTTCTGTGCAAGAATGAAGCAGTTACTGGCTCCCGGTGGATGTATCTTGCTAGATTCCAGTGATTTGAAATATCTGTATGAAGACGAAGACGGCAGTTATGTGCTCGATCTTGCAGCCGATTATTATGGTGAGATAGATTTTCAAATGCAGTATAAACAAGTGAAAGGCGATTCGTTCGACTGGCTGTATGTGGATTTCGATACCCTTTCTGCTTATGTCTCACAATATGGCTTCCATGCTCAGATTATAAAGGAAGGCAGTCATTACGACTATTTGGCGAAACTTTGGTTGTAAGGGTCCACTTTGAAAAAACAGCGGCATGTGTTTTATGTTCTCATGCCGCTGTTTTTTTATAATACTCCGAAATGTTTCAGTGCATTCATAATGCCGTCTTCATCGACCGAAGTCGTTACATAGTCTGCGGCGGCTTTTACCTCATCAGAAGCATTGCCCATTGCTACGCCAATACCGGCATGTCCGAGCATCGGAATATCATTTCCTCCATCTCCAAAAGCCATTGTATCTTTCAGGTCGATACCATAATATTCCAGCACGTGATCTATCCCTTTACTCTTACTGTTGCCACGTGCTATGATGTCGGCAAAAAGCGGATACCAGCGCATTGGCTCGCAATGAGTCAGGACATTGCGGAATACTTCCAGATCCTGATCTTCCTTGAAATACCCCATGATTTGTAAGATTTCCTTGTTACGTGCCTCTTCTATCGGGCGTATGGGAGGAAGACTGATTTCAATTAGCTTGGCTACGTCTTTTACAGCTTCATTGACATTCGTAATAAACCATTCATCATCGTGTACAAAGACGAACGGAGTTTCCGGATGTTGTTGATGATAATCGATGAGGCGTTCGATATCTTCTTCGGGTACTCTTCCTTTATAAATATCCTGATGATCGGAAGTAAAACAATGCGCTCCGTTCAGAGTAATGAATCCGTCGAAGGGCAAATGACCTACCGCATCCATCATCAGAACTTTAGGACGTCCTGTGGCTATGAATACTTTGATGCCTTTTTCCCGCAATTGTTTTAATGCGTTTTGGGTGGACTCTGGGATAGAATGAGTATTGAACGATACTAATGTTCCGTCTATGTCGAAGAAGATAGCTTTGACCATATTAAATAATGTGTTAATTTTTTGTCACGCAAAGGTACTGATTTTCTCTTTATTTTGGCTTGATATGTGTCAATAAGTAATAAATTTATATTTTATTCAGGCTATTCGCTTGCATTACGAAGTAAAAAGTTATATTTGCCGGACGAAAAGAAACGGAAGTTTATTATGGCATTTCAGTTTACAAAGATAGCAGTAAAAGTGGGAAGCAATGTGCTTACCCGCCGCGACGGAACATTGGATGTAACTCGTGTGTCGGCGCTGGTGGACCAGATAGCTGAGCTCCGTAAAGCGGGAGTAGAGGTAGTGCTTATCTCTTCAGGTGCAGTCGCTTCGGGAAGAAGTGAGATTAAAGTATCACGGAAACTCGACAGTGTGCAGCAGCGTCAGCTGTATTCTGCTGTGGGGCAAGCCAAATTAATTAATCGCTACTATGAATTGTTCCGTGAGCACGGCATTGCCGTTGGACAGGTGTTGACCACAAAAGAGAGCTTCTCTACTCGTCGCCACTATTTGAATCAGCGAAATTGTATGCGTGTGATGCTGGAAAGTGGAGTAATACCTATTGTAAACGAAAATGATACCATCTCTGTAACCGAACTGATGTTTACGGATAATGATGAGCTTTCGGGCATGATTGCTTCTATGCTGGATGTCCAGGCGTTGATAATTCTGAGTAATATCGACGGTATCTACAATGGCTCGCCCTCGCAGCCGGGTACTTCGGTGATACGTGAGGTGGAGCAAGGTAAAGATTTGTCCGACTATATTCAGACAGAAAAGTCGGGCTTTGGCCGAGGAGGCATGCTTACCAAAACAACTATTGCCCGCAAGGTAGCCGACGAAGGGATTACTGTCATTATCGCCAACGGAAAGAAAGACAATGTTCTGCTGGATTTGCTGCAGCATCCAGACGAAACCGTGTGTACTCGTTTTGTGCCTTCTTCTGAAGCTGTTTCGAGCGTAAAGAAATGGATCGCTCATAGTGAAGGATTTGCCAAAGGCGAACTGCATCTGAACGAACAGGCTGTTAAGGCTGTGAAGGGAAAGAAGGCTGTAAGTATACTTCCGGTTGGAGTCGTTTCTATTGAAGGAGAGTTTGAAAAGGATGATATTGTAAAGATAATGGATGCGCGCGGACGTCAGATAGGAGTAGGACGTATCGGGGTGGATTCTGCCGAAGCACGCGAAATGCTAGGCATGCATGGGCAGCGACCGCTGGTGCATTACGATTATTTATATTTGGATTAAAACAGCAATCAATTTAAAAAAGCATATAAGATATGGATGAACAAATTAAGCAGATAGCCGAACGCTTGAAAGGTTTGCGCGACGCTTTGGATTTGAGTGTAGAGGAAGTTGCAGCCGACTGTAACTTTACGGTAGAGGAGTACCAGGCTATTGAGTCGGGTGAGTGCGACTTCTCTGTAAGTGTTTTGCAGCGGATAGCACGAAAATACGGTATTACACTAGACGAACTGATGTTTGGTGAAGAACCTAAGATGAAATCTTATTTTCTTACCCGTCGTGGAACAGGTGTATCCGTAGAACGTACTAAGGCATATAAATATCAGTCGCTTGCTTCTGGTTTTAAGGGACGTAAGGCTGATCCGTTTATTGTAACGGTAGGACCGAAGCCGGAAAATACACCGGTATATTTCAATACCCACGAAGGACAGGAGTTCAACCTGGTGATAGAGGGACGTATGCTGTTGAATATCAATGGTAAGGAATTGATATTGAATCCGGGAGACAGCCTGTATTTTGATTCAAGCAAGCCTCACGGAATGTTGGCTCTGGATGGAAAAACTGTAAAATTCCTGGCTGTAGTAATGCAATAACAATACAAACAACTAGTAAAAAACAAGCAAAAGATATATGTTAGAACGATTTATAGATCAAACTAGCTTTACCTCACAAGAGGATTTTATAAAGCACTTCAAAATAAAAGTGCCCGAAAACTTTAACTTCGGTTATGATGTAGTAGATGCATGGGCTGCCGAGCGTCCGGATAAAAACGCTCTTCTCTGGACAAACGATAAAGGAGAACATATTCAGTTTACTTATGCCGATTTGAAAAAATATACCGATATGACGGCTTCTTACTTCCAGAGTCTGGGTATCGGACATGGCGACAAGGTGATGTTGATTCTGAAACGCCGTTATGAATTCTGGTTCTCTGTCATTGCCCTTCACAAGATAGGGGCGGTAGTGATTCCGGCTACCCACCTGCTGACTAAGAAAGATATCGTTTACCGCTGCAAGGCCGCTACTATCAAAATGATTGTTGCTGCGGGAGAAGAAGTCATTACCAAACATATTCTGGATGCAATGCCTGAATGTCCGAGCGTAGAGAAGCTCGTCAGTGTAGGTCCTGAATATCCGGAAGGATTTGAAGACTTCCATAAGGGAATGGAAAGTGCAGCTCCTTTTGTACGTCCTGAACATGCAAATACCAACGATGATATTATGCTGATGTATTTTACTTCAGGAACTACCGGAGAACCTAAGATGGTGGCACACGATTTTACTTATCCGTTGGGACACATTGCTACCGGAAGTTTCTGGCATAATCTTCATGAAAACAGTCTGCATCTTACTATTGCCGACACCGGATGGGGAAAAGCTGTATGGGGCAAACTGTATGGACAGATGATTGCCGGAGCAAATATCTTTGTGTACGACCATGAGAAATTTACTCCTGCCGATATCTTGCAGAAGATACACGATTATCATATTACCTCATTGTGCGCACCTCCTACTATCTACCGCTTCCTGATTCGTGAAGACCTGAGCAAATTCGATTTGTCTTCACTGGAATATTGTACTACGGCGGGAGAAGCATTGAACTACTCTGTTTACGAAACTTTCAAGAAGATTACAGGTATCCGTCTGATGGAAGGTTTCGGACAGACAGAAACAGCTCTTACACTTGCTACTTTCCCATGGATGGATCCGAAACCAGGCAGTATGGGTGTTCCTAATCCGCAGTACGATATCGACCTGCTTACACCCGACGGACGTTCGGCCGAAGATGGTGAACAGGGACAAATCGTTGTACGTACCGATAAGGGAAAACCGCTGGGATTGTTTAAAGAGTATTATCGTGATGCAGAACTGACTCGCGAAGCATGGCACGACGGAGTTTATTATACCGGTGACGTCGCATGGCGTGACGAAGATGGTTATTACTGGTTCGTAGGCCGTGCGGATGATGTAATCAAGAGTTCCGGTTATCGTATTGGCCCGTTCGAAGTAGAAAGTGCTTTGATGACCCATCCGGCAGTAGTAGAGTGTGCCATAACAGGTGTACCCGATGAAATTCGCGGTCAGGTAGTAAAAGCTACGATTGTATTGGCAAAGGATTACAAGCAGAAAGCCGGTCCGGAGCTGATAAAGGAATTGCAGGATCATGTAAAACGTGTGACAGCTCCTTACAAATATCCACGTGTTATCGAGTTTGTAGATGAACTTCCGAAGACAATCAGCGGTAAGATTCGTCGTGTAGAAATACGTGCAAAGGATACTAAGTAATATTTGCTGTAAATCTTATATTTTCATGTTCGGGTATTGTTGAGGCCGTTCGTTCGGATGGTTTCGGCAATACCTGATTTGTTTTTAAGGGGTATGGATAGAGAGGATAATCTCTAAGAATTTAGCGGCTTCCTTTAAGGCTTGCTGGTAAAGCCGGGAGGTATTGAAAAAACGTCAGCAAGTTTTGTGGAATATTTGTACGAATTTTACAGAAAACTTCAGCATGTTTTTCTCAAAATATGCTGAAGTTTTTGATATGATATGCTGATAAGTTGTGTGACGGTAAAAATAAAATCGGGCGTTCCTCACGTGAAAGAAACGCCCGATTTTATATTTCTGCAAGTAATGATTACTTCTTGATGCGGTTGTAGCGGCTCATGAACTTATCAACACGTCCTGCAGTGTCTACCAATTTAGACTTACCTGTGTAGAACGGGTGAGAGCTGCTAGAGATTTCCAACTTAACACAAGGATAAGTTTCGCCTTCGAATTCTACTGTGTCTTTTGTTGCACAAGTTGAACGTGACAAGAACATGTCACCGTTTGACATGTCTTTAAATACTACCGGACGGTAGTTTTCAGGATGAATGCCTTTTTTCATTTCAGTATATACTTTTATTGTTATTATTTGCTATATGTGGTAACACTGCAAAATATATAGTGTGTAATGGTCTGTTTCGGGTTGCAAAGATACTGCTTTTCTTTGAAATAGAAAATGATTTGCATAATTTTTTATTTAACTTGCTGTAGTTTTGAAAGATGACCACTGGCTGCATTGTTCTGTTATTATATAATATAAGGTGTAAGAAGCTGGCGGATGGCCAAAAAAATGGATGTTGATTTTCTGGAAGAGAAAGCAGAATGAGTCTGTAAAATTTGTAATATACACTTTACATCCAATGCTTTTTGAGTGAAATGGCCGATGATTTAGGTCAAAATGTTCATGAGTGGAGCACTTTTTTCATGCAATGAAAGGAAGATTTGTTACAATTCTTTGTAACTTTGCCTATGGAATTTAATCACTAACAATTATAAAATTTACAACAATGGTTAATTACAAAGAATTAGGCTTGGTAAACACTAGAGATATGTTTGCCAGAGCAATCAAAGGTGGATACGCTATCCCTGCATTCAACTTCAATAATATGGAACAGTTGCAGGCTATCATCAAAGCAGCTGTTGAAACAAAATCTCCGGTTATTCTTCAGGTATCTAAAGGTGCTCGTAACTATGCAAACCAGACTTTGTTGCGTTACATGGCAGAAGGTGCTGTAGCTTACGCTAAAGAATTAGGCTGCGAACATCCTGAAATCGTTCTTCACCTTGACCACGGAGATTCATTCGAATTGTGCAAATCTTGCATCGACTTAGGTTTCTCTTCAGTTATGATCGACGGTTCTCACTTGCCATACGAAGAAAACGTAGCTTTGACTAAGAAAGTTGTTGAATACGCTCATCAGTTCGATGTAACAGTAGAAGGCGAACTTGGTGTATTGGCTGGTGTAGAAGATGAAGTTTGCGCTGAACACCACACTTATACTAACCCTGAAGAAGTTATCGACTTCGCTACTCGTACAGGTTGCGATTCTTTGGCTATCTCAATCGGTACTTCTCACGGTGCTTACAAGTTCAAACCAGAACAGTGCCACGTTGATCCAGCTACAGGTCGTTTGGTTCCTCCTCCTTTGGCATTCGAAGTATTGGATGCAGTTATGGAAAAACTTCCTGGATTCCCTATCGTTCTTCACGGATCTTCTTCAGTTCCTCAGGAAGAAGTTGATACTATCAACAAGTTCGGTGGTAAATTGGATGCTGCAATCGGTATTCCTGAAGAAGAATTGCGTAAAGCTGCTAAATCAGCTGTTTGCAAGATCAACATCGACTCTGACTCTCGTTTGGCAATGACTGCTGCTATCCGTCAGGTATTTGCTGAAAAACCAGCAGAATTCGACCCACGTAAATATCTTGGTCCTGCTCGTGATAACATGGAAAAGATGTACAAGCATAAAATCTTGAACGTATTGGGTTCAGACGGTAAATTGGCTCAGTGCTAATGACAAGCAGATAATAAAGACTTTATACACCTAAATTATAATAACGAAGCAGCTTCTCCGTGGTGGAGAGGCTGCTTTTATTTTTTTGTATGAGATGCTGATAGAGCTGGACAGAGTATGTTTTGGCCGGTTGGCTTCATGTCTGTTGCCTGAAGTCTGTGGGGCATAAAAAATAACGCAGAACTTATCTTTATGATAGTTCTGCGTTTTTGTTATGATTTTGCTTCTTTTGGAAGTTATCTTGCTGCAAAGAATAATGAATTGTTTTGAGCTGCTCTCGCAACTGACATACCCATCATATCAGGAGTAACGGTCATCGGAGTGCCGTCTTTCTGCTTAAATGTAATAGTGCCGTCTTCATTCATGGTTATCAGTTCGAATGTCTGTCCGTCGGCAACGGCGTTCCATGTACGTTTTTCTTTGTTGTAAACCAAATCTAAAGGTTTGTCTTCTTCACCTTTCTTGATGATGGTATAGCCATCGGCATTTGTACGTACCAGGTATTCTCCGTTTTCTCCTTGTACTGTCTTTTCGGTGCCTACCTGTGCTATAGGGTTAGAACCTGACCAGAATTCAATAGAGTTCAAAACCAGTACATCGGCAAAATAAGCAACTTCGTACACCGGAACGATGTGGAAAGCCAAAAATACGATTTCGTTTACAAATTTATTGCCAAGTCCTTGATTCCAATCTTTCAATTTGCTCCACAGTCCGAAAGAACCGATGCAGGAAGAAAATAATAGGCTTCCGCTCATTATGGCGCAGAGAACCGTAAGTTTTGTTTTTTTCATGGTTGATTTTATTAGTTGGTAAATTAAAATTGTAATGAACCTTGCACGCGTTTTACTTATATAATGTGTGTTACGTTCTGTTACAAAGTTAGAATATATTTTGAAAAATGAAATAGAAACGATGAAAAAAAACGTATCTTTGTCGCATTTTTAAGAAATATATAAAAAATAGATAAAAAATAGATGAAAGAACAGAATCTTAAAAAACTGAATGATTCCCGGGCTATTCGCTGGGGAGCGCTGGCAATTGTTGCCTTCACGATGATGGCGGCATATTATGTGAACGATGTGGTTGCACCGCTGAAGACGATGCTTGAAACCGATTTGAAGTGGGATAGTAGTGAGTTCGGACTTTTTACCGGAGCTTATAGCTTCCTGAATGTTTTCTTTTTGATGCTGATATGGGGTGGGCTGATTCTTGACCGTTTTGGTATTCGGTTTACCGGAAAGCTGGCTACTATTCTGATGGTATTGGGTACAGGACTGGAGTATTATGCTATGACGGGTATGGCAGATGCTACAGGCACAATTTTGGGATATAAAGTAAGCGTGTTTGTTGCATCGGCTGGTTATTCTGTCTTTGGTGTAGGAGCTGAAGTAGCAGGTATCACAGTAACGAAGATGATTGCCAAATGGTTCCGCGGAAAAGAAATGGCAACAGCCATGGGAGTACAGGTTGCGCTGGCACGTGTAGGTTCGCAGGCCGCTTATGCAGTTGCTATTCCGATGGCACGTGCGTACGAGATTACAACTCCGGTGCTGGTAGGTCTGATCTGTCTGATCGGTGGATTGATAGCTTTCTTTGCTTTCTCTGTTCTTGATAAGAAACTGGATCGCCAGATTGAAGCTGAAGTTGATAATTCTCCGGAAGAAAAATTCTCATTCAAGGATGTTGCCAAGATTCTTTCTAATCCGGGATTCTGGCTGATAGCCTTGCTTTGCGTATTGTTTTACTCATGCGTATTCCCGTTCCAGAAATTTGCTTCCGAGCTGATGATCAGTAAATATGGTATTGATGAAAGTGTTGCCGGATTCTTTGCCGGACTTCCTGCTTTAGGAGCTTTGTTCCTTACTCCGGTGTTTGGTGGTATGGTAGACAAGCGAGGAAAAGCTGCTTCTATCATGATGCTTGGTGCAGCTATGCTGATTGCTGTACACTGTATATATGCGTTGCCTTTCATTACAAGTTCTTGGATTGCTATTGTATTGATGATTGTGCTGGGTATTGCCTTCTCGCTGGTACCTTCTGCTATGTGGCCTTCGGTTGCTAAAATATTCCCTGCTCACCAGTTGGGTACTGCGTATGCGTTGATATTCTTTATTCAGAATATCGGATTGTGGGGAATACCGACATTGATTGGTATCGTATTGGATAAGTATTGCGTGGTAGGAAAGGCAAATGGAGCTAATCTGTATGACTATACATTACCGATGTGTATATTTACAGGTATCGCAGTATTGTCGTTGATTATTGCTTTCGCTTTGAAGGTAGCCGACAAGAAATTTGGATATAAGCTGGAAGAAGCTAATATCAAGTAACGATCAGGGTAGTTAACAGACTGAAATAAATAAAACCGGCAGGATTTCTGAATGAACAGAATCCTGCCGGTTTTATTTATTTCAGGATAACGACTGCTAGTTAGTCTTTATCTATTTTCAGAATTGCTCCGGTTTCGGGGTTAAACACTACTCGTGTGTTTATTTTCTTGTTGAAAAGCTCATTTACCAAAACCTCTGTAGAACCAAACTGAGTAATAGGAAGGTCTTTTTCGAAATATTTTTTTCCTTGGTAGCTTACAGAAACATTTCCTTTGCCCGGAATGTTATAGATAGCTCCCTCTGGTTTCTTTTTCTTCTTGCTGTCATCGGTCGGAGCTGGTATAGGAGCTGTACTGCTCATGCTGATATATATAGGATCACCAGCCAGATTGTCGGTAGACAAGGCTCCTAACAGGCGTGAGAAACGCAATACGATTTTATCTTTTGTATTGTCTTCCGGAGTAACAAGTAAGGTAAATACCTTGTCTTCGCGATCGGTTGTTCCGGCGAACATTTGTGTAAGTGCCTTTTCCTGTTTGTCAAGATTGTTCATTATCAGCTTGAGTGAAGCTCCGTCTTTAGGCATGGTGTCAGCTTGTCCTCGCAAGATCAAATTCTTGCTTTCGCGGATATTGTAAATTTCCTTAGCTGTCAGTTCCGCCATTTTCGCTGTCGAACCTGCCATCAGGATCTCTTCTGTCATGTACTTGCGTGTACTTTCATGTGGAAGAGATTTCTCCAGTTCGTATCCTTGCTGCTGTTCGTATTCTTTAGGAAAAGTGGTATTTATAGCCTTGGCTATCCCGTTTTCTGTCAGCTCAATATTTGATAAGGTGCTTTTATCTTTCAGCTTGATGATATATGCTTTTGTAGAATCGGGAACTCCGATAGAGCGAACATCAATCTGTTTGATTTCCCAGTATGTTTCCGGTTGAGGATTTACATTGTTCATGCGCAGGTAACGATTGGCATATTGGCATAGCTCTCCCGGTTGATAGCTTATGCGTGTGGCTATAATATTTACTTCCAGAGCTGTTTTAGGCAGAAAGTATACGATGCCTTCGTCTGTGCCCGGTGTGTATATATTTACATCCTGTGCTGCAATGTGTGTTGAGCATGCCAACAATCCCAATGCAATAATCGTTCTGTTCATAATGGTTTGTTATTTAGTTTCTGTAATGTTTTTCCATGCTTCGGGTAGGGCTTCAATGATATCGCCTGCTGTCAGGCTGATTTCTCCTACACGGTTGCGGGCAATATCACCTGCCAGACCATGTACGTATACGGCTATACGGCAAGCGTTTTCCTGTGAATATCCTTGCGACAGCAGGGCGAGGATGATACCGGTCAGTACGTCACCACTTCCTCCTGTTGCCATACCCGGATTACCTGTCTGATTGAAGTAGCAGTTGCCTTCGGGGGTAATAACTACAGTGTGAGCTCCTTTCAGTACAATGTAACATTGCAGATAGGCAGAAAGCTCTTTGGCTTTGGTCAGACGTTCGAAACTGTTGTTACATCTTCCGATAATGCGTTCCAGTTCTCCGATATGCGGTGTCAGGATTGTCCGTTTCGGAATCCGGTTCAGGTAATTACGGTGTGTACTGAATACGTTCAGTGCGTCAGCGTCGAGAACCAGAGGAATGAAACATTCTTTCAGCTGGTCGAATGTAGCGAGTGCGGTTTCTTCTTCCTGACCGATTCCCGGACCGATAGCCAGTGCCTGGAAGTTATCCAAGTCTACGGGTTCGGCAAAATAGAGTTCGTGTACATCGTTTTGTACCATTGCTTCGGGTACACTGGTCTGTACAATGTCATGGTTGCGGACAGGAGTATGAACTGTCAGTAAGCCTATACCCGAACGCAGGCATGCACGGGCAGCTAATATGGAAGCTCCTGCCATACCGTATGAGCCGGCAATCAGCAGGCCGTGTCCGAAATTGCCTTTATGTGCGAAACGGCTGCGAGGCTTGATCAGCTGGCGTATTTCATTTGCTTCGGTGATGAAGTACGGAGTAGAGGCTTCTTCTATGAAGTTTTTGCTGATGCCTATATCCAGTACTTTCCATTCGCCTACGATGTCTTCATTTTCAGCAAACAGGAAAGACAGTTTCGGCAACTGGATACTTAATGTCAGGTCAGCCCGTATGATGTTCTGGCGGATATTGTTCGAATTGTCTTCTCCCATCAATCCGGAAGGCAGGTCGATGGATACAACCGTAGCTTGTGAGGCATTGATGTATTTCACTACCGATGCAAATCCACCACTTAACGGTTTGTTTAGTCCTGAACCGAAAAGTCCGTCTATCACGATGTCATCTTTTGTCAGCTGAGGAGGGTCGAAGCTGTTGCTGATTTCGTGATAGTTAGGGAATCCGCATTCTTGCAGGCGTTGTACATTCTTCATGCAATCGTCCGACAAGACTCCGGTGATATTGAACAGATATACTTCTACTGTATAATTTTTCAGGAACAGCATGCGTGCTACGGCAACGGCATCTCCTCCGTTGTTTCCAGAGCCTGCAAATATGATTATTCGGTGAGATTTATCCCAACGACGGCAAATTTCATCAGTTAGCAGCGAGGCTGCTTTTTCCATCAGATTGATGGAAAGTATGTTTTCTTGGGCGATTGTATATGCGTCTGCCTGTTTTTGCTGAGTGCAACTAAGTATTTTCATCTTTTTTCTAAATAGCTATTTGTCGGTAAAAGTACGAAAAAAGTATAGAAGTTTGAGGGATAATTCGTATTTTTGTCCCAATTTTATAAACTTATATATTATGAGTGTAATTCAGATCAAAGATAAACGCTTTAAGACTTTTATTCCTGAGGAGCAAATAATGAAGGAAGTGGCTCGTGTAGCAGATGAAATCAATCGTGATTTGTCGGGAACCAATCCGCTTTTCATAAGTGTGTTGAATGGTTCGTTCATGTTTACGGCTGATCTGATGAAGCACTTGACTATGCCTTGTGAGGTTTCTTTCGTAAAACTGGCTTCGTATGAAGGTACTTCTTCTACCGGTAAAGTGAAAGAACTGGTTGGCTTGGGTGATGATATCACGGGACGTACAGTGGTGATTGTAGAAGATATTGTCGATACGGGACTGACTATGAAGCAGCTGGTAGAAACATTGCGTGCCCGCGGTCCGAAAGACATTAAAATTGCTACATTGCTGGTTAAGCCGGATAAGCTGAAGGTTGAGCTTGACATTAACTATGTGGCAATGAACATTCCTAATGACTTTATCGTAGGATATGGACTTGACTACGACGGACTGGGACGAAACTATCGTGATATTTATACTGTGATAGAATAATTATTCATAATTAAAATAAAAGGTAATAAAGATGTTGAACATTGTAATTTTCGGCGCACCGGGTTCAGGTAAAGGAACTCAGAGTGCTCGTATCGTAGAGAAATATGGTTTGAACCACATCTCTACTGGTGACGTTTTGCGTGCAGAAATCAAGAATGGTACAGAACTGGGTAAAACTGCCAAAGGATATATCGACAACGGTCAGTTGATTCCAGATGCTTTGATGATAGATATCCTGGCTAGCGTATTCGATAGCTTCAAGGATAGCAAAGGTGTTATTTTCGATGGTTTCCCACGTACAATCGCTCAGGCAGAAGCTTTGAAAGAAATGTTGAAAGTACGCGGTCAGGAAGTTTCTATCATGCTTGACCTGGAAGTTCCGGAAGATGAACTGATGACTCGTCTGATCAAACGTGGACAGGAATCTGGTCGTGCTGACGATAATGAAGAAACTATCAAGAAACGTTTGGTAGTTTATCATTCTCAGACTGCTCCTCTGATTGACTGGTACAAGAATGATGGCAAATATTGCCACATCAATGGCTTGGGTTCTATGGATGGTATCTTTGCAGATATTTGCTCTGCTATCGATAAACTCTAATTGAAGATATGAAAAACGGAGAATGAGAAAACTTCCGTTTGGAGGTTTCTCGTTCTCTTTTTTGTAACAGACAGTGCAATCTCGATTGCATTAAGTAAAACCGTCAGACAGGCGGTTGACTCATTTAATTTTTCAAAGAAATATTATGGCTGAATCGAATTTTGTTGATTATGTAAAAATCTACTGCCGCTCCGGTAAGGGAGGGCGCGGATCGGTACACATGCGCCGTGAAAAGTATATGCCCAACGGAGGTCCTGACGGTGGCGACGGTGGTAGAGGAGGTCATGTTATCTTGCGGGGAAACCGCAATTACTGGACTTTGCTACACCTGAAGTACGAGCGTCACGTGTTTGCTGAACATGGTGGTAATGGCTCGAAGAACAAGAGTTTCGGTAAAGATGGTGCAGACAAGGTTATTGAAGTGCCGTGCGGTACTGTCGTTTACAATGCAGAAACAGGCGAATATGTATGCGATATTACTGACGACGGACAAGAAGTCATTCTGCTGAAAGGTGGTCGTGGAGGCTTAGGAAACTGGCATTTCCGTACGGCAACCCGTCAGGCTCCACGCTTTGCACAGCCTGGTGAGCCGATGCAGGAAATGACTGTTATTTTGGAATTGAAACTATTGGCAGATGTTGGTCTGGTCGGTTTTCCGAATGCCGGAAAATCCACTCTTCTATCTACAGTTTCGGCTGCGCGTCCGAAAATAGCCAATTATCCGTTTACTACACTGGAACCGAACCTGGGTATCGTTTCTTATCGTGAAGGCAAGTCTTTTGTGATGGCAGATATACCGGGTATTATAGAAGGTGCAAGTGAAGGTAAGGGGCTCGGACTTCGTTTCCTGCGGCATATTGAACGTAACTCGTTGTTGCTTTTTATGGTTCCCGGTGATGCTGATGATATTCGCCGTGAATATGATATCTTGCTGAACGAGCTGGCTAAGTTCAATCCGGAGATGCTTGACAAGCAGCGGGTACTTGCTATCACTAAATGTGATATGCTGGATGAAGAGCTGATAGAAATGTTGACACCTACATTGCCTGAAAATATACCTTATGTATTTATTTCTTCTGTTGCCAATATCGGAATTCAGCAGTTGAAAGATATATTGTGGGAGGAATTGAATAAAGACAGTAACCGCCTGGAAGGACTTCGTCAGGCGTCTATTGTGCATCGTGCAAAAGATGTAACCAAGCTTCAGCAGGAATTGAAGGATATGGGTGAAGATGAAGACTTCGATTTCGAATATGAAGATGCTGACGACGATGAAGATTTCGACTACGAATACGAGGAAATAGATTGGGACGACGAACCACAGAAGTAATGATTCACTATTCAGAAGATAAAAGAATGTTGGAGTATGGTTTAATGAAATCGTACCCCGGCATTTTTTGTTTCTCTACAACTCGCCACGGAGGATATAGTACAGGAGAATATGCTTCGTTTAATTGCAACAACTATTGCGGCGATGTTATGGAGAACATATTGAAAAACAGAAGTCTGCTGTGCTCTTTATTACCTGGTACAGAGAAAGAACTGGTTATTCCACATCAGGTACATCGTGCAGAGGTTCGGGTTGTTGATAGAGAATTCTGTAAACAGCCGGAGAGTTTGCGAGCTTCTTTGCTGGAAGGTGTGGATGCGTTGGTTACTGACGTTCCTGGCAAGTGTATCTGTGTGTCGACTGCCGATTGTGTTCCGGTAATGTGTTTCGATACAAAGCAGGGTGTGGTTGCTGCCATACATGCAGGATGGAGAGGTACGGTAGCACGTATCATAACCGAAACGTTGCAGGTAATGAACCGTACGTATGGAACACAGGGGAAGGATGTTGTAGCCTGTATAGGTCCTAGCATATCACTGGAAGCTTTTGAGGTAGGTGATGAGGTCTATACTTGCTTCGAACAGCAGGGATTCGATATGCAGCGTATAGCATCGCGTCAGGAAAAGTGGCATATTGATTTGTGGGAAGCAAACCGTATGCAGCTGCTTGATTTTGGTGTACTCTCATCAAATATAGAGCTAAGTGGTATTTGTACGTGGAAAGAAAATGCCGATTTTTTCTCGGCACGCAGGCAAGGTATAGCTTCGGGACGTATTTTGTCAGGCATTATGTTGAAATCGGTTTAATCCTGACTTATATTTGTCTGGAGGCTTTTGTTTTTAGAAATAATAAATCAGTATACAATGAAGAATTTAGTGATAGAAGTATCTGAAGAGCTGAAACAGGCTTGGCCACAGTTTCGGGGAGCAGCTGTTTTTGCAACTGTAAAAAATACTGCCTATAATGAGGAATTGTGGAAACGTATTGACGAGTTTACTGTGTTATACCGTTCTAAATATACCACCGACTCCATCAAAGAAATGCCGGCCATTCAGGCAACCCGGCAGGCTTATAAAAAATGTGGAAAAGATCCCAGTCGCTATCGTCCTTCTTCAGAAGCCTTGTGTCGCCGTATATTGAGGGGTATTCCTTTGTATCAGATAGATACCCTGGTCGATTTGATTAATCTGGCTTCCATATACAGTGGACATTCCATTGGCGGATTTGATCTGGATAAAATACAAGGTGACCGTCTAGTATTAGGTATAGGAAAAGCGGGAGAACCTTACGAAGGAATAGGCCGAGGAGAACTGAATATCGAAGGCATGCCTGTATATCGTGATGCTGTAGGGGGTGTAGGTACTCCTACCAGCGATAACGAACGGACTAAAATAAGCGAAGGTACTACACACCTGCTTGCTATAATGAATGGATATAGTGGAAGCGAAGGACTGGAAGAAAATGTAACTTATATGGTCGATTTACTAAAAGAATTTGCTGAGGCTCAGGAAGTGAAAATTGTATATTTCGAATGATGAAACTAAGAATACACGTCGTTTTATTGCTTTTAGGATGGATAGGGTGTATGTCATTGATGTATGCGTCCGATCCGATTGTACGATCTTTTTCGGTAATGGAGCGTAATCACATTCGTGTAAAGACTCCGGAGCTTTTTGCAAACGGAAATAGTTTTGAGATTCATCTAGAAAACTTGTCCGATTCGATGTGGTGTTTCCCTCTTCCGAAAGGAAAGGTTATATCGGCATATGGTGCTCGTGGAGGACATAGTGGTTCGGATATTAAAACCTGTGCCAACGATACTATCCGTTGTGTCTTCGATGGTGTTGTGCGTATGGCTAAACATTATGGTGGATATGGCAAAGTGATAGTTGTACGCCATGACAATGGAATCGAAACCATTTATAGTCATAATTCAAAGAATATGGTGGCAGCGGGAGATACTGTAAAGGCTGGCCAACCTATTGCCCTAACGGGACGTACAGGACGGGCTACAACCGAACATTTGCATTTTGAGATCAGAATAAATGGACAGCACCTTAACCCGGGACTTCTTTTTGATATGAAAACCGGTAACTTGCTGAAGCGCACACTAGTCTGTACAAAGACTGGAAATCATGTGAGATTAGTTCCTAAAAAATAAATTAAGAATCAATTTAGAAAATCATTGTATGGATATAGAAAAGATATTGACCGAAGGAATTGTCTTTAAAGGCAGCAAGCCTTCTACCGCTAAAAAAGAAGATAAGGTAAAGACAAAGGCAAAGAAGAAAACGTATATCACCGGATTGCATGGCTCAGGCTCTGCAAAGATGAAAGCTGAATACCGTCGTCGACGTGCTAACCGTCATAAGAATGGATAAAACTAAGAAAACGGATACTAGACATATTATTTTAATAACTAACTAATTTATGTAATTATGAAAAAGATTTTAATGATTGTAGTTGTAATGATGGCCGCTTTGTCATCATATGCATAGGAGATGTATTTGGGTGGTGGTATCAGCCTTTGGAGAGACTGTGATGCCGATGTAACCTCATTCTCTATCTCACCCGATTTTGGTTATAACTTGAATGAGCGTTGGGCTGTAGGTGGCGAAGTTGTTTTTTCTCATGAAGGAACACATTATGATGTGGGAGATGAAAAGGTTTCGTCTCATATTAACAGTTTTGCCATAGCTCCATATGCTCGTTATTCTTTCTATGAAAATAAGATAGTACGTTTGTTTATTGATATGGGAATGGGCTTCTCTACATCAAAACCTAAGCATGGAGATTCTGTAAATGGATTTGAAATAGGTTTGAAACCAGGGCTCGCTATTAAGTTGAATGATAGCTTCAGCTTTATTACCAAAGTAGGTTTTGCCGGTTATCGTGATGATTATTTCAGAGGAGCTGATGGCTTTGGTGTTACTTTGGATGGAGAAAATATCTCAATCGGTATCGATTATGAGTTTTAATCAGAACGGTTGAATAAAATTCTATGAATATACTGAAAGCCTCTCGCATGAACTAGCATGCGGGAGGCTTTTTTATTGTATTATAAAAACAGACAGATGTAAAAATGTCGGATATTTTAGCCATTATCGTTGTTTTTCAATTCTTTTTCCCTTCTTTTGATTGCAATATTTAGTTATATTCCTATATTTGTTTTTAGGAGTTTGCACTGAATCCTTTATTGGGATGCGCTGCTGGCAGAATAGATGTGATTTCTTAACAAAAAAGTCTGAAATATGAAAAAACTGTATCTTTTAGTGTTGTGTATGATATCGGCTATGCTTGTTAATGCTCAAGCACCGGTATGGAACGTGAAAGTTGGTTTGGGTGCCTCTTCATGGATGGGAGATGGATTCGGATCTGCAAAAGCTTTGTTTAATCAGCGGATAGGTGTAGGTGTAGATATCCCTCTTACAGGTTGGGTGTCTTTTCAGACTGGTCTTAACTGGACTTCCAAAGGTGCAAAATATTCATTGGTAAACGATACCAAACAAACCGTTAATCAGAATTATTTTGAAATGCCGTTATTGGCAGCTTTCCATATCGGAACCCCAAAGAATTTTGATGTGATTATTTCTGGAGGTGGATATATTGGTTGTGGAATAGTGGGTAAAACCGAACAGAAAGCAGATGATGTTACTTCATCGTGGGGTACGTTTAATGATGCGTGTGTGGGAGATATCAAAATCTGGGACGGGCTCCGTCGTTTCGATGCAGGTATACAGGCTGGTATAAATTTGGATTTCCGTCATTATATTGTAGGTGTAGAGGGTGAATTCGGATTGGCCCGTATGTGGGAAAAAGGACCTCGCAACTTGGGAATCTTTGCAACTTTTGGATATAAATTTTAGGTACTTATAAAAATAAAAGGAGCGGACAGCTATAGGGGGAATGAAAACCTTATGCTGTCCGCTTATTGTTTTTAATATTCTATGGACTGTGCGATTAATGATGGAAGAGACGGATACCTGTAAATGCCATAGCTATACCATATTTATCACATGTAGCTATTACATGGTCATCACGCACTGAACCACCAGCTTGCGCAATGTATTCTACTCCGCTCTTGTGGGCACGTTCTATGTTATCACCGAAGGGGAAGAAAGCGTCCGATCCCAAAGCCACACCTTTCAGTGTATCCAACCATGCACGTTTTTCTTCGCGAGTCAGCACTTCCGGTTTTTCTGTAAAGAACTGCTGCCATACACCATCGGCAAGTACGTCATCGTGTTCATCGCTGATATAGACATCAATTGTATTATCACGGTCGGCACGGCGTATTTTTTCAACCCAAGGCAGATTCAATACTTTCGGGTGCTGGCGTAGATACCAGATATCAGCTTTATTTCCTGCAAGACGAGTACAGTGAATACGGCTCTGCTGTCCGGCTCCGATACCGATAGCCTGTCCGTCTTTTACATAACATACAGAGTTCGACTGTGTATATTTTAATGTAATCAGCGCAATCATCAAGTCGCGGCGTGCTGATTCCGGGAAATTCTTGTTTTGAGTAGGAATGTTTGCGAATAAATCGTCGCCGTTCAGTTTGATTTCATTACGTCCTTGTTCGAAAGTGATTCCGAATACATCTTTACGTTCTATCGGAGCAGGGCGATATTCCGGATCTATCTTGATAACATTATATGTTCCTTTACGTTTATTCTTCAGAATTTCCAGTGCTTCGTCTGTATATCCCGGAGCAATGACTCCGTCAGAAACTTCGCGGTTGATAAAACGTGCTGTAGCTTCGTCGCATACATCACTCAGCGCAATGAAGTCGCCGTAAGACGACATACGGTCAGCACCACGCGCACGAATATACGCATTTGCCAAAGGAGAAAGAGGAAGGTTGTCTACGAAATAAATTTTCTTCATGGTATCATCCAGCTCCAGACCGATAGCTGCTCCTGCAGGGCTGACATGCTTGAATGATGTTGCAGCCGGCAGGCCGGTAGCTTCTTTCAGTTCTTTTACTAACTGCCATCCATTCAGGGCATCCAGAAAATTGATATATCCGGGACGTCCGTTCAGTACCTCAATTGGCAGCTCTCCTTCTTGCATAAAGATACGTGCCGGTTTCTGGTTAGGATTACAGCCGTACTTCAATTCGAGTTCTTTTGCCATAATTTATATGTTTATAGTTGCTTGTCTACAAAAATACAGAATATTTTCGGCTTATTGAAAAAACTTTTTACCTTTGTGACGCATTGGTTCAAGAGATTATCTGTTTTTAGAAGATAATCTGGTGATTAAAAGGGAATCAGGTGAGAGTCCTGAACAGTCCCGCTGCTGTAAATTCCATATTATATAAATGTCGCAAACAGTCGTTCGGACCACTGGAAAAATGTTTGTTTCCGGGAAGGTAGTTTGCGACTAGGAATAAGTCAGAAGACCTGCCATGCATATTTCTTCACAGCTTTCGAGGAAAAAGCGTGGGATGACTTTTCGGTGCATATTCTATCTGTTCACCCCATTGCTTTATTTTTCGCAGGCAATGCAAAGGCTGTTCCTTTGCTGTTACATTAAGTATTGAGAAAATATGAAGTATATTGTATGTAGTTGGATGATGCTGATTGGATGTGCCGTTCAATGTTATGGCAGTCAGGAAATAGATACAACGAAAGTCTATTCCATACCGGAGGTTGTGGTTTCCGACCGCTACCAGACGCGTGAAGTTCGTTCGGCTGTTCCTCTTCAGATCTTTTCTCACGAAGAGCTGAAAAACCTGAATGTGATGCAGGTATCCGATGCTGTCAAACACTTCTCTGGTGTGACAGTGAAAGATTATGGAGGAATAGGAGGACTGAAAACAGTTTCTATACGCAGTCTGGGAGCACAGCATACAGTAGTGGGATACGATGGAATAGCTGTTACCGACTGTCAGACCGGACAGGTGGATATCGGTCGCTTTTCATTGGAAAATGTAGACCGTCTGATGTTAAGCAACGGGCAAAGTGACCAGATTTTTCAGCCTGCACGTTTTTTCGCTTCAGCTGGAATTTTGAATATCCAGACACTTACTCCTGTTTTTCAGAATAACAAGTCTGTTAATCTGAACGCATCCGTGAAATCGGGTTCATGGGGACTGGTGAATCCTTCAGTTTTGTATGAACAGAAACTGGGTGAAAAATGGGCATTGACAGCAGATGCGGAATGGATGTCATCCGATGGACATTATCCTTATACATTATATTACGGCGAGGAAGGTGATCAGTCGAGTCGTGAAAAACGCAAGAATACGGAAGTACAGACATTCCGTGCCGAGGCAGGTCTGTTCGGTAATTTTTCTGATACGGAACAATGGAAGCTGAAAGCTTATTATTATCAGTCGTTACGCGGGCTTCCCAATGCAACAACTTTGTACTACGATTATTCCTCACAACATTTGTGGGATAAAAATATTTTCATCCAGAGCCAGTATAAAAAAGAGTTCAGCCGTAAATGGGTGTTTCAGGCTTCGGGCAAATGGAACTGGACCTACCAGCATTATCTGGACCCAGATTATAAAGGAACTACCGGACAAAGTGAGAACAGTTATTTTCAGCAGGAATATTATCTTTCTACGGCAGTGTTGTTCCGGGCGCTGGACTGTCTTTCTTTTTCTCTTTCAACCGACGGAATCGTTAACCGTATGAACTGCGACTTGAAAGATTTTGCCAAGCCAGTGCGTTACTCATGGCTTACTGCGCTGGCTGGGAAATATGTCAACGACTGGATGACGCTTTCAGCTTCTGTTTTGTCTACAGTTATTTATGAAGACGTAGCAAAAGGCAATAGTGCCGGGGGACACCGGAAACTTTCTCCCTATGCCAGTGTATCATTTAAGCCATTTGCTTCAGAGGAGTTTCGTGTCCGTTTCTTTTATAAAGATATTTTCCGCTTGCCGAGTTTTAATGATTTGTATTACGGACAGACCGGTAATATTCGTCTGAAGCCGGAAAATGCCAGCCAGCTGAATGTCGGACTGACATATAGTAAACGCATTTCTGACTGGCTTCCTTATGTATCGGCAACAGTGGATGCTTATTCCAACCGGATAACCGACAAGATAGTAGCGATACCGACCAAGAACCTGTTTATCTGGAGTATGGTAAATCTGGGCAAAGTCGATATAAAAGGAATAGACTTTACAGCAAGTGTTAGTGTACAGCCGGCAGAAAAATATGTGTTGAGCCTATCGGGTAATTACACTTATCAGCGTGCGCTGGATGTTACGAACTCAGATCCTTCTACTCTTGAAGGAAAAACGTATAAGCATCAGATAGCCTATACACCGCGTGTGTCAGGTTCCGGACAGGCAGTACTCGAAACACCGTGGGTAGACTTGTCGTATTCCATGCTGTTTTCCGGCAAACGCTATGCGTTGGGACAGAATATAGCCAAGAACAGGCTGGACGGATATACTGATCATAGCGTTTCTGTACGTCGGGGGTTCCGTTGGAAAAAGACAAACCTCTCGCTGGCACTTGAGATGCTGAATCTGGCAGATAAAAATTATGAAATAGTGAAAAACTTTCCGATGCCCGGACGGTCTTTCCGGATAACAGTCGGAGTGAAATATTGATGAATATGAGGAAACTGGTAGTTATTATATATTCGTTGGTTTTGCTGTTTGCCGGTTGCGATGATTTGGAAGACAAGCCTTATACACCCGGTGAAGCAAATGGGGTAGTCGAAGACTATGGAACGGCAGAAATGTATATCTTGAATGAAGGGTTGTTTAATTTGAACAACAGTACACTGGCAAGATATTCCTTCCTGACGAATAGCTGTTCGTATGATTATTTCCGTGCGCTGAATCATCGCGGATTGGGAGATACCGCTAACGACATGGATATTTACGGTAGTAAATTATATGTTGTGGTAAATGTTTCCAGTACAGTAGAGGTAATAGACCTTCAGTCTGGGCTTTCCGTAAAGCAGATTCCGATGCTGACCGATAATGGCAGTTCCCGTCAGCCTCGTGCCATTACTTTTGATTCGGGAAAAGCTTATGTCTGTTCGTATGATGGAACCGTAGCTCGTATCGATACTGCTTCTCTGGAGATAGACGGAGTTGCGGAAGTCGGACGTAATCCGGAAGATCTTTGTGTGCAGGATGGAAAACTTTATGTGTCCAATTCAGGTGGATTAGACTGGGCTGGAGTGGGAGTTGACCGTACGGTATCTGTTGTCGACCTGTCAACTTTTGCAGAAACGAAAAAAATTGAAGTCGGTCCTAATCCGGGAAAGATACTTGCCGGTCCCGATCATAGTGTATGGGTAGCTACACAAGGAGAACAGATAGAGCAGGGTGACTATAAACTGGTAAAAATAAACTCACAGTCGGATGTTGTAGAAAAAGTTTATGACGAACCGGTAATGGATTTTGCTTTCGATTATAATATCGCCTACCTTTATAATTACGATTATTCGACCGGACAGACCGCATTCAAGGTGTTCGATCTTACTTCAGGTACGGTGTTACGGAGTCAGTTTATTACCGATGGAACAAATATAGAACGCCCGTTCTCCATTCAGGTAAATCCTTATAGCAGCAATGTGTATATAACCGAAGCGTACAATTATCAGGTAGATGGTGATTTGTTATGCTTTACTCCTGAAGGTACACTTATGTTTCGCCTGAGTGGAATCGGGTTAAATCCGAATACCGTGCTGTTCTGTGATGAGGCTGCCGGTGTAGATACTCCGGATAATCCCGATGAATCGGATGAAATGGCTGCTTATGCCGATAAAGTGTTCGATTATGTTCCGGCTCCTACACAATATATGAATACGGTTACGACTGCTTATGCTGAGGGCTTTACAACCAAGCAACAGGTACTGGACTATGCTGCCGAACGACTTCGGAAAAAATCATTGTTGTCGTTAGGGGCATACGGGGGTTATATTGTGTTAGGCTTTTCTCAACCCGTGCCAAATGTTCCGGGAGAATACGATTTTAAAATTTACGGTAATGCCAACTATAATCCGAACGCATGGCAGGACCGTCCTGGTGGTAGTGCAGAACCGGGTATTGTACTAGTTTCGAAAGATGAAAACGGTAACGGGCTGCCCGATGATGAATGGTACGAACTGGCCGGCAGTGAGTATGGAACAGATACCGAAATACGTGATTATGAGATTACTTATTATCGTCCTGAACCTGAAAATGCTGATGTGCGTTGGACAGATAATCAGGGAAATGAAGGGTATGTGTATCGGAATACTTTTCATCAGCAGTCATCGTATTATCCGCTTTGGGAAGAGAGTGATTGCCTGATCTTCCGTGGAACACGCCTGAAAGATAATGCGGTTCAAGAAAACGGAGTGTGGGTAGGTTATGCTTACGACTGGGGATATGCCGATAATCACCCAAACAGTACGGAGATGTCGAAGTTTAAGATAGATTGGGCTGTAGATGCTCAAGGTAATAAAGTCGCTCTCGATCAGATTGATTTCGTGAAGATATATACGGCTGTCAATCAGTATTGTACTCCGATAGGAGAACTTTCGACAGAGATTACTGGAGTGGAGAATTTACATTATCCTCGATGTTGTAGCCAAGGGAACCAGATACTCCAAAGAATTTGGGGCTTTTTTA
>DXLM01000110.1 GCA_019414725.1 Bacteroides sp.
TTCAAAAGAAAGCCCATGCGCCCGACATACGAATAATCATTAATTCAAAATATTATGGCAGAAAATAAGAAAACATTAACCGTGACACAACAGGTCAAAGAACTTGTCTATGATATTCAGAACAAAGCGTATTTGACGGGACAGGCACGAGAAGCGGCCGGCAAGAGCTATCAAGTCGCATCCAATATGCAAGCAAGTGATGACGATGAAAACAGCTATCAGATACGTCGTTCGTTGGCCAATGCCTTTTCCTCTTTAAAAAGTCTGCTTGGAGAGTATCTCAATGAGGATAATACAACAAGCGATAACCTGATGGATGAAGAGATAGATAATAACGGTAAACTTTCATTGGAGTTTTTGCTTCCGTCTAACTATAACAACGCTTCGGCGGACGCACTGGGAAATGGCATACATTCATATCTTGTAGATATGGCACTTGGAGAGTGGTTTGCCATAACCAGTCCGGAAGATGCCAATGCGTATATACAACACTCCGGGGTGAGTCTTGAAAACGTGAAGCGTGCACTCTACAAACGCAGCCGTCCGGAAAGACCGACTTATGATTAATTGATGTTCAAGCCTATGGTATATTGTCAAAACAGCCAGTCTAAAACAAAAGCGGTAACACTTGTGTTTAAAAGGGAAGAACTGCTTTACGATGCGGAGAATTATTCTTTTGTAGAGGGCGACATTATGCAAGCGGAAGATGAACACGCCAGACATCAAGTATTCGACATCGGTCAGGACGGTAATGTGGACAGAGTTACGAGAATACTTAACCTCGTACATTCTGAATGCGTGGAAATGTTGTTTCCTTATACGAAAGAAGAAATTTCCGATAAGCAGGAACCCCTTGATAATGTTATGACCGTGCCGGA
Organism: Bacteroides sp.; assembly: GCA_019414725.1. Classification (GTDB taxonomy): domain Bacteria; phylum Bacteroidota; class Bacteroidia; order Bacteroidales; family Bacteroidaceae; genus Phocaeicola. Next base: position 879 of record DXLM01000110.1, read on the forward strand.
AGAATACCTCATAACCCTTGTTTTGCCTGTGGAATTTTCATTGTCTACCGTGAAGTTGCTGAAACATCTGATACACGAATATATGGTCTGCAAGGTCCTTGCCGACTGGATGAGCATAACAAATCCAGGCAGCCAAGCCAACTGGGAAGATAAAGCCCGAAATATCCGAATCAAGATACAGACTTCCCTTGTTTCACGAAAAGGCAAGATAAGACGAAAACTAAAACCGTTTTAAGAATAGACAAGAGCCGGGGTGCATCACGCATACCGGCTCTTTCTCCTTATAAACAATCTGATAACCTTAAAAATAACTGACCTATATGTTTCATTTATCGTAGTCTGTTGAGCATACGGGGATTGAACTGGACACTAAATCCTAACAGGCTTTCGGATTTGTCAAGTGTACAAATGAGTGCAATTCTAAATGCTTTGTACGGTGTTCCTCTGAAACCACGCATATATTTGTCTGTACTGCTCCATACAGTATGCCAATTAAACAAATCATTCGAACCGTACAGTACTTGTACTACATGTCCCGACTTAAAATATCCACGTTGAATGATGGTATCTATCGTCTTGAACACATCTGGCTCATCCATTTTGAAAGGGCGGGTAACCACTAATGCCGTTATGTTTTCAGCAGATGATGTAGAAAAATCCACAAGTCTGTTTCCGTCAGCCATTGCTAATGCTTCCGGATACGAATTGACATTGTTCACTATGTCTGACAGCATCATTCCCCAAAGCTTTGACTTCAACGAAAACACATAAGCATAGCGTACAGCCGGGTTATACACAATGATATGCTGATTGGTATAATCATATATCATCCGGCAAGCGGCAAGAAAATCAAAAAACGGAATCATAGCAATATCGTCAAGAGCCGTTCGTTCATTTTCGCTTGCTTTTCCATTATAAACTGATAGAAGTTTATCCGATCTTGGCAAATCAGAAATAGAAAACAAATCTTCCGCATTTAAACTTTCTGATATGCACTGCACAGTAGAACCACTTATCAGCATAATACCTCTATTGGTGGCAAACAGCACTGCATTATCAATTTGTGTGATACTGTTCGTATTTATACAAACCTCCCGTGTTACAGGTTGCCGTGCTGAGTATGATCCCGTATTTGATACTTCTAAGGCCCATACACCTTCTGATGTAAAAGCATAAAGTGGAAACTGACCGAACTGTCCCTCTGATAAAGCTTTTACAGCTGAAGATATACCAAGAATAGTGCCAGTACCTATTGTATTGATACCGAGAACCGGAAAGTGAAATGGATTATTGATTTCCGATGTGTATATTTTGTTCGGTAAATCAATTATTCGCTGTTCACGGGGACTTGCTGTAGGATAATCACTAAGTCCTGTCGGAGGATTTTCCCAACCGGCAAAATAAAAAGCTCCGTTAAGGAATTTGTGCTGTTCAAGTGGCACTTCATAATATTGTGGTAATCCATAATGCGTCACAATAACTGCTTTGTATGCGTTTATATTAGGGTAGAACAAAAACAGCAATGGCGGATCCAATATTGACGCTTGATAAGATTCTCCATTGACCACTATGTCCCGACCATCCTGCTTGATATAGAAGTATACAGAAACAGGCATTGTTCCATCAAAATAAGTAGGGGACATTCCATCAAAATTAGCAACATATCCGTTGGTATATGTAATCATCGCTCCTGTGTTATACAAGTTATATAATTCTTTTTGAATGTTTGCGATGTTAAGTCTTGAATTATAAACAAACGAATAATGTGGAAGCAATTTATCATGACTGTCATAATCATCTGTCATAACTTCTCGTGTTACCAATGACTGTAGATAATCTTCTTCGATTACCAGTTTTGTACGTGTAGTGGAAAGTTGTTCAATACGGAGACTTTCAAGCAGGTAGAATTGCGATGTTGAACGAATATCCTCTTTTACATCATCAATACTTCTACGAGGAATCATCAAACGTCCACTTGGATAAGTCAGTCCGTTGGGGTCAAATGTAAAGGCATATAGTTTATTGAATGTATGATGTTGATAACGAATTGGAAATTTGGAGGTAGAAGCCGCTTGATTTATATGTTTGCATACACAATAAGAATTATAGTTTTCCGATTGTGCAAATCTTGTACATTTTCCGTTTTGGTCATAAGTATAAATAGGTTTTGAAACAAACACATCAACAGATCGAACTATATCTTTCCAATTTTTAAGCATATCAAGGCGAGACTGAAGAACAACGGCACAATCAAGGTCGTGTATCATTCCACATATTCGAAGTTGCGCATCTGTATACTTTCCCTTTCCCGTCAGGTGTGTCCAAAAAACTTGCGGTGCAAGGTCTGATGAAGCAATCATCAGAATCGGAGCCGAGTGCATTGTCAATGTTCCATCGTATAGCCGATAGGCGTATCTTACAAAGAAAGGAAAAATGAATTTGCCCTTATTTGTAGACCTTTCAGCAATAAATTTATTGATATGGGCAAGTACTTGGTCTGTAATTCGCGTTTTATTGTTATCAGAGAATTCATTCCAAATGCTGCCTTCACTAATAGCATCAAATGATATTGAAAATTCATCTGTCCGAACCATTTCACCCTGCAACCCAAATGAAAGTGGGCATTCAGGTATTTTTGTACCAAGATATAAATATCCGTCATTATTTCCTTTCCATAGAAAATAATGCATACCGTCAGTTGACAAGATGAGAAGCGTATTGCCAATAGCTGTTACCTGATATACCTCGTTAAATGAACGAAGAAAAACAGGCTGATGTGCGTCAGAACCATTCCACCAACTGATAGAATTGTTGTTAAAGATGATATAGTGCTTGAAGTTAGCCGATTTATGAATATACATAACCGAATCACCACCTTTGAATTGTAATACTTCGGATGGCGGCAATATGGGTTTAAGTGCACCGTTTTCGGGAATAACACCTATCGATGTTGCCAAGTCCCCATCGGCGCACTCATAGTCCGATGGGTTGGCAGAATACCCGTTGTATTTTATTTCTTTAATCATATCTTTCTTACAAAAGGAGTTTGGTAATGATTGGTAGCAATGTGCCATGATATTGGCTTTCCTTAGGCTCTCCAACGCATAATCTCGCCTTGTCTGTTACACCCGACACATCAAGTATGGCGGAGCACAGCCTTTTAGATGAGGCTCTGAAATGTTTCCCTTGCCTATTGGATGGAAACACACATGCTTCATGCCGACCGCCGGTTGGTGAGCGGTATCTGACATAAAGATATAATTCTCCGTTCTCACTCATAATATCCAGGACATCACCTCGCGAGAGATGAAGTTGCTTGGCTATATGAGATGTAATGTCTATTCTTCCCGAAGAATAGAATACTATATCAGCCTTTCTTGTATTTCCTAATATACTTTCCATTGGGCTTTTCAATTTGATAATAGATGAGACCTTTGCTTGTATGATGTATAGACACAGACAGTTTGACTATACTATCACCGGGTAACCCATGCTCATAAAGCATAAGACCGACCGACGGGCACAGACTTTCAAAGCCTATGCACTTATACTTGTCATTATATTGAATATCGCATAGTTGAGTCGGTTGTCCGATATTTGGATTGACGGTGAAGCCGAAAGAATCTTGTCCGGCAATTCTGAAAACAAACACTTGGGCTGCATCGCCCTTTTTCGCCTTACCTTTGATATGGAGAAACAAGCGTTTGGATAGCGTGATTGAATTGTCGTTACCATCGGCAATCACATAGTAGTTACGTGACTGCCACCATGTTTTTAGTTTTTTGATAATCATAATACGAAAATAGAATGATTCACAGATTATTATGGTTTAACTTTTTACAGACGAATCGAAATATATCCGGCGTGAACGGAAAGAAACTGTTTCGACAAACCGGAATGACAGAGTTGTTTCGATTTCCAGTCGATGCCGGTTGGCGGCTTCTTTTGTTGCAAAAATGTAAGAACAGATTTCTTGCTTTGTTGTTCCTTTTGTTGCTACAATGTTGGCATAATATTTGCGCCCGAAAAGGAATGCCATGATTTCTTTTAATACAGTTGAGTTCATATTGTATGATTTAATCAGTGAATAAATTTGTCTGTCGGGGTTCTTTGGAAACGGAAGAAACTCCGGTAATACTATTTACACGTTCAATTTCTCCGTCAATTTCCGTTTCAAGTGCCTTGCATTTCCGCAAGTTTTGTTGGGTGCGACACTTGAAATAGTCTTTCTGTGCTTTGCGCATCAGAACTACCTTGGTAAAGAATGTTTTTGCATCCATATGATAAATACATTAAAATTCTTTATGGGTTGCTAATTGATAATCTTTCTTTTCTTCTTCTGATAGTTCGTTGTAGCAGCTTTCGCAAACAACAGGGTAACCGTGTTCTTCTTCAAAGTACACACCACAAAGTTGGCAACACCAACCGTCTATAATATCTTCTGCAATGCTCATGATTATTTCATTAATTCAAATTCATACGCCCAAACATAGGGATTGCTTTCCCAAGTGCCTTTACCGGAGACTTTATCTATGAGGGCGGCAAAGGCTTCACGTGGAGTATCAAATCCATTGTCTTTGTTTCCCTCAAATTCATAAAATATAGATGGCGGAAACTCATCATCACCCGAATCTTCATATATCCCTTCTTTCAAGCAATCTTCATCGCTAATGTCCTGTAAGCGTTCAACCTTACGATCTGTAAATTCAATATGGCGGGGCATTAGGTCGGCTTTCACAAACATTTTATTAGTCCAACCGGGATGTAATTTCAGTTCAGGCAATATAGAATCCAAGTATTCTAAGTAAGCTGCATTTTTCCCTTTTCTATGAAATCGGTCAACATCCATATAACTTTGCGCAATGGCAACAACTTCTCCAAGTTCATATTTCGGTAATAT
>DXLM01000111.1 GCA_019414725.1 Bacteroides sp.
TCGCGACCCTAACCTTGGCAAGGTTATGCTCTACCAACTGAGCTATTTCCGCATTCTGTAATTAGCGCAAGCGATTTTTCGATTGCGAGTGCAAAGGTAATGCTTTTTCCGAAACTACCAAAACATTATAATACTTTTTTCATCAAAAGCTATTATATTGTCTTTTTCAACCCCATTTTGAAGCAATTACACAAGCTCCTTTTCCTCCAAAAACAAGATTCAGGGAAAGTAGAAAAAAACTTCAGCATATTTAAGGAAAAACATCTCGATATTTTTTTATTTTTTGTACAAAAGCCGCCAACCTTTGTACGATTTTTTTTGAAAGATAACGACAGCTATCTAAACCGTCAGGCATCTTCAATAAAAAACGTCCGCACAAGCCTGCTCGAAGGTGTACGGACGCTATGACTTACAGTCAGAAGTAACTTATAATCAACACATTCTATCGCGATAATCTTCATAACGGAAGGTTTTATACACCTCCAGTTCTCCATCAGTGTGGAGCAAAGCAACAGAAGGATGATGAATTCCATTAAACATGTTTGTCTTCACCATCGTATAATGAATCATATCTTCGAATATGATGCGTTCGCCTATCTGCAATTCATGATCGAACTTCCAACTGCCCATATAGTCACCACTCAAGCAGCTGTTTCCGCCCAAACGATAAACATGGTCCTCACGAGCAGCAGTCTTCACAGCATCAGGCGGAAGGGTTTCGGCATTGCGCACCTTAGGCTGATAAGGCATTTCCAGACAGTCGGGCATGTGGCAGGTAAAGCTCACATCAAGAATAGCTGTACGTATACCTCTGCTCTCTACCACATCGACAACCGATGCTACCAGCGGTCCGGTCTGCCAGGTAAAAGCTGATCCCGGCTCCAGAATAATCTGAAGATTCGGATAGCGTTCACGCAAACCTTTCAACAGTCCGATAAGGTGTTCCACATCGTAGTCTTTACGTGTCATCAGGTGTCCCCCACCCAAATTCAGCCATTTCAATTGAGGGAACCAGCGAGAGAACTTTTCTTCAATGTGTTTCAATGTACGTTCCAGCTCATACGAACTCGACTCACAATGACAATGACAATGAAAGCCTTCAATTCCTTCGGGCAAACGGTCGGGAAGCAAATCGGCAGTCACACCGAAACGGGTTCCGGGAGCACAAGGATTATAAAGTTCTACTTCCACTTCCGAGTACTCTGGATTCACACGAATACCACAAGATACATGTTCCGGATAAGCCTTTGCCTGCGGATAAAAACGCTCGAACTGCGACAGCGAATTGAACGTAATATGACTGCTATACTTCAGAAAAGCAGGAAAATTGGCCTCTGTATAAGCAGGAGAATACGTATGAGCCTTGCTGCCAAACTCTTCGAAAGCCAGTCTGGCTTCGTATTCAGAACTTGCTGTTGTGTAATGAATATATTCACGGAATATCGGAAACGATTTCCACATGGCAAAAGCCTTGAAAGCAAGAATAATTTCCACACCGGCACGTTCTGCCACACTTTTTATCAGACTCAGGTTCTTTCTGAGCAAATCTTCTTCCATAACATAACAGGGAGAAGGAACTTTTGTTACATCCAACATATATTTATCAATCTTTATTCTATTATTTTAAACCGTGCAAACTTCAGCAGCAACTGCTTTTCTCCCGCATTACGGAAGCGTACCGTTGCCTTACAGTTATCTCCACTTCCTTCAACTTTAATAATCTCGCCTATACCGAAACGTTCGTGTTCTATCTGCTTTCCGGCACAAACTCCATTTACAGCAGGAGAAGAAGCAGAAGTTCCGACAGAAGTTTCCGCCGCAGGGATTCTACGCAGTACACGTGGAGCAGCCGGCTTGACGAAGCGACGAGGTTCTTCGGGGATTTCACCTCCATCAAACATCGACGGCGAATTGCCAGATACATACCGCGGAGTATCCGAATCCATCTCACGGCGAAAACGCTTCGCCCCCTCTTCTACCTTTCGGGAAACGATACCCTCCTGAGGCAGGTTCAAATATCTGGCATCTATATCTTTTAAGAAACGGCTAGGATTACTGAATTCCACCTTACCGTATTTAAAGCGAGTCTTGGCAAACGACAGAAAACAGTGTTCTTCCGCACGGGTAATAGCTACATAAAACAACCGGCGTTCTTCCTCAAGCTGCTTGTATGAATCGCCAGCCATCGGACTAGGAAACAAATTTTCCTCCAAGCCTACAACAAAAACATTCTTAAACTCCAGTCCCTTTGCCGAATGAATGGTCATCAATGTCACCTTGGGTGCATCATCAGCCCCTTCACTGTCCTGATCAGTAAGCAACGACACTTCCGACAAATAATCAGTAAGCAGGATATGCGTATTGCCTTCTTCTTCCCGATCGGCACAGAAATCGTGCATACCGTTTATCAATTCTTCAATGTTTTCCTGCCGGCTCAAATTCTCAGGCGAACGGTCCTGATAAATATCATTGATGATACCCGACTGACGGACAATGTCTTTTCCCAACTCGTAGGCTCCGGTATGCGAAACCGCTTCTACAAATCCGGCAATCAAATCACGGAATGCCTGCAATTTGGTGTGAGTGCCTTTCGTCAAAGATACTCCATAAGTCAGCGGTTCGTTCAACACCTTCCACAAACTTACTCTATGTACATTGGCTGCATCAATAATCTTATTTAATGTAGTATTGCCTATCCCCCTTGCCGGATAATTGATAACACGCTTAAAAGCCTCCTCATCATTCGGATTGACAGCCAAGCGGAAATAAGCTATCACATCTTTTATTTCCTTACGCTGATAGAAAGACAAACCTCCGTAAATACGGTAAGGAACTCCCCTCTTGCGTAATGCCTCTTCGAAGATACGGCTTTGGGCATTCGTACGATACAATACAGCAAATTCATCGTATGAATATCCTTTTTTGGTCCGGAGCTGGGCAATCTTGTTTGCAACAATCTCCCCTTCTTCCACATCGCTGTAAGCATTGAATACCGTAATAGGTTCTCCCTTATCGTTTTCAGAGAAAACTTCCTTACGTATCTGCTCCCTGTTTTTCTCTATAAGACTGTTTGCCGCCTTGACAATGGTCTGCGTAGAACGATAATTCTGTTCCAGCTTAAACAAGCGGGCATCCTTATATAAACTTGTAAACTTCAGAATATTGTCGATGTTCGCTCCGCGGAAAGAGTAAATACTCTGCGCATCATCACCTACAACACAGACATGGCGATATTTTTCTGTAAGTTGCAGTACAATGCAATGTTGTGCATAGTTAGTATCCTGATACTCATCCACCAAAACATAGCGGAAGCGAGAAGCATACTTGTCACACAGTTCCGGATGTGTCTGAAACAATATATAGGTGTAAACCAGCAAGTCGTCAAAATCCATGGCATCACTCTGCCGGCAACGCTCCCAATATCTCCGGTAAATATCGCGCACAGCCGGTATTTTAGCAGCCTGATCATTTTCATAAAGTTCACGACTGGCAGCATAGGCATCGGGAAGCATCAGATGATTTTTGGCATTACTGATACGCGACTGTACCACTCCCGGCTTATACACTTTATCGTCCAGCTGCATTTCTTTGATAATGGCCTTGATCAGACTTTTCGAATCGGCGGCATCATAAATAGTAAAATTTGCAGAAAAACCAATGGCAGCCGCTTCCGTACGCAAAATACGTGAAAAGATAGAATGGAAAGTCCCCATCCATAAGTATCGCGCACGTTCCGCTCCTACCCGACGCGCAATACGTTCCTTCATCTCACGTGCAGCCTTATTGGTAAAAGTCAGAGCAAGAATAGACCACGGCTCATAACCGTTATCCAGCAGATAAGCTATCTTATAAGTCAGCACACGGGTTTTTCCCGATCCGGCTCCTGCAATAACAAGAGAAGGACCATCATTGTATAACACCGCAGCACGCTGACTTTCATTCAGTTCATTCAAGTAATCTGTCATACAGGTTAAAATATTTCAGGCACAAAGATAGCACAAATCCAGCAGTGTTCTAATACATTTCCAAGCTACGCCTAAACAATTTTTCCAAACTCGAATATTTATTATAAAATCCCCAAAGCTTACTGCTACAGTAAAAACACGAAAAGAGGAAGTTCCCCGGCATTTTATCCGGTAGAACCTCCTTCTCTCTCTACAGTCTCGATTATATAATATACCTTACTGAAAACCGAAAACCATCTTCTAAATTAAAGGTTTGGATTTTTAGCCGAATCAGTATCTGGATAAGGCATATATACCATCTTATCATTCCATGAGCCGCTTACTTCTACACCTTCTTTCACCTTTACTCCCGGCACTATTTCAATTTCAGGATTGCCCTGACGTTCTTCAAACGTTTTCTGTAGAAGTTTCATACGGAACTGGTCTGCCCGGCGAGTTACCATAGCAACCCAATAACCAGCAACTTCCCATCCATGTTCCTCTAAAGCAGCCTCAGCAAGCTGTGAAGCATTCATTGCATCAATATTTACTCCATTTACAACTTGCCATTTTCCATCGTCTTCATACGTTTTTTTCTTTGTTCCGTAGGTATCACCTACCATTCCACGCTTACGCACGTCTTTCAGACATTGTTTCGCCAATGACAAATCGCTTTCTCCCGCACGGGCAGCAGCTTCTGCGTACCACAGTTTCACTTCTGCATAGCGTATCAGACGATGACGATGCCCATTACACATATTCTGACTTGCAGGCAACGTATAATCATACGGAGCATCAATATTAGTCTTTGTCGACGGTTCCCAGTTTACAGAAAAGACGCTGAACATCGGATGACATTCCGGAATCACCCAACCGTCTTCTGATTTGTCATACCAGTTATGCAGTTCATACCCGTTTCCATCTTTATTGGGTTTCAGAATCTGTGGGTCATAAGTGGCATCCTTGCGAGGACCTTCCGGAAATTTCTGCCAGAAACGGATTTCTCCCCATGCATCTCCCCATCCACCAAGTGATTCAAACTGATCACATGAAGTAAGTTGGGAATCTTGCACCCAGTCTACATTTGGAGAATAATTAATTCCAAGAATGGTTTCCTTATTATAGTTATTACTCATGGCATATACATCGTAAAAATTCTCATCCATACGAATATCATATGTTCCATTACGTTCACCTTCTATCACCTTCCTGGCTTCATCGGCTGCTTTTTTATAATAAGCAGTTCCTTTCTCTAAAGGCCATCCGGCCATAGCCATATACACAGCAGCACGCGTAGCCTCTACTGCTTGTTTGGTTACATATACATTTACACCATTCAAAAAAGCCGGTGCATTCTTATAACTTGCGGGTAGTCCCTCACATTCATCCGAAGTAAGGTCGGCTACAATTTGCTCGTATACCTGTTCTACACTGCTAGGTTTCATAGTGAAATCATCGTTTTCATTGGTCAGTGTCAATGGAATATCTCCGAAAAGGCGTACCAACGTAAAATAAGCATAAGCACGCCAGAACTTAGCCTGACCTATAGCCTGATTCAACGATGCAGCATCAGTAGGAGTTTTCGAAGCGTTCTGTATAACCTTAATTCCGCAACATAATTGATAATTATTTTTATAAGTTCCTGAGCAACA
>DXLM01000112.1 GCA_019414725.1 Bacteroides sp.
CTTCAGAATGAAGAAGCAAAACATTCTGTTCTTTATGTTTTTGTTGATGGACCACGTTTCCAACGAAAAGGTGAAGTGGAAAATGTGGAAAAAGTGCGTGATTATGTAAAATCTATAACAGGGTTTAAAGAGGTTCATTATAAGTTTGCATTGCAAAATAAAGGACTTGGTAATTCTGTTATAAAAGGTGTAACAGAAGTTATCAACCGATATGGTAAAGCAATAGTTTTGGAAGATGATCTTATTCTTGCACCCAATTTTCTTTTTTTTATGAATCAAGGTCTTGATAAGTACAAAGAAGAGACGAGTGTGTTTTCTATTTGTGGATATTCTAATAAAGTGAAAGTGCCGAAAGATTATTCATATGATACTTATTTCTGCACTCGTAGTAGTTCATGGGGATGGGCTACTTGGGCTGATCGCTGGAATAGTGTGGATTGGGAGTTGGAGAATTTCGATAAATACCACATACTGAAAAAAGAATTTAACCGATGGGGAGGTTCCGATTGTTGGAAGATGCTGAATGATTGGAAATGTGGAAGGAATAAGTCATGGGCTATTCGCTTTTGTTTTGCTCAGTTCTTACAAAAAAAAGTTTCCTTATTTCCTGTTACAAGCAAAGTGCAAAACGATGGTTTTGATGGGAAAGGTACAAACTGTAAGCGCTGGAGTCGTTTTCATTGTATATTTGATAACTCGGCAAAAAAGGAGTTTACATATCCGGAAAATGTGTCTATCCATCCATCCTTATTTCGTTCTGCTATTGGTTATCATTCCATCATAAAGCGAATTTTTAGCCGGATAATGTATTTTGTTTATAGATTTTGATAGTTGATGAAACCTAAAATCCTTTTTATTCTTCACCTTCCTCCACCTATACATGGCGCAGCCATGATGGGGAAATACATTCAAGAAAGTGAGTTGGTAAATTCTTCTTTCGATTGTTTTTGTATAAATTTAGCTACAGCAGGAAGTTTGTCTGATATTGGGCATATAAGTTTAAAAAAGCTGTTGAAGTATTTCTTTCTTCTAAAGCATATTTCTCACGTTGTAAGAGAAATCCGTCCCGAATTGGTTTATATCACTCCGAATGCCGGAGGAAAAGCCTTTTTTAAAGACTTTATTGTAGTGCAGATGCTGAAAAGTATGGGGTGCAAAGTCATAGCTCATTATCACAATAAAGGCGTTTCGGTTTATCAGAGTAAATGGGTTTATAACTTCTTTTATAAACGTTTTTTCAGCAATCTGAAAGTAATTCTGTTGGCAGAGAATCTTTATAAAGATATAGCCAAGTATGTAAAAAGAGAAGATGTGTATATTTGTCCGAATGGTATACCAAACTTACGTAAAGGAGAATTTGAAGCAAGGCGGAAAAACGAAGTCCCTTATCTACTTTTTCTTTCTAATCTATTGATAAATAAAGGAGTGTTTGTATTACTTGATGCGTTAAGAATATTGAAAGAAAAAGGGTATCTTTTTAATTGTCAGTATGTAGGTGGAGAAACAGCCGAGATTAATGCTGTACAGTTTTCAGAAGAAGTGGATAAACGGGATTTGAATGATAGGGTTGCTTATGTCGGTCGAAAAGTAGGAGAAGAAAAAAATGCTTTTTTTCAACAAGCAGATATATTCATTCTTCCAACAATGAATGAGTGTTTCCCTTTGGTCATTTTAGAAGCCATGGAATATAAATTGCCGGTCATCTCAACCAATGAAGGCGGCATCCCCGATATGGTGAAAGATGGAGAAAATGGTTTGATTTTTGAAAAACAGAATCCGTATTCGTTGGCTGATTGTATTGCGAAGTTGTTGGATGATGAGGAATTAAGAGTTAAAATGGGAAATGCCGGTTATGATAAATTCTGTCGTGAATTTACTCTACAACAATTTGAGCACAGAATGCTGGATATATTATCCCAAAATCTTCCTCAAAAGGAAAAAGAAAACTAATTTTTAAAGGTAGAACTACAATATCCATGTTATTGAAGTTAAAAAACTTACCCTTGTTGGAAAGCCATCGAGGGCTGACCACTTTGCCTTCCGGCAAACTCCTGATCAACACCATCAATGCCCATTCCTACAACACCGCCCAGAAAGACAAGCCCTTTGCCGAAGCTTTGCAGCAGGGAGATGTGTTAATCCCCGACGGAGCAAGTATTGTCAAGGCGTGTCGTTGGCTGAATGCAAGATCCAAACCTACAGAGCGTATTGCCGGCTGGAATCTGTTCGAGTTCGAGATGAACAAGCTGAATGCTATCGGAGGAAAATGTTTTTTCATGGGCAGCAGTGAAAAAGTATTGGCATTGATAAAACAGCGTGTGAAAGTGGATTATCCCAACATCGAAGTGGAAACCTATTCGCCACCCTATAAGCCGGAGTTTTCGGAAGAGGACAATCGGGCGATAGTCGAAGCTATCAACAAGGCAAATCCTGATTTGCTCTGGATAGGGATGACTGCCCCCAAGCAGGAGAAATGGGCGTACACGCATTGGCATGAATTGAAAATCCATTGCCATTGCGGAACGATAGGTGCTGTTTTCGATTTCTATGCCGGAACGGTAAAGCGTGCTCCCGCCTGGTGGCAAAGGCATTCTCTGGAATGGTGTTACCGGTTATTGAAAGAACCCCGCCGGATGTGGAAACGTTACATTATCGGCAATCTGTTGTTCATGTGGAATATATGTAAGGAGTAGCTTGATGAAAAGAATCTTATTGCTCGTTTTTTGGTGTAGTGTTTCCTTATGGGCTGATGCCCAGGCATTGCTGGGAACTACCGGACTGCTTCATGCTCCCACGGCTGATATGCAGCGTGATAAAACTTTTCTGTTTGGTGGAAACTATTTGAATACTCATCCGTTATCCACCCATTTTCGTAGCAGTGAAGTGGGGTATACCTTCAATTATTACATTAATATTACTATTTTCCCTTGGCTGGAGGTGTCGTATATCTGTACATTGGTACATGCGGATCATGGCTCTACTTATTTCCCGGAACAGTCTTGGGGAAAATTCACGAATCAGGACCGGGCTTTCAGTGCGCGTCTGCGCCTTTGGAAAGAAGGGTGGTGGAAGGAGTGGACACCGCAAATAGTCCTTGGTCTGGACGACCCCACCTCTCATGCCGATCATGGTGGTGGGGGATTGGTGTCCGGTAATACAAGCGGTTCCAATAATTACGCAACACGTTATTATCTGGCTGTAACCAAACATTTGGATGTTCAGAATATAGGTGAATGGGGTATTCATGCCGCATTTGTATATGGTAATGCCAAAGGTATAGAGCATTATAAACGTCCTTCATTCGGCACAAACTTCCGTTTTCAGTTACTCGGTGACCAGCCTTTGATTAAAGTTGTAAATAATCTTAACCTGATGGCCGAATATGACGCCCGCACAGTGAACATCGGGGCGCACTACCAGCTTTGGAAAGACCACATCAACCTGATTGCCGAACTGAACAACGGGAAATACTTCTCCGGTGGCATTTACTTCAAAATCCATCTGAAATGATAAAAAAGATTATCCGATTAGGATCTCCGGAATAGATTTTACTCTACAACATTTTGAACATCGGATGTAAGGGAGATATTGTTGCAAGATTTATCGAGTCATATTTCATAGGCGTTAATTAATGAGAAACATTTTGGATATTATCATTATAAATTCTATATTCGCATAGAATTTATAACCGATATAATTATGGAAACTACAGTATTCAACCCCATACAGAGGCATTTGTTGGAAATGTTTTCTTACGATAAATCTCAGGAAGGTCTGGAAGAATTGAAAGAGGTGCTCTTTCAATATTATTCCAAACGGATGAATACAAAGTTGGATGAACTTTGGGATAAGGGAATTCTTGACCAGAAAAAGTTGGATGAAATAGCTGAAATGGATATCCATTCATTAAAATAACGTCAATGGCTAAGTTGGTTCTTGATACGAATTGTCTTATTCAAAGCATTCCTCAAAGGAGTCGTTACCATGTCTTGTGGCAATCCTTTGTGGACGGAAAGAACAAGCTCTGTGTATCCAATGAAATATTGGAGGAATATATAGAAATTCTGCAAAGACTTACCGACAATGAAACGGCGGAATATGTGGTGAAAACCATATTGAACAGTCCGTTTGTTGAATTGATAACTCCATTCTATCACTTTAATCTGATTACAGTCGATCCTGATGACAATAAGTTTGTGGATTGTGCCATTTCGGCCAATGCGCACTATATTGTTACCAACGACCATCATTATGATGTGCTGAAAGATATAGATTTTCCCAAAGTGAATGTTGTAAATATTCAGCAATTCTGTATTTATCTGTCACAAGAAAAATAATTTTTGAGTAAAAAGGAGGATTTATAGTTGGAAATAAAATAACTATAACTCCATGCATCCTGGGTGTAAAAAACCGCCATAGAGGCAGTCTCCATACAGAGGCGCTCTATGGCGGTTTCCCGTTTCCCCACGTTTACCGGGGAAAATTCCCGTTTCCGGGAAGCCGGGAGGTTACTCTTCCATTTTGAGCTTGCCCAGTTCTTTCAGGATGTGCTCCATGGCTTCTTTGTAAACCTCCGGTTTCTCCTTTTCCATCCATTTCATCAGTTTGAAGTAAGAATTTGGAGTCACAATCTTTCCGTCTCGAATTTTGGTGGCGGTGGATCGGCCTATCGCACCTTTGTCGTTCAAGTTGCTGGGGTTTAAATCGCTTCTTCGCACGGCATTACTGATGCAAGTGCTGATGATCTCAAATTTTTTTCATGTTACCAAAAATTAAATTATTAAATAATAATTTGTAAATAGCATAATCATAGCTACTTACAAAATGTCTCGGCAAAGATAGAAAATATTTATTAACAATTGCCTGTTTTTGTGAGCAACGCCCTATTTATATTTTGCGTTCCTTTGCGTTATATTTATACTAACACACAAAAGAAATGGATTATACAGAGCAGTTTATCCGGCTGAATTGCAGCTTGATGTCGGATTACAAAATGATGAAGCTGAATGCCGACATGAAATGCATGGGGCTGGGGTTGTATCTTGAAACGATATTGTTTCTGCGAAAACAGCAGGAATACAAACATGATTTTAACGAACTGGATTTGCTGGCCGATCAGTGGGGAGCTACCGTGGAAAATCTGCAACATCTTATTAAGGACTTCGATTTGTTTCTCATTACAGAGGACGGGTATTTCCGATGTCTGTATCTGGACGAGGTGATGGGATATCAGAGCAAACTTTCCGAGCAACGTGCCGCTGCCGGCAGTAAGGGAGGGAGAAGCAGTAAGAAAAGTACGGTGAAAGCATCTGCAAAAGCAACTGCGTCTACAATAGGAAGGGGCAGAATCAACGAAGGGAAAAACGGTGATACGTCCTGCATGGATCGTAACGAGGAAATCTACACGAAAAGTAATGATGCGCCCTGCATGGATAATAACGGGGAAGCCTACCTGAAAAGCGATGATACACCTTGCGTGGATTGTAACAAGGAAGCCTACCTGAAAAGCGATGATACACCTTGCGTGGATTGTAACGGGGAAGTCTACCTGAAAAACG
>DXLM01000113.1 GCA_019414725.1 Bacteroides sp.
CCCATAGTGTCCGTCATACCGTAAGAAGCAGGACCGGCAGCCATGTTGTCCGGGTGAAGAGTACGACCTGTACCACCACCTGATGCAACTGAGAAATAAGGCTTACCTGCAAGAACACGTTCTTTCTTGTAAGTACCTGCAACCGGATGTTGGAAACGAGTCGGGTTAGTAGAGTTACCGGTGATAGATACGTCTACACCTTCTTTCCACATGATAGCTACACCTTCGCGAACATCATCGGCTCCGTAGCATTTTACTTTTGCACGAGGACCGTCAGAATAAGCGATTTCACGAACTACTTTCAGTTCACCTGTGAAATAATCGAATTCAGTCTGAACGTATGTAAATCCGTTGATACGAGAGATGATCTGTGCAGCGTCTTTGCCCAAACCGTTCAAGATACAACGCAGAGGTTCTTTACGTACTTTGTCTGCTTTTGCGGCGATTTTGATAGCACCTTCGGCAGCAGCGAATGATTCGTGACCTGCCAGGAATGCGAAACATTTAGTTTCTTCGCGCAGCAACATAGCAGCCAGGTTACCGTGACCGATACCTACTTTACGGTCGTCGGCTACAGAACCCGGAATACAGAATGCCTGCAGACCGATACCGATAGCTTCGGCAGCTTCGGCAGCGTTTTTGCAACCTTTCTTCAATGCAATGGCAGAACCTACTACGTAAGCCCACTTGGCATTTTCGAAACAGATAGGCTGAGTTTCTTCACAAGTTTTATAAGGATCAAGTCCGGCAGCTTCGCAGATTGCGTTAGCTTCTTCGATGTCTTTGATGCCGTTTTCGTTCAAAGCAGCAATGATCTGTTTGATACGACGGTCTTGGCTTTCGAATTTTACTTCTCTAATCATATTCTTTCCTCCTTATAATTATTCGTGACGTGGATCAATTTTCTTAACAGCTCCCTGTTCTTCAGTTACACGTCCGTAAGTACCTGTAACTTTCTTCAACGCTTCGTTAGCATCAGTACCCTTCTTGATTTCGTCCATGAACTTACCCATGTGAACGAATTCGTAACCGCAGATTTCATCGTTCTTATCCAGGAATACGTTCTTGATGTAACCTTCAGCCATTTCAAGGTAACGGGGACCTTTAGCCAAAGTACCATACAAAGTACCTACCTGGCTGCGAAGACCTTTACCCAAGTCTTCCAGACCGGCACCGATAATCAGACCGCCTTCCGAGAAAGCTGACTGAGTACGTCCGTAAACGATTTGAAGGAATAGTTCGCGCATTGCTGTGTTGATAGCGTCACAAACCAAGTCGGTGTTCAATGCTTCCAATACAGTCTTTCCCGGAAGGATTTCAGCAGCCATGGCAGCCGAGTGAGTCATACCTGAGCAACCGATAGTTTCTACCAATGCTTCCTGGATGATACCTTCTTTTACGTTAAGGGTTAGTTTACAAGCACCCTGCTGAGGAGCACACCAGCCAATACCGTGTGTCAAACCAGAGATGTCTTTAATTTCTTTTGATTTTACCCACTTTCCTTCTTCAGGAATAGGAGCCGGTCCGTGATTGGGACCTTTCTTCACAACACACATGTGTTCTACTTCGTGTGAATAAGTCATATTCTTTACGTTTTTTGGTAATAAAATAAATATTCGTAACCACGTGAAAAGATTGGTTATTCTTTTCGCCTACAAAGTTAGTCGTTTTATTCTTTTCTGCAACTTGTTGCCCGTCACTTTTTATCTTTAAATAAAATAAATTTATTGCAGGACAGCATTTTGCAAACTAGAGTTGCCAAAATGTTTTTTCTTTCCGATGAAATTTCTATCTTTGTACCTATATTATAATGATAGGAATGGAAGCAAATAAAATAGCAATTACGGACGAAGCTTTGCGCCGAGGTGCGGAAGAGGGCATGGATGGTTTCTTGAAGGTGTTTATAGATAAATACCTGGAGGTGACAGGAGGTGTTGTCAATGCGGAAACAATGCCTTTGCTCAATGGTTACCAGCATTCATTGTTGGGGTATCATTTCTTGCGTGAAGAAATAAATGAAGGTGGTTTTGTACAATTGATACAGAATGGTTTTGGACCTTATATCTTTGATAATCCTTTTGCAAAAGCAATGCGGCAGTTTGGAGCGAAAGAATTTGCCAAATTGATTTATAGCGCGAAGAAAATATATGATGAGAACCGTGCTGATTTGGAAAAGGACAGGGATGATGAGGAATTTATGGCAATGTATGAGCAATACGAGGCCTTTGATGAGTTGGAAGAGCAGTTCATGGATATGGAAGAGTCGGTAACTGCCCGGATTGCAGAATATGTGGACAATCATATTGAGGAGTTTGCGGAGATTGTATGACAAGGACTTTTGCGTACTTTGTCGGGTATAAGCTCATGCGTTTTGATATAAAAAAAGTAAGTTGGCTTCAATAGTTAAGTAAGATACGTTCGTTGTCTGACGAACCTATGTTGCTTGGTCAAGCAAGTTAACTTACTTTTTTTGTCTTGTTATTCCGGTGTCATTCCATTTATTGTTTCCTGATAAACCAACCTTTGATATAAGCGGTTGCCAGTACGGCAAGTCCTGCCGCCAGGCAGATTCCCGTAAACACCAGCCCGTAACCGTTCAAGAAAGCTACCGGAGCGAAAGTTATCAGAGAAATCTCTACCGGGGCGATGAACAAGTAAGCCAGTGCATAGTTATCCAGGCATCGGCTGCGCATTTTGGGGTCTGCAACGCGGAGCAATGCGATGCCCATAGCCATAGTTCCTGTAAACCATCCCCATGTGAAGATAGCTTTCTCGAACCAACATTCTTTCATTAGTTTGCGGGCCATGACCAGAACATAAATCAGGGTTGCGATTAATCCTGAAACTAACAGAATTAATAAGGGTATGATGTACTCTATTACAACAGATATTTTAATGGAAGCAATTCCAAAAGCTACCAGAAAATCGGTAAAGGCTCCGCTGATGTGGCCTATGGTTTGCGGGCAGACATAATCACTGGTTCTTGTTTTGTCGAATATCTTTTTGATGAATATACCTACCACAAATGCACAACTGAATACCGGCAGTTCAAACCCCGGCATAAAGTGGGATACTGTTTTGCTGATGCAGTATCCGCCTAATGCTATCACTGCTACGATGATAAGATTGAAGGTCAGCGGGTCAATGGAGATGGAAGAGCAAGAACTTTCACCCATGCTTTCCCGTTTGTCGCCGGGCAACAGGCCTGTCTGTAATTCGTGAGGAAGGTCATCGTAATTGGCGAGGAAGGAGGTGTGCCCTTTCTTTGTCCCCCATTTTATGATGATCAGTCCGATAATGACTGCCGCTACGATACCGAAGGTGGCGGCAGTCATGGCCAAAGTTAGAATTTCGTCATATCCGAACTGGCTGAAAGCCTGTCCGATGGCTGCTGCTGTACCGTGCCCGCCGCAATAGCCGCTTGGCATAGTGATGCCGAAGGCAGGGTTCAAGGGCCATATCCGGTTCAGGACAAGCAATCCCAACAGTCCTCCAAAAGCCCATTGCAACAACATTCCTGCCTGTGAATATGCCCACATGCTGCCTATATTGTCTGCATCTCTTTTGGCTGCCTTTTGTGAGATGAGGGGGAGAGCGCCGAAAATGAAGGCTATCAATATGCCGGCATAAGTTCCTGTTTGGGTGGAAAGAGGTATGATGCCGAAACCGTGAGGTCCCAAGGACAGTCCTATAAACCCGGCCAACAGGCTGGGGGGGATGAACAGCCTTTGGATGAATCTTATTTTTACTCTCATGAGTTTGCCGAGCAGTAGCAGTACTGAGATGATGCCTGTATCGACAAAGAGTGTCCACGGGGTGAAATCGGTCATAAATCTAGGGCTTGTTTGGATGTATTCGTTGAAGAATACAGCGTTCATAAATAGTTCATTTTACCGAATCGGTAGGAATGGAAATTGATCTTATCGGCAAAAATAATGTATAGGTATCATGTAATATCTTAGGTTTTATTGTTATTAAGTTGTTTTGTTTCAAAGATAGGAAATAAAGTGGTACTATAGCCCAACTGCTTGTTCTTTTATGTATTAATTTTTATTAATGGGTTAATGGCGGATAGGCTACAAGTGAATTTCGGTGAAAAAAATAGTTAAAACAAAAGATAAAGCAAGTCTTATCAGAGGATGAAACATGAATAAAAAATAATGTTAAAAGACAAGTGGCGACGCAGTATTTAAGCCAATTTTTCATTTAATCATTAAAACAATAAAAAGAATTAAGTTTCTTTCTTGGAAACCGATTCTTTTATTTAATTTTGCAAACCCTAATAATTATAAAGAAGAAAATGAAAAAAATGAAATTGGCAGCAATATTTGCTGGGTTAGTATCGGTGTTTACTTTTAGTTCTTGTTTGAATGATGGTGATAGCGGCCCCAATTATGATCTTTATGAGATCGTTACTGTGGAAGATGGTAGTATTTTTGGTGGACCTGTCCTGAAAGGAGATGCATGGGGATATACTTATACTCCAGTGGCTTCAAGTGTATTGGCCGGTCTTAAGGCATCTGATGGCAGTTATTACAAGCGTGTGCAGGTAGGGATCAAACTGATGGAAGGAGAAGCGATTACAGAGGGGAAAAAGTCTTATAAGGTAAGTGAAGTTGGCCTAATAGCTATTTTGAATTATAAAGATTTTAATGTTCAGGCTGATACATTGAAAAATGAGTATGCACTAGTGTCATTGGAGGATTCTAATAATAAGATATGGGCTATAAATGGATATGTCAACGTACCTTTTACCTTTAAAACTAAAGAACAGCTGAACATGAATGATTTCCATTTATATGCTGTAGAAGCCAAGGAGGATACATTGGTGACAAGACTTCGACAGACCAAAGGGGCTGATGATGCTTATCAGACAGGAGGTGCTTTGATTAGTTTCCATATGCCTTTTAATGATATGAAATTTTACGAAACTTTCAATAAAGTAGTACCTAAGAGTGATACTATTGTAGTTAAGGTGACTGCAAAGGGAGAAAATGACAAAGAACTTGTTTCTACAGTGAAATGTAGTGCTTCGAATATGCGAGGAAGCTATTAATAATACTTTATTATATAGTGAAATCCCCTTCAGTTACGGTTGAAGGGGATTTTTATTTAATGGAACTATGTGGTTCAATTTATAAGATAAAGGGGGGAAGAAATTTAACGGGGCCTACTTCTTATTTTCCTGTTCATATCTTTCTTTAGATTCAGTATATACCTCCTGCGTGTGAAAAGAGTTGACATGAATTTTTAAACGGTTCGATCTTTCTGCTGCCGTAATAACAACATATCACATTCGTTCCTGTTGCATAAGCCTTTTCTCTTCCCTGATTAAGCCTTTTTATACGGATGTATTCTATCTCCATAGCCTTTGGAGTTGTTTCCATAAGCTTTGGAGTTATCTCCCAAGGCTATGGAGTTAACTCCAAAGGCTTGCGGAGATAAAACAAACAGGAAGAAAACCCTTAACCATGGGGCAGGAAAGGTTTAGAGATATGGATAAGATCTTTTAAGGATGAATCTGATTATAAA
>DXLM01000114.1 GCA_019414725.1 Bacteroides sp.
TCCATGTATCAAAGCCTGAATGACATAATAAATCTGTTTCATATTTCGTGTTTTTAATTATTATTATTTTAAAAGAGAGAAGTCCCGTTTCACAACGTTACTTCCCATAAAGTGTATAAGAAACTAAAGTTTCTATAATTCGTTCTCTATAATATAAATGCCAAAACCGTGCCACGCAAACAAATAACTGATTAACAACACATTGAAAAATAGCAAAAAGAAACAGTCTGTCTAATTATTAGACAATGATGTATGATAATTAGACAGACTATGAAAACAAACAAATAGTTCTACGCTTCAAACTTATTGGAATTTGCCTTATTTTACTATCTTTGCATTATCACCTATATAAAACAAATTATTATGAAACACATTCTTTTGGCAGCCTGTGCGGTTGCCATATTAAGCGGTTGCGGTTCGCAAGGGAAACAGGCAGCCCCTACCGGAAATCCATTCCTTTCAGAGTACACAACTCCCTTCCAGGTTCCTCCTTTCGACCAAATCAAGATGGAACATTACAAACCCGCCTTTTTGCAGGGCATGGAAGAACAACAGAAAGAGATTGACGCTATAGTGAACAACCCCGAACCCGCCACTTTCCAGAATACCATTGCAGCACTGGATCAAAGCGGAGCGTTACTTCGTAAAGTCAGCACCGTATTCTACGGACTGAAAAGCGCCAATACCAATGATGAAATGGACGCACTGAGCCGTGAACTCTCTCCACTACAATCAAAACACAGCGATGACATCGCCTTAAATGAAAAACTTTTTGCACGCATCAAAGCTGTCTATGAAAATCCCGGCGATTTGGACAAAGAGCAAAAGAAGTTGTTGGAAGAAACCTATAAAGATTTTGTACGTGGAGGTGCCAACCTGGATGCCGAAAGTCAAAAAAAACTGCGTGAATTAAATAGTGAGATTTCCATGTTACAGCTCACCTTCGGCCAAAATATGCAGAAGGAAACCAATGCTTTCCAATTGATCGTGGACAAAGAAGAAGACTTAGCCGGATTACCCCAAAACCTGATTGCCAGTGCTGCCGAAACAGCTAAAGAAGCAGGCATGGAAGGCAAATGGATTTTCACCCTGCATAATCCCAGCGTCATGCCTTTCCTGCAATATGCCGATAACCGAGACCTGCGCGAAAAGATATTCAAAGGATACATTAACAGAGGAAATAACGGAAATGAATACGACAACAAGGAAGTGGTACGCAAACTGCTCAAGGCCCGTCTGGAAAAAGCCAAGCTGATGGGATATGAAAACTATGCTTCCTTTGCACTGGAAGAACGTATGGCGAAAACACCGGATGCCGTATATAAATTATTAGACCAGATTTGGACACCTACTCTGTCCAAAGCCAAAGAAGAACTGGCAGATATCAATGCCGAAATAAAGAAAGACGGAAAAACCTTCACAGCCGAAGGTTGGGACTGGCGTTATTATGCAGACCGAGCCAAGAAAGCCAAATTCGACTTGGATGAAAATCAGGTACGTCCTTATCTGAAACTGGAAAACGTACGTGACGGTGTGTTCTATGTTGCCAACAAACTGTACGGTATCACTTTCACCCAGCTGGACAATCTTCCCCTCCCTCATCCCGATGCACAGGCATTCGAATGTAAGGACAAAGACGGTTCTCATCTAGGTGTACTCTATATGGACTTCTTTCCGCGTGCCAGCAAGAAAGGTGGCGCATGGTGCGGAAGCTATCGTTCACAGACCTACAAGGACGGCAAGAAAGTGGCTCCTGTAGTAACCGTGGTATGCAACTTTACCAAACCGGCAGCCGGACAACCCGCTTTGCTCAGTGCAGATGAAGCGAATACCTTGTTCCACGAATTCGGACACGCTTTACATAATCTTTTCAAAGATGTACATTATTATGGTGTGGCTAGTGTTCCGCGTGATTTTGTAGAACTGCCGTCACAGATAGATGAGCATTGGGCTTTTGAACCGGAGGTATTGAATGTATATGCCAAACATTATCAGACAGGTGAAGTTATTCCTGCCGGACTGGTTGAAAAAATGGACAAGAGTGGCAAATACGGACAAGGCTTCGCTACGGCTGAATATTTAGCTGCTTCCCTGCTGGATATGGATTATCATGTATTAAAAGAAATTCCCGATGATATGGACGTTATGCAGTTCGAAGCAGAAACATTAGGTAAGCGCGGATTGCTGAAACAAATTCCGTCACGCTATCGCACCACTTATTTCAACCACACCATGGGTGGTGGATATACTGCCGGTTACTATAGTTATATTTGGGCAGAAGTGCTGGATTGTGACGCATACGAGGCATACAAGGAAACAGGCGATATCTTTAATCAAGAAGTAGCAGGAAAGTTCCGCAAATATATCCTCACTCCCGGCTGCATTGACGATGCGATGGACATATATGTCAATTTCCGTGGCAAAGAACCCGGTATTGATCCCTTGTTGAAGAACAGAGGACTAAAATAACCCTCTAACCCTAAATAGAATTCCTCCCCCTGCAAAAGACAAATGATTGTGACTCTTGCAGTGGGAGGATTCTCATTTTGTAGTATGATTGCGGATAGTTCTTTTTATTTTTTGTTCCAAAGCAAGAAATAATCCTCAGAGAAAGCGTACCTTTGTGCCTGTCAAATCAAAAATTAAATTATGAATCAACCTATTGCTATGAACACCACAAGAAAACATGTGGTATGGCTGGATGTCGTTCGTTTGGTAGCCATGTTCACCGTAGTTTGCTGCCATAGTGCAGACCCGTTCAACTTTTACCCCGGCGAACCGCCAGCCAACATTGATGAAATCAAATTCTGGGGAGCCGCCTACGGAGCCTTTCTCCGTCCGTGTGTCCCACTGTTTGTCATGATTACAGGAGCATTGCTGCTCCCCGTACGTGGCGAAATATCCGCTTTCTACAAAAAAAGAATCAGCCGTGTATTCTGGCCGTTCCTTATCTGGAGTGTCATTTATAATTTATTTCCCTGGTTTACAGGATTGTTGGGACTTAATCCTGAAATAATCCTTGACTTTTTCCCTTATAGCGGTGAAGAAGCCGCCCGTCAGTCACTCAACGTATCATTGGGTTATATAGCAGAAATGCCTCTCAATTTCTCTTTATTAGACGTACATATGTGGTATATCTATCTGCTTATCGGATTATATCTATACCTTCCTATTTTCTCCGCATGGGTAGAAAAGGCCTCGGAGAAAGCCAAACTATGGTTTCTTGTCGCATGGGGAATAACCGGCTTGTTACCTTATTATTATCAGTTCGTATCCCCATACATTTGGGGAGGCTGTGCGTGGAACTCGTTCAATATGCTCTATTATTTTGCCGGATTCAACGGGTACTTGCTATTGGGACACTATCTGCGCAACCACGACTGGTCATGGAGTAAGACACTGTCAGTCTGTATCCCCATGTTTCTGGCAGGTTACATGGTCACATTCTTCGGTTTCCGCCACATGACCGCATTACCACAATGCACTGATGAAATGTTGGAACTGTTCTTCACCTATAATTCTTTGAATGTGATTATGATGACTATCCCTTTCTTCCTCATAGCCAAGAAAGTAAAAGTACGCTCAGAACTGATCCAGCGTATGCTGGCAAACTTGACCGTATGTGGTTTTGGCATCTATATGATACATTATTTTTTCACAGGTCCGGGTGTAGTCCTGATGCGCAATATCGGTGTTCCCGTGCCTTTACAAATTCCCGCTGCCGCAGTCGTAGCATTTGGCGTATCATGGCTGCTTGTGGTATTCATTCGTAAAATAAGCGGCAAGAATGCTAAATACATTGTAGGATAATAAAAACAGGACATACAAATATCGTTATATAAGAATAGCCGGAACTACTTTTTCCAAGTGATTCCGGCTATTCTTATAATGCTTCATCCACTAGAAATCAAGTCAGTTATTTGAGATGTAATTTAAAGAATATACCTCCGCTAAAAAATTTACCGTCATTCAGTTCAGCAATAAGATTGATATGGTCTTTCCATATTGAATAAGTTCCACCCACATTCACAGTATAAGTTGCTGTATGCAGATCTTCCGCATGTCCGGGACACACTTCCGCCATCAGATTAAATCCATTCAGAGCTTTCTGCCAGAAACCTTCGCCCTTTATGCCAAAGTGAAAGTTTATCCCTGCAGCAGGACGGCTATAATGCACATCACTCATAGCTTTACCGATAACCCAAGCTACATGAACCCCCACTGTACCTATTCCACTAAATTCAACATGTTTCGTTGCCGCCAGATAATAACGTGTCAAGTAATTGTGGTTTCCGCTACCACCGCCCCCCCAATCTATGTCTCCACCTCCATTTGAAGAATGGCTTCCCGGATCATTCGCACCAATCACTACCTGAGGCGTCCAAGCCTTCCACCAGCCTTCTTTCCATGCCCTCAACCGGAAATGAAACGATCTGTCCTGATTGGTAAACCTGCCCCAAGTTTGCTGAGGCCAATAAGAAGAACCATGTATCCCCTTTACCAACGTACAAGTATATGCTACTTCCAGCCAAGGAAACAAAGTACAATTTATATAATAGTTATAGGTATAGGGATGATATTCACTTCTCACCCAATATCGGGAAAGTATATTTACATCCAGCATATTTCCTCCCAGCATAACGGTTTTATCTTTCTGCATAACGGCAGTAGGTGCATGAAGTAGTCCTGTAGTACCATAAAAAGCCTGCCCTTTGATAACATTCATTCCTCCAAAGAGTCCCCCCAGAAATATTAGAGTTCTTAATTTCACTATTCTATGAATTTTAATTTATATTTGCAGCATGAAAACAGATGTATTAAAAATACTCGGAAAAATTATTCCTACTGCTATCTTCGTCCTGTTGTTGCCATTCTCCATTATTTACATGGCAATAAGCAAAGTCTGCTCTTTCATCCGAAAATTCTTTCCCCGATAAAGCGTACCGGAAACAAGAATGCAGCTTGCAGATATCTTGTACGTGTATGTTTCTCCTTATACATTCTATAAACGAAACGCAAATTCATCTTATCAACCCAGTTCGGATAATAGTGCATCCTATTCATTGCCGTTTGGTGAACAAAGCCACCACACGTAAAGCCGATGCCTTGGTAACCCATCTTTTTTACCTTAAGCAGAAACTTTTCCTGCATCAAGGCCCCCATACCTACTATCAGAAAATCCGGATTTAATTCGACTATATGAGAAGCTTCCTTATTCATTTCAGCATCCGAAGAGAAATATCCGTTCCTGAACCCTGCAATGCGTAACTCCGGATACTGCTCTTGAAATATCCTCACAGAACACTCCACTTGTTCTTGACCCGAGGCTACGATATAGAGCGTTTTACGGCTTTCCATGAGGTAATTCAACAATTCGGGAGCAAGGGAGGTCATATCAAAACTACGTCTGGTCACTCGCTTTCCGTATACTAATCTTATGGCAGAAACCAGTAAAGAGCCATCGGCAAAAATACCATCGAATTGTTCAAATAGGGATTTGTTTTCTAAAGCTATGAG
>DXLM01000115.1 GCA_019414725.1 Bacteroides sp.
GAAGATAACAAGACTTTGGATGAAGTCGTTGTTATTGGTTATGGCACGGTGAAAAGACGTGATTTGACTGGTTCTGTCGCTTCTGTTACTGGAGAAAAATTAGCGGCTAATCCAGTTGCCAATGTCGCACAGGCTTTACAAGGACAATTGCCTGGTGTAAGTGTGACTTCTCAAGACGGTCGTCCGGGTGCAGGTATGTCTATTCGTATTCGTGGTGGTGGCTCTATCACCCAGTCTAATGATCCTTTATTCATTGTAGATGGTGTTCAAGTTAGTGGCATTGATGATATTCCTGCTGACAATATCGAAAGTATTGATGTGTTAAAGGATGCTGCTTCTACGGCTATTTATGGTGCCCGTGGTGCTAACGGTGTAATATTGGTTACTACTAAGGGAGGCAAGGATGGCCGGGTTTCCGTCAAGTATAATATGTATTATCAGATGAAGGAGAATCCAAAATTATTGGAAACTATGGATCCTTATGATTATGTATATAATACATGGGCATATATGAAGAGTCTGGGGGATTCTTATGGGGATGGAGTTGCCAGATATTTTGGATTAGGATCCAAGTATGGAAATCATTTGAATGAATATAAAAATATGACCACTCATAATTATATAAATGATTTGATGCAGACTGCGTCTTCTTGGAATCATGATGTATCTTTATCTGGTGGCACAGACAAAACTAAGTTTTATTCATCAGTTAACTATATGGATGATGAAGGTATCCGTGTGAAGTCTGGTTTCCAACGTTGGAATGCGAATTTCAAATTGACGCAAAAGATTAATAAAAAGTTAACTGCGGACTTTGATTTACGTTATAGTGAAATAGAAATTAATGGTTCTGGTTTTGGTAATGCAACCTCTGCTTACACTTATCGTCCTGTGGATAATCCTTTGGGGGATGCTTCTTTTACCGCTGGATTTGGTCAAGGTGATACAAATATGGAAGAAACTAGTAATCCTTTGTATTACTTGAATACTGTAGATTATATAAAAAACATGTACCGTATCCGTGCAAAAGGTGCTTTAACTTGGAATGTTATTAAAGGTTTGACGGCAAAGACGGAGCTATCGTTAAATCGTAATTGGAACCAGGAAAAGACATGGAATGCAGGACAGACAGAAAAAGATAATAGTTCTGCTAAATTGAAGAAAAGTGATGGTTACGGTGTGCGTTGGGCAACTACTTTGAATTATGAAGTACAGGGACTTGGAGATAATCATAATTTGTCTTTCTTGGTTGGTAATGAGGTCTTGGCTTCAAAGTCAGATTACACTGAAATATATGGTGTAGGGTATCCTGAAGGATTTACAATGGATGATGCGTTTGGTATGATTAATATGACTACTCCTTCATTGGGACAAGATTATTTTAAAGGTGAGATAGGTACTCCTAATCATACTTTATCTTGGTTTGGTCGTGCTAATTATTCTTATAAAGGTAAGTATCTTTTGACAGCTACATTCCGTGCTGATGGTTCTTCTAAATTTGCACCTAGTCATCAGTGGGGGTATTTCCCGGCAGCAGCTGCAGCATGGAGAATTTCAGATGAAGCTTTCATGGAAAATACAAGAGATTGGTTGGATAATCTGAAACTTCGTGTATCGTATGGTACTTCTGGTTCTGATAATATTGATGCTTCTTTATGGAGAGAAACATGGAAAACAGAACAAATTACAGTGGATGGTGAAAAGGTTACCACTTATGTGCCTGGTGATATGAAAGGAAATCCTGATTTGAAATGGGAAACTACTATTAGTCGTAATTTAGGTGTTGATTTTGGTTTCTTTAATAATTGGGTTCGTGGTAGTTTGGACTATTATTGGAATACGACAAAAAATATTTTAATGAAAGTGCCTATTGATGCAGCGTCTGGTTATAGCTATCAGTTCCAAAATGTAGGTAAAACCTCAAATAAGGGAGTTGAATTGGCTTTAGGCTTTGACATTGTTCGTGGTAAAGATTTTAATTTAGGTGTAAACTTGACTTATAATTATAATAAGAATAATATTGACGAACTGATGGATGGGGTCTTGGCAGATACGAGAGCTATGAATGATTGGGGTTCATCTATGGCTAAGCCTGCTTATGATTATATTATCCGTGAGGGGCATCCTGTAGGTACGATCCAAGGTTTTAAATCTGAAGGATATTATACGATTGATGATTTTACTTATGCGGATGGTAAATACACATTGAAACCAGGCATTCCGGATATTCAAGGTATTGTGAATTATCCGGATGGAGTTAAAGTACTGGCAGCAGATGGACAAACCGCCGTACCGGGTATGCCTAAATTTGCAGATACAACAGGTAATGGTGTTGTGGACGAGGATGACAAAACGATTATCGGCGAAGCTATGCCACAACATACAGGTGGTTTTACAATTAACGGTAATTGGAAGGCAATCGATTTTTCTGTAGGCTTTACTTATCAGATTGGTGGTGATGTGTATAATGCCAATGCAATGCATTCCTTGATGGGAAATAAAGACAATTCCGCTGGTCAGAATCGTTTGAAGTTCGTTTCTGAAACTTTCAAATATTATGATGTCGATACAAACGGTGACTTGATGCTGGTGAAAGATCCTACAGCTTTGGCGGCTCTTAACGCGAATACAAACTACAGTTCTTTCTTTTCTGAATATGGAATCGTAAGTTCTAAATTTATTGAAGATGCGTCTTATTTGCGTTTGAATACATTGACAGTAGGTTATACTTTCCCGAAAAATTGGATGAATAAGATTGGATTACAGAATGCACGTGTGTACTTTACAGGAAGTAATTTGTTCTGTATTGATGGATATTCTGGTATAGATCCGGATGTAAACACGAAGACTGATGGTAAGGATGGTTTCCCTACACCTTATTTTGATTACCAGTCTTATCCTAAGGCTAGAACTTATACCTTTGGTGTTAATTTAACTTTCTAATTAATGGAGATGAATCGTATGAAAAAAATAGTATATTCGACCCTTTTCTTTGCTGGAATGTTTTTGACTACAGCATGTAGTGATTATTTGGAGGTTGGCTCTCCTTCTATTGTAGATTCGGATTTTGTCTTTTCTAATCCGACAACAGCACGTGCCGCATTAGACGGTGCTTATGAACAGTGGAGGGATTGTGCGCAGAATAAGGTTTTTGGCGATGGATTGTTTTATGCTGCTGATATTGCCGGGTCTGATATAGAACGGCATCCGGAGTCTTTCTCTAATCAGTTGGGACGCCATTATCCGGAATGTCTTTATCAAAACGGTACATATGCAAGTAGTTATGGATTGACTTCGTATTTGAAGGAGAATGATATTTATGCTAGCTTGTATGCGGTTGTAAGCAAGGCCAATGCGGTGATAACATCCATGGAAAATGCGGAAAATTTTGAATCGATCATCAATGGTGGACAATCAGAGATGGGGCAAATGTATGGTGAGGCGGTAGCTATGCGTGCTACGGCTTACCGTGAACTGTGTAAAAATTTTGGAGATGTTCCTTACGTTGGCGTTTATGGTGTTGTGCCTAAAGGTTTGGTTTCCCGTGATTCTATTTATGATGTATGCATTGAAGATTTGCAGAAAGTGGAGCCTTTGATGTACACCATCGGTTCCATTCCCGGCATTGCTGCTGCTAATAAAAATTATTTTTCTAAAACCTATGTGCAGGCTTTGATTGGAAGAATGTGTTTGGATGCAGCTGGATATCAGACTCGTCGTGGCGATATCAAACGTGTGAACGGAAAAGGGGAAAGCATGACATTTGAAACCAAAGGGAAAGAAAATAATGGAGCTACTTATGGACGTCGTTCTGACTGGCAAGACTTGTACTCAATAGCTAAAAAATACTACGAGGCTTTGTTGGCTGATCCGGGTAATGCACTGTTTCATTTGACTGATCCACGGGGTGCCTCGGATAAATCCGGACGTACTTTTAATAATCCGTACCAGTATTTCTTTGAACAGATGCATATGGATGATGCTATTTATGCGGATGAGTCTATTTATGAATATCCCATGCAGCAAGGTGGTGGAAATGATGGTCGCCCCTATTCTTTCGGTCGTCCTTCGTCTGGTGGCTCAAAGGCTGCGTATCCATGTAAGAGCTATGGACAGGGACGTATAAATCCTGCTTATTTTTATGGAGTCTTTGATCCGAATGATATGCGTCGTGATGTGAGCATTACTATGACCGGCAGTAATGGTAAAGGGGTTGAGAAGTTAATTCCTTTTGTCCCCAACTCAAAAGCTGAAGGCGGTGGCTTGACATTGAATAAATGGGATGAGAATCGTCAGGCTAATCCATGGGTGGCAGCACAACGTAAATCAGGTATCAATGGTCCGTATATGCGTATGTCTGAAGTTTATTTGGGCTATGCGGAAGTATGTGCGGCATTAGGTGATGTAGTTACAGGTAAACAGTATTTAAAAACGGTTCGTGAACGTTCGTTCCCGCAAGGTTTGGCTAACACAGATGCTTTTATTGCATCTTTTGGTAATGACTTAGTTCGTGCGATTATTGAAGAACGGGGGTTTGAATATGCAGGTGAAGGTGATCGTCGTTGGACATTGATTCGTTCTGGTTATCTTCCGGAAGATATAAAAAGAATCAAAGATATGACTAAAGCTATGATGGATGGTTTGGCAACTAAAGGTTATTATGAGTTTGAAAATGGTAATATCATTTCTGCTTATATATGGACAAAGTTAGTTGATGCAAAAACTATATATGGTCATCGTTTGACAGCACAGTGTCCGACAGACAAGGTCAATGATCCGGTGCTTTATCCGGGATGGCGCGGACAAAAGGATAAT
The DNA here is from genome assembly GCA_019414725.1 of Bacteroides sp. Lineage (GTDB taxonomy): Bacteria > Bacteroidota > Bacteroidia > Bacteroidales > Bacteroidaceae > Phocaeicola. The sequence continues at coordinate 4,816 of DXLM01000115.1, forward strand.
TGGGAAGAAATGGGATTGAATTATGGAAGTTCGACTCCTGCTACCAATTTAGCAATAAAAGGGTTGTTTGAAATAGTGTCTGAAGAAGAGGCAGCATCTCTTGAAAGCCAAGGATATACCAAAGTTAATTGGGGTATTGATTTGGTTGATAATAGGGATGAATATGATAAGTATCTGTTTTGGGATTATGATTACGTTTCGGCTCCTATCTATTTGTGGCCGTTTACTCCTAATGTAATGGCAGCCGGTGGCTTTACGAATGGTTATGGCTTTAAACAGGAATAATAATTCATTCGTTAAACGAAAATAAATGTATGGGGAGAGGGCGTATTGTAAATGCTCTCTCCTTTTTTGTGTTTCTTAAGAATGTATTTCTAAACAGGCATTCCTGTTATTATCGCATTGACAATTTGAACTTAAGGTTTGCTTTCTTAAAGCTTGTAATTTCTGCTACCATAGCTGTTACCATTTTACCGAATCACCTATGGATAGG
>DXLM01000116.1 GCA_019414725.1 Bacteroides sp.
AAACGGAAGGCAAACTTGCAAACTTGCAAAACTTGCAGCATCTCCACACCCACACTAAAAAACAAAACTACCATTTAAGACAAGAACGAAATCAAAGACAATAAATAAGTAAATTCTATAATTCTCTTTATACAAAAAGACAGACCTGTTTTATTCCTCCATTTACAAATAAAAAACTATTCACCTATCAGATGATCCATTAAAAAGACGTATCTTTGCCATTCATTATTTTTAATGCTAACATGAAATACGGAGTAACAAAAAATACATTACTTATTACAGCAGGCATAGTTTGGCTCTTAGCCGGTATCAACATCTTACGTATTGGAATAAGTTGCTGGATAAACGATTCTCATTATTGGTTCTTCAAAGTCTGTGAAGCTACCATAGTATTTCTGTTATTCTTTGGTCTGATATTTCATAAACTTTACAAGAAACATACTCATCGCATATCTCAAAAGAAAGCCAAGAATTGTCCATTCTCTTTCTTCGATGTAAAAGGGTGGATTATCATGGCATTCATGATTACCATAGGTATTTTGACACGCACCCTGCATTTACTACCGGAAGCATTCATTGCTGTATTTTATACAGGATTGTCAGTAGCCCTAATTACAACTGGTACCCGATTTATATGGTACTGGTGGAGAAACAGGCATCTACTAGTCTGATAAGTCATTCGGTCTACAGGGATTTCCACGACGGATGCTATTTTTCCCTCGCACGATGGCAACGAAACCTCCCCAAAAGAAACGACAGTATCACCAATCACTCTTTCAAATCGCATGTTTCAAGAAATCTACAGGCTACCCTACAGGTTGATATCACTATCAGAGTGAATCGAAGAAAATCATATCATGCTACGCTAAGGTTTCCGCATCGAGCAGATTAATCATACCTGATTGCAAATTGTTATAAGCTCCCGAACAGTTGTTGTCATTGTATGGATTCCTCAACATACAGTTCGGCAACCTCAATGCGGCATACATCTACACCGGTAAACTCCACAATACACTCGCCCACAACCTGCGTTATCCTTGCGCGAAGTAAATCACAAGTATCTTACCTTTTCAGCCGGATAGTCGAAATCACCCCGGTTCTCTCCACTTCCTAGCTTTTCGGGTATTATCAACTGTTCTGTTTCTAGCGTAGAAATATCATTAAGAAAACATACTGCCACGCTGAACAACGGAAAGAGCAATAGTTAAATAATAAATAACCTTTTCATCTTCTATCATTTTTTTATTGGTTGTTACATTCTTCATCTGTCACAACATGGGATGGAGATAAAATAGCACTACCGTAACGACGGTTCAACAGTTCTGATTATGTAGAATCAACACAAGACGATGAGCCAACTGGTTAAATCAAACTAATAAAAAACAATCGCCGCAGAAATAAATGTATAACTCCCTGCGGCAATTGTTTTATTGTAATATCCAAGTACATCGATCTATCAATTGTTTTTTACTATCATTGGCACGTACTTCTATTTCATTCCTTCCTTTTCTGAGAGGGACATCCTTGAACAAACAAACTTTCAAACTGTCTGGTTTCATCTTTCCACACTGACAGTCATTCACGATCAATATCACTTCTTCTACATTCGAAAAAACCTGTACATCAACGAGTGGCTTCACTCGATTCACATTACGACGCCCCGCGATATAAATCATAGGTTCCGGATTCCAATTGGCCCGATAAAAATAATAAGCATCCTTTTTAATCTTGCGATCATGGGTTACCAGCCCTTTGTCATTAATGCCCGGACGATCACCTTCCGTACGATGAGCCGCACCGAAATCAAACATATTCCACACAAAACTAGCCCACACATACGGACGTTCGTTTATTATTTTCCAATTCTGAATGTGATATTCTGTTTGCCAATTCTCTGGATGCCACCAACTTCCGGGAACAGTTTGTACCAATGAATCCTGCTGATGATAGATACTAGCACCCGCACCATATTCGCTGATGGCAATTTTCATTTCGGGATGGTTCTTATGAGTAGCATCCAACCATGTGGCAAGCGTAGCCGGCGTAGCCCCATACCATCCGTCATAGCGATTCCAAGCTATATGATCAGTAATGAAATTCAACGCACCCTCCTGATTACTTGCAGAAGTAGTAGGACGAGTAGGATCCTCTTGATGCGCTATAGCATTCAACTCCTTTATATACTCTACAGGATTGTCTCCCTGCTCTTTTAATTCATTGAACAACCCCCAAAAACAGATACTAGGATGATTGTAATGCTGGCGTATCATCTCTTTCAACTGCTCTTTACCATTTTCACGGAAAGAAGGCTGATCAACAAAACCTTTATCAGCGTATCCTCCCGGCCCCACAAATGGAATCTCAGCCCAAGTAACAATACCATGTTTATCCATTAAATCATACATATAGGTAGCTTGCGGATAATGTGCCAGACGAACAGCATTCACCCCCATATCAAGCATGATACGAGTATCTTCCTCGTGATGCACCGGACAAAGAGCATTACCCACTTCCGCCCTCTCCTGATGACGGCATACACCATGCAGCGGCAAGTGTTTTCCATTCAAGAAAAAACCTTTATCGGGATCCGTGACGTAATAACGTAACCCTAACGGCTGTTCCACTTTGTCCAATTCTTTTCCGTCTTTAATCAAAGTCAACACCGCCTGATACATGAACGGATCCTGCATACCGTTCCAAAGACGCGGATTCTTCAGTATGAACTCTATATTCTCTACCTGTACATCTGTATGAGGAATCATACTTACTTCCTTCTCCGTTTCATACACAGTCTTTTTCCCGTCATTAACCTGCAACCGGAGCACTACTTTCCGGAGTTCTCCCGTTCCATTAGAAAGATTTACGCGTGCACAAATAGTTGCCTGTTTATCCGTAACCTGTTGCTGTATGAGATAAACCCCAGACGATGCATAATCTAACGGAGAAATACACAGGTTATCAGTCAGCAACAGATGTACATCCCGATAAATGCCGCCATAAAAATTAAAATCACCGACCAATGGCATTACATCCAACTGCTCGCCATTATTGACACGTACCAGCAATGTATTCTCTTTTCCATATTCCACTTTATCGGTTATCTCGAAGACAAAAGCTCCATAGCCTCCCCGATGCTCACCTATATGTTTACCATTTACAAAGACATTGCTCACGCAATTCGCCCCCTCGAAACGTAAAAAAAGCCGCTTGCCTTGCCACTCGGGACGGATGAATATCTTTTTAGTATAATTACCTATTCCCCGCTTGTAATCGTGCTTACCACCCAAGGCATCCTGCGCATTCCAAGTATGAGGCAAGTCTACCCTACGTGCAGCACTAGCATTTACTTGATGGGAAAAACGGAAACTCCAATCCTGATTGATAAGCTTATCTTCTCTTTGTGCCAACACCTGCATGCTGAAAGCTGCGGCAAATAATACGGTGAAAGTTCTTCTGAGGTTTTTCATATGTATTTTTATTATTATACTTTGATTTATGTTCCAACAGCAAAAATAGGCAAAAAACTTGAGAGAGCAACTAAAACACAGAAGAATAGTTGAATACGAAAAAGGTAAAAGTCAAAACCGCCATGAATAACTTTTCTTCTGATATTCACAGCGGCATATATTATAAGCAAAATAATAAATCAACACATATCCTCTCAAAGATTTTTCCAAGCATTTCTTATAATATTTCGTATAGAAGCATGCTAAAAAATACCGATATAATTACAAATATAAAATCCAACGATATATTATCTTATTGTTTTACATTTAGCTTATAACCAACAGAGAGGGTTAAACTGTTATAATTCACACCTATATTATCATTTTTAGATTCTTTCCCAAGTGACATTTCATATTGAAGCTTAACCGTCCACCTCCGATTTTCAATACCTACAGCAGATGTCATTCCCCAGTCGAAATTTCTCGCATGCTGATATAGAAACTGGTTGCTACCACCCTCCGCACTTTCTCCCACACCAGGATATCCTTCAACCCAACCGGAAGAAGGCATAGTTAGATAATATGGATTGCTGTCAATATGATTTTTTATACAATATCCTATATATGGTCCTATCTCAAAGAAAAATTTAGTGGAATTGTTGCTATGGATAGAGAATTTAGCTAAAATAGGAACTTGTAAAAAATGCCTTGTCTGAGAAACATTTTCTATCCATGTAGCATCTCCATTACTATATGTTCCGCCATTATTCACAGAGTATCCTCTAAAAGTATAATATAATCCCGACTTCATAGAGAACATATTATTAACATTATAATCTGCAGATATCCCTAAACGAGTGGATGGACGCCAACATTCTCCATACCCAGTTCTTTGTATTGCAGATAACCCTGCTTCGGTTGCCCATGTAACACGCTGAGCATTAGCCCACATGCTACAAGAAAAAACAACAGCAAATAATAATACTTTTTTCATTGAAAAATAAATTAAAGTTAGTAATTCTATAGTTTATACTATCGTGTCGCTATAATCTTTTTCATCATAACAACTTCATTTTTTGACAGAATGACAACAAAGTTCCGTTTTACCCCCATCCATGAAATCATTTTTATTTCAAACTAACATTTTACCAAACCGATAAAATTGAATGTAAGTACGATATAGCGATGACCGATCCACTAAAAAAATACAAGGGAAACAAGCAATAAGTACGGTTTCAAGCTTACAAAAGAAGAAGCTATTTTAAATTAGCACATTGACTGCATGATTTTTTATATATTTCCACATCAACAATAATTCATCTTGATACATTATTTTTCTGAAGCAGCTCATATATTTGGTCAGCGTATTCTGAGACAATTTTCTCACTATCCGCAGGTGCATTTCAAAAGCATCAATAAACTCACCCTTCAACTCGTTGAAGGAAATATACTCTTTCCTGTAGAATTCGTGGATTACAATCTCCAGCAATTCATAGCAGTTCCCATAACGGGAAAGAGTGGATTTCTGATATTCCTTGCCGATTAATGCCGTCCAGTCATCCATGTACTTCTTCATCGTACCCAAAACAATACGGCGTTCCTCTTTAGAGAACAGCTTCACCAAAAGATGTTTAGGAATTACCAAAGCCTCCTGAAACAAAAGTTCCTTGTGAATCTGGTATAAACGGACTGTCAGCGACTCAATATAGCAGTTCAGTTCCACCGACGCCCGGTC
>DXLM01000117.1:0-1983 GCA_019414725.1 Bacteroides sp.
CACAATGGACGAGCCGGAAAGAATGGCGTTTATAATCCGAAGCACAATGACCGCAGTTTTGACATTGCCAACAGCGAACACATTGACGAAGAACGAGCCAAACAAAATCTCTATTGGGACTGTTACAATGGCTTCCGCAATTTCAAAAATCCCGAAAAGGAAAATGAGCTGTCTGCCACTTTTGAAGATGTGGAACAGCTTTTTTATCGTCAGCGGTATCGTGATTTTGTGACCGGACAGAACGAAAGAAATGTGAAGAACCGACACCCTGAAAGAAATAAGGAAACCGGAGATTTACTCAAAAGCAAAAAGACCTGTCCAGAGGAAACGGTCTATCAGATTGGAACGCTTGATAATCATGTTCCACCGGAATTGCTCATTGAGATCGTCACAGAATTTATGGAAATCGTAAATGAGCGTTTCGGCTCTCATGTCCATATCCTGAATTGGGCGCTGCACTTGGATGAAAGCACCCCTCATATTCACGAGCGTCATGTGTTCGACTGTGAAAATCAATATGGGGAGATTGCCCCACAACAGGAAAAGGCTTTGGAAGCACTGGGGTTTGAACTGCCGGAACCGGAGAAGCCTGTCGGAAGAAAAAATAACCGCAAGATGACTTTCGATTCAGCTTGCCGAGTGCTGCTGTTTGATGTGGCGAAAAAGCATGGCTTACAACTGGAAGAAGAACCGGAATATGGTGGTCGTGCTTATCTGGAAAAACAGGACTATATTCTTTTCAAGCAAAAGGAGCAACTGGCAGCACAGGAGCAAAAGTTGGAAGAACTCACGATGAAGATTGAAGATGTGGAAGCTCTGGTGGACGAGGTTGCCGATATTGCCTATGACAAGGCGGTTGAGGTCGTTGCTGATACTGTAAAACTGGAAACGCACAAGGAGGATATTAAGCTGGTGGAGCAGTCTAAAGCGTGGGTTCTCTCCCCTGAGCGTAAGGCTTCAAAGAAAGAAGTTGAGTATGCAGTGAAACGATTGGATGGCGTGATTGCCAGAATCACAAACGCTATGAAATCAACCATTCAGAAAATCCAAACCACGCTGATGAAACCGGAGGTCAAAAAAGCCGGAACGGAGCAAATCAAGAAGAAAGCCAAAAGTTCCATTATAGAGCAGTTGAGCCGCAAAAAGAAAGAAATTGCAGAGCGTGAAGTCAGCCGGACGGATCAGGCAAAAAGCAAAAAACAGGATATGGAACTCTAAAGCACTTGCTGTTTTCACTTTGAAAATGACAGGTGCTTTTGCTTTAGGGAGTAAGAAAATATCTTCCATTCTTTAGGTTGATGAAGTATAATGATAGTAAGAAATTTTTTGTAATGACCTTAATCCAATAAGTGATTTTGCAATTATTCAGTAAAGGATGTAATTATATGAAAAAAGTATTGTTGCTTTCCAGTGTGATTATTATACTCGGTTTAACAGGCTGCTCTAACAAATATTTCAATGACTGGTTTAGCTCTGAACAAAATGAAACGGATAAGATGTGTCAACAAATTATCGAGGCATGTAAGCAACAGGATTCAGAGAAACTCAAATCTCTATTTTCCGAAGAAAGCAAAAAGAACATTGAGAATTTAGACACTGAAATCTCTGATTTTTTCGATTATATTGAGGGCAGTATCCAAAGTTTTGAGGGCGATTGTGCATCATCAAGTGAAAGCAACTATGGTAAAAGGAAAACGGAATTGGATGGTATGTATCTCATATTGACAGAGAAGGAACGGTATTGTATGAATTTTTATATGTATAGTGAGGATGATGAAAATGCCCAAAATGTGGGGATATATAAAATTGAAATTGCATTGGAGAGCGAAGTGGCTGAGGATAATTTTATATGGGATAATCCCCCAAACGGTATTTTTGTTGGAGGACAAAATTGATTTTTGTTATGAGAGAACATTAAAGTATAAATTTCGGATGGTATAAGAAAAACTGACTACAATTAAATCTTCACAGCTTTACTAAGCA
>DXLM01000117.1:2083-5146 GCA_019414725.1 Bacteroides sp.
ATCTTCCATTCTTTAGGTTGATGAAGTATAATGTAAGCAACAAACTTGAAGTTTAAGGGGATGATATTATGGATTTTGCTATATTTAGATTGTTTATAAGAGTTTCATTATTTGTTATAGCGTTAATTGCTTGCATTATCTATCTAATTAAAAAAAGAAAACTTATCTATTCGATATTTTTTGATAAAGAAGCGATAAAAAAAGAATATACTGGAAAAAATGATATAATATTTCTTCGATTGGCTAATACCATTCTTGTTATAGTAGCTATTCTTTTAATCTTATATTTGAAAGATTTTGTTTTAGATATGCCTTACATCATAAACAAACAGTATAGTTATGCAGAAGGATATGTAACTGAACAATCTCATGGTGGTGCAGATATATCTTCTGAAAGAAGAAGTATTTTTCTATATGATAAAGTTAAAGATGATGAAATCGAAATCACAGTATTTTCAAGGTATATTGATAAAAATACTTATTTAAAGGTACAATATCTTCCGCATACGAAATATGGTGCTATTGTAGAAATTAAATAATTCATTCTAAAAAGAAAATTTCCAGTTTGTATAACTGGCAACCCAACCACAATTAAATCTTCACAGCTTTGCTAAGCAGGAAATCTGAAAAGGTCTCCTGCTTTTTTGCACCTAAAATTAAATATGGAACTCTAAGGCACTTGCTGTTTTCGTTTTGAAAATGACAGGTGCTTTTTTCGTTTCAGGAAAGGAGTCACATGAATGTATTTGAAGTTGTAAAAGAAAATGTTACTGCCCGACAAGCCGCAGAAGCCTATGGCTTGAAAGTGGGTCGCACAGGTATGGCGTGCTGTCCGTTTCACTCAGATAAGTCCCCCAGTATGAAGCTGGATGAACGCTATTACTGTTTTGGCTGCGGAGCAACCGGAGACGCTGTTGATCTCACAGCGAAGCTATTCGGTATCGGGCTGAGGGAAGCTGCTGTCAAACTTGCTGAAGATTTTGGTCTTAACTATGACAGCCGACAAAAGCCCAGTGTCCGCCCTCGTATTCGTGAGCCGACACCGGAGCAGAAATATCAAAAAGAAGAAAATCATTGCTACAAGGTGCTGACGGATTATTTTCATCTTCTTAGAGAATGGGAAAAGAAATACGCTCCTAAACAGCCGGATGAGGAATGGAATCCCCTGTTTGCAGAAGCACTGTATAAGAAGAACTATATCGAATATCTGCTTGATATTCTTCTGTATGGTTCATTGGAGGAACGAAAAGCACTTGTGGCAGAACAGAGAAAGGAGGTGTTGAAACTTGAACAGCGAATTGCAGAACTGTCAGCAGACAGAACCATGCACAGTAGAAGAAATCCGAAACAGCTTAGAGCAGAGCGAGAAAGGTAAGGTTTATAATACTGCCGCAAATTATAAGCGTGTTCTGCAATATGACCCACTTTTGAAAGGGGCTATCCGAAAAAATCTTCTGACCGAAAGAATCGACATTGTGAAGCCCCTCGGTTGGTATCGTGACAGCCCGACATTGACGGATGTGGATGTGAAATATCTGCTCCTATATTTTGAAGAAAACTATGGATTGACCGTAGAGAAGAAAATCATAGACGCAGTTGCGGTTATTGCCAACGAAAACCGTTACCACCCTGTCTGTGATTTTCTTAATGCCCTGCAATGGGACGGAACAGAACGCATACGCTTCTGTCTGCACCGCTTTCTCGGTTCTGATACAGATGATTACACCTATGAAGCATTGAAGTTGTTTCTGTTGGGTGCTATCTCACGAGCCTTTAAGCCGGGGTGCAAATTTGAGGTTATGCTCTGTCTTGTGGGCGGTCAGGGAGCCGGAAAGTCCTCTTTCTTCCGTTTGCTTGCGGTCAATGATGACTGGTTCTCTGATGACTTGAAAAAGCTGGATGATGAAAATGTGTACCGCAAAATGCAGGGGCATTGGATTATTGAAATGTCGGAAATGATTGCAACCGCCAACGCTAAGAGCATTGAAGAAATCAAGTCCTTTCTGAGCCGCCAAAAGGAAACCTATAAGATACCGTATGAAACACATCCGGCAGACAGAAAACGACAATGTGTGTTTGGAGGTTCTTCTAATACCCTTGACTTTCTTCCCCTTGACCGAACAGGCAACCGCCGCTTCGTTCCGGTTATGGTCTATCCTGAAAGGGCTGAGGTTCATATTTTGGCAGATGAACAGGCTTCCAGAGAGTATATCAATCAGATGTGGGCAGAAGCTATGGAGATTTACAGAAGCGGCAATTTCCGTCTGAGATTCAGTCCGGCTATGAACGCTTATCTGAAAGCCCACCAAAAGGACTTTATGCCGGAGGACACAAAGGCAGGACAGATTTTAGACTATTTGGAACGCTATTCCGGCAGCATAGTCTGCTCCAAACAGCTTTACAAGGAAGCACTGGGGCATGATTATGACGAACCGAAACAATGGGAACTGCGAGAGATCAATGACATTATGAATAACGCTGTCACAGGCTGGAGGGCGTTCAGCAATCCGAGGTATTTTCCAGAGCCTTACCGCCGACAAAAAGGCTGGGAGCGTATCAGGAACGACAACGAGCCTGACAACAGCATGGATGGTTTTCAAGAAATCCCGACAGAGGAAATGGAACAGTTAGGACTTCCAGAAGAATGGTTGAAGCAAAAATAAAAGCCCGTTGTCGCTTCGGTTGTCGAGCCGGTTGTCGGTCTGGTTGTCGGGCAAAAATCCCGAAAGCCTTGATATTGCGGCACTTTTCCCTCTCTGACAACCATGACAACCAATATTATAAAGAAAAAGGAAATAGTAAAAAGATAGTATCGCCCGATAAAGAAAAAAGGTTTTCTGATGTCCGTTGTCGGAACTTCGTTGTCAGACCTTTCCTTGTCGGGCTTTTTTCATTCAAGGAGGAATATCGTATGACAAATATTGTGAACAGTACACTACCCACCCCAAATAACCATTCGGAGAAAAACAAACCGGATGGAGTTTTTGTGATTAAGCAAGGCAAAACAAATTATAAAGTCAAAGTGTTTTTTGACCATAGTAGCGGTTTGACTGCTGAGGACAG
>DXLM01000118.1 GCA_019414725.1 Bacteroides sp.
GTACGGGAAAACCTACTGCCGAAAGGCAGTAAGGCGTTCTGTACCGAGCCTACGCGCGGGCAGGGGCGGGAACATCATCGCACTGGCGCGGGAACTCTACGCATCCGACAGCCTGCCCTACCTCTTGGAACGGATAGCGGAGCAGGCACCCGGCGTGCGCCCGGTCTCCTTCTCTTTTGGCGGGCAACCACTCTCAAAACCGAGCTTCCAGCAGTTGGAAGTGGTGCCGCTTTCTTCCCCCGCCCTATTGTCCTATCTGCGGCAGAGGGGGATAAATACGAAACTGGCAAAAAGAGAATGCAGGGAGGTGCGCTATCTGACTGGCGGCAAACCCTACTTTGCCGTTGGTTTTCTCAACCGTTCGGGAGGCTACGAGATACGCAACAAGTTCTTCAAGGGATGCATAGCACCGAAGGACATCACCCACATACGGCAGGAACAGCCGAAGGAGACCTGCTACCTCTTCGAGGGCTTCATGGACTACCTCTCCTTCCTCACCCTGCGGCTGGAAAGATGTCCTGACCGTCCCGACCTTGACGGGCAGGACTACATCGTACTGAACTCGACTTCCAACCTCTCCAAGGCAATCCGACCATTGGGCGGTTACGGGCGCATTCACTGTTTCCTCGACAACGACAAGGCGGGAATGGAAGCTGTTCAGGAACTGCGGGAGGAATACGGGCTGCGCGTCCGGGACGCATCTCACATATACGGAGGCTACAACGACCTGAACGATTTCCTGCGGGATAAACAGAACGGACAATCCGAACATCAGCAGCAGAAACCGGAACCGGAGAAAAGCCAACAGAAGACAGAGCAACCGGAGAGGAAAGGCAAAGGTATCAGGATGTAACCGTACAGCCAACGGAAGGCTTTGAAAAAAGCCATAGCTCATTAGGGCTTTTTCTTCACGCAATGCACGCATCGCTAAAAAAGCCCCAATGAGCAAAAGGGACGCCGCCCCTTTTGAAACCCCGCAGCCATGCGGCATGGGAGCAAGGCAGGGGAAGTATTAACCGAAAAAATGTATTACAGTTATGGGATATGCAGTTTTGCATTTGGAAAAGGCAAAGGGTGCGGACGGCGCAATGTCCACACACATAGAGCGCACCGTCCATCCGAAGAACGCGGACAGAAAGCGCACGCACCTGAACCGGGAACTGGTGCAGTTTCCCGAAGGGGTGAGGAACCGCACGCAAGCGATAGCGCACCGGATAGAGACGGCGGGCATCAAACGCAAGGTGGGCACCAACCAGGTGAAGGCAATCCGGGTGCTGCTCACCGGAAGCAACAAGGACATGAAACAAATGGAAACGGACGGGCGACTTGACGGCTGGTGCAACGACAACCTGAAATGGCTCCGGGAAACATACGGGGAGCGGAACCTCGTGTCGGCAGTCCTGCACATGGACGAGAAGACGCCGCACATACACGCCACTATCGTACCGATAGTGACCGGAGAGCGCAGAAAAGCCAGAAAGGAAGAACAGAACGGGAAAAAGAAATACCGCAAGAAGAACACGCAGGATGTACGGCTGTGTGCTGATGACGTCATGGCAAGGCACAGGCTGAAACACTATCAGGACACCTATGCACAAGCCATGAGCAAATACGGCTTGCAAAGAGGAATAGACGGTTCACTGGCAAAACACATCTCCACCATGCAATACTACAAGGAACTGGTAGAGCAACAAGACAGCCTGCAGGAGAACATAGAAACCCTGCTGGGGCTGGAAGAGGAAGCGCAGAAGAAACTGAAAAAGGTCAAGGGAGAAATCAACGTGCAGAAGATGAAGGGTGCGGCGGTGAACGCCACCACAGCCATAGCGGACGGGGTGAGTTCTCTTTTGGGCGGCAGCAAGGTCAAGAGGCTGGAAGCGGAGAATGAGAGCTTGAAGCAGAATATAGCCAATCTGCAAAGACAAGTACAAGCCGAACAGAGGGAACAGACAAAAATGGAGCACCGCCACAACAGCGAGATAAACAAGATAGACCGGAACTACCAGCAAAAAATCAGGGAATACGACAACAGACTGGAACAGATAGACACCTATTTCCCTATCGTAATGGAACTGCTGCCCATAGCCGAACAATGCCGGGAAGTGGGGTTCACCGAGGAACTGACAAGGCAAATCGTCACCCTACAACCCGTAGAGTTCAAGGGAAGGCTCTATTCGAAAGAGCACCGGGAAAAGTTCAGGACAGACCACTCGACGGCAACCGTAGAGAGAAATCCGCAGGAGAAAGGAAAGTTCCGGCTGTGCATTGACGGTATACCCATACTCGAATGGTTTAAAATGAAGTTTCAGGAACTCAAAGAAAAACTGGGTGTAAGCCACACCCAAAAAGAAGAGGACACCCCCAAAAGGGGATTCAGGTTATAAAACACAAGAAAATGAGAAAATTCAAATATATTTAGTTGGGGTTATTTAATTATTTTTCATATTTTTGCATCGGATTGAGCAAAACTCTCTCCAAAACATATTAGAATTTTTAGAAGCGTTATGCTTATCGTTCAGTCGGAAACCTAGGAAATTTCCCAGACATACAAACGATGATAGCATAGTGGTTCTCACGCTATAGCGTGGGCTGCTATTGGTACATCTGTTTGTATAGGCTTTCCTAGGGCCTCCGATTGAAGATGTGAGCATTGCAGTTCCACGCTTCAGTGTTTAATAAAAGGTCTTTAAGGAACTGGAAAGACTTCATTTTTCATATATGGAAAAAGAATGTCCAAACTGCGGCAAAGAGATGAACGTTGACAAATACATCAACGAAACAACAATAATAACGTCTTGCAAATTTTGTCACAGAATATTCAAAATTACCTATGATGAAAAAAAAGTTCCAAACAATATAAACGATTTTAATTGGGGAGCATTCTCTTTATGGCATTTATGGGGATTTTGGAATGGTATGCCTATACTATCTTGTTTTGGCATTTTACTAGGACTAATCACTAACACCTTCTATCTATTATTCATAATAGACATAGCTATCTCATTGTACTTAGGCTTACAAGGCAATAAACTTTCATGGCAGAAAAAAGATTGGTCATCAGCAACAAATTTTGAAATATACCAAAAAAGATGGAATATAGCAGGGATTATAATTCTTTGCTTATTTGCCATTAGTGGTTTTTTCTATGGAATTCTACTAAATAAATGACACATGAAAATAGAAGATATTACTCCCCAAAAAGAGAAAAAAAATTACTACGTAAAAAACAATTGGTTTAATTATTGGTTTCCATTACCCAAAGGTTATAATAGACTTCTCATTGTTTTTGCTTGTCTTATTATTGTTTATACCGTACATGAATATCCTGAAAAGGTTAACACTTTTTTCTTCACTCTGTTAGTTGAAGTCATTACTTATGTAGCTATTATATGGATTTATCGTGGATTTAAAGAATTATCCTAAAAATATGAAAAGACATAATTATAATATTGCAATAGCTATTGCAATCAGCTGTATCCTTTTTCTTATTAACGGTTACCATAATTACATAAAAGACCAAAGAAAAGAGAACCTAGAAAAATATAAAGCTGGATACTATGATAATGTAACGGTCAAAAACAAAAATATAGTACCTAACACAACAAAAAACTATGTTCCACCCAAGAACTGGACTAAATACATAATAGCCAATGCTTTTTCTATTAGCGTACCTCCTACCGTTGAACTAAGGCAAAGTAATGATTTATACACTAAAGATATTAAAAAACTTAGTTGGCATGGACATAAAATAAATAGCAATAATGTTGTTTTTCAACAGAAAGGGCTATCTGTTAATACTCCTGAAGCACATCAAACATATTGCCGAATTATAATAGATATCCAAAAAGGAAGTCTAGGAGAATACCCTAAATTTTCAGATTACGAAGATTTGACTATAGAAGACATCCATACATTTCAAGAACTAGCAAAACAGAACTCTTATGAATATAAAATTTTAGGTCAACCAGAAGTGCGATGGATTAAGATTGAAGATACTTACGGAATAGAAGTTGAATATGTGCGAAATGGAGCAAATAATTCCCGTACTCACGTCTGCAATTATTATTTTTTTAATGACAATCTATTTGCAACAATAATATTATCATATAGACAAGACGATATAAGAAAATGGGAAACAGATTTTTCAAATATAATTAAAACATTTAAGTGGAATAATAAAAAATGAGTTATGGAAAAAATTAGTTTTATGCGAAGATTATCAAGTTCTTTAATAGACAAAGTCTTAATCCTTGTATTATTTATTATTAGTGCTTTATGTATATCTCCCTATGGAATGCCTTCTCATTTAGGAAGTTATTACGCCCTATTAGATGCAGCCCCATCATCTTATCCCTCTCAGGATACATATAAAGCAATGCATAGTGTTTATGGCAATACTATTTATGAAAGTACAGAAAAATGGGTTCAATGTCATAAAGAAATATTAAAGAAGCCTGAATTAATAGCTCCACATAAAGGTGAAACCCTATCTTGGGATTTACAAATAACGGGGCTTTTTATAATTGTAAATTTTATATATTATCTTTTATGGGAATGGATATTTCGTGCATCACTAGGCAAATTTCTATGTGGACTTACTGTTGCTTCCGATAATAATCAACCAACAACAGAAAAAGAAATTATCAAACGCTGTTTCTTATTACTACTCTTAATGATAGCCGCAGTAGGTCTAAGATTTACTTTCGACATCAATTATTACATGACTATTTTATTGTTTTTCCTGATTGTAGACACATCTGTAATCATAAAAGGGAAATCGTTAATTGATATTATGACTAGCACATATATCACAAAAAGAAAAATCTATAAAAACGAAAATCTTAAATAAAACAAAACACCCAGTTTTACGTTATAGGGTGTAAAACTGGGTGTAAATCTTATAAACCGCTAATTATCAAGGTTTATTGCGGAGAGACAGGGATTCGAACCCCGGGT
>DXLM01000119.1 GCA_019414725.1 Bacteroides sp.
TACATAGATTGAATTTCAATGAATTCTCCCATTCAATAATCTGCGTAATCTGTGGTGGAATTACATCAATCAGAAGTAAACTCCGAACCCTATCTTGAAGCCTAATTTACTAAATTCTGAAATATCACTAAAACTCAAGTCATAATATACAGACGGCTCAATAGTCACATTTCTGCCCAAGAAAAAAGCATATCCGACTTCCGGTGTCAAACAAACCAGATTCTTTTTAAATCCTACACAAGAAAGGTGCTTATACGCCATTCCCAATCCTCCATAAATACCGCAACTGGAAAAATAATAACGTCCTTGTGCACCAATACTGGTTTCATCCATTCCATGTTCTACATAATTGCCCTTAAAATTCAGCAATACAGCCACATTATCGGCTACAAACGCACCACCGGTCAAAGCGAAACCAAAATTTGTACCCTCATTCTTGCTATGAGATAGGTCAAGCCCTGTCAATGAAGCATTCACATACCATACCTCCTTCTCAAATTGAGCATGTGCACTCAGTGCAGTCATTACCAACAGCATCAAGCTGACTAAAATTTTCTTCATAATGTTGTCGTTTAATAGTTATTTTTTATTTTCCAAATCACGTTCACGTCTTTCCTCCGCCTTTTCTTTCTTACGAAGGACAATCCATAACAACGCTATTATCATATAGGATAAACCTACTGTGAGATACTTTTCCGTATCACTTATTTCCGTATTACGCGGAATAAAATAAACGGCCATCGCTGTAGTATAAACCAACAAAGCGACAGGCAACCAAATCGATTTTCTATATTTTTTCATAAACTATGCTGTTTTGTTTCCTATACCAACTTACAAACCCTATAGCGGCTACCAACGTGCAAAGACCACCGATTATATAAGATACATAATCAGAAAGTGCCAATCCTTCGGGAGCAATGCAAATATAAGTAGAACATACAGCCGTCATAAACAAGGCAGGAAACAAGGTAATATAATAATTCTTTTTCGCACGTACCAGAAAAACAGTGACCGCCCACAAAGTAAACACAGACAAAGCCTGATTACACCAGGCAAAATAACGCCATATCATATCAAATCCCGCCGCATCACGCTGACTGTACAACAATATACCGATAGTTACCGCAAAAATAGGAATACAAATCAATAAACGTTTCGCTATACTTTTTTGTTCCAAATGCATAAAATCGGCAACAATCAAACGAGCTGAACGTAAAGCGGTATCTCCACTGGTAATAGGAGCGGCAATTACCCCCAGTACAGCCAATAAACCTCCTATCGTACCCAACCATTCCTTGGTTATGCTGTCCACAATAATCGAAGCATTACTCTCCTCCATACCATTTTGATGAAAAAAACAAGTAGCGGCAGCAGCCCAAATCAATGCCACGATCCCTTCGGTCACCATCGCTCCATAAAAAATAGGACGGCCATACTTCTCATTCTTCATACAACGTGCCATCAACGGAGATTGTGTGGCATGAAAGCCACTGATTGCCCCACAAGCAATAGAAACAAACATGATAGGAAAAATTGGTAATCCGGCAGGGTGGGTATTATGCAGCCCGTCCGTAATTTCGGGCAATGCCGGATGATTCCATAACAACATCACCAAAATCCCCACCGCCATAAACAATAAAGCAATGGCAAACAACGGATATATTTTTCCTATAATCTTATCTACCGGCAACAATGTAGCCAACATATAATAGACAAATACGACTATAATCCAAAAAGTAACATCCATATACTCCGGAGTAAGTTTGGCAAGCAATCCGGCAGGTCCTGCCACAAAAACCGCTCCGACTAATATCATCAGCACAACCGTAAAACCGCGCATCAACTGCTTTGTGGGAAGGCCCAAGTAACGACCGATAATTTCCGGCAAACTCTCGCCATCATGCCGAATGGAAAGCATTCCGGACAAATAATCGTGTACCGCCCCGGCAAAAATGGTACCTAAAACAATCCACAAATAAGACGCCGTACCAAACTTCGCTCCCATTATAGCACCGAAAATAGGTCCTAAGCCGGCTATATTCAAAAATTGAATCATGAAAATCTTCCAAGTAGGAAGTGGAATAAAGTCAACGCCATCCGCCATGGTCAGGGCAGGTGTCTTCCTTATCTTGTCAGGACCGAACACACGTTCCACATAACTTCCATACAAAAAGTATCCGCCTACAAGAACCAATAATGCAATAATAAAGGTTATCATATTCTATTTTTTGTTTTGTTGGGGCAAAAGTAACGAATTAATTGATTACTTCGTATCTTTGCCCTAAAATTAAAGTAAATGCGAACATTCTTTATAACTTTATTACTAGTCATAGTGAGTTTATCACCCGTTTTCTCACAACCTAAATATGAAATCCGTGCCACCTGGCTCACTACGCTCGGAGGAATGGACTGGCCTCGTAACAAGGCAGTAAACGCATCAGGCATCCGGCGTCAGCAAAAAGAATTATGTGATATACTGGATCGTCTGAAAGCCGCCAATTTCAATACGGTATTGTTGCAAACCCGTCTGCGCGGAGATATGATTTATCCTTCCGCCATAGAAACTTTCGCCGAATCACTGACAGGTAGCACAGGAGGGAATCCCGGATATGACCCTTTGGCTTTCGCCATCGGAGAATGCCACAAACGCGGCATGGAACTACATGCATGGATTGTTACGATTCCTGCCGGAAACACCCGTCAAGTACAATTGCAAGGACGTAGCTCCGTAGTACGGAAAAACCGGACTATTTGCAAACTTTATAAAGGTAACTGGTACTTGGACCCGGGAAATCCGGGAACCAAAGAATATCTGTCATGCATCGTAAAAGAAATAACTTCCCGTTATGATATAGACGGCATTCATTTCGATTACATCCGCTACCCTGAGCAAGCCGACAACTTTCCCGACAAGGACACCTACCGGAAATACGGCAAAGGTAAGGAGTTGAAACAATGGCGGCGTGATAATATCACAGATATTGTGCATAGGCTCTATACCGACATCAAGACTATCAAACCCTGGGTGAAAGTCAGCAGTTCCCCTATTGGCAAATACCGAGATACCAACCGATATCCCTCCCGTGGATGGAACGCTTATCATGTAGTTTACCAAGATGCTCAGAAATGGCTAAAAGAAGGTATTCATGATGCGTTGTTCCCGATGATGTATTTTCAGGGAAATAATTTCTATCCTTTTGCATTGGATTGGAAAGAGAATTGCGGTAACCGCTGGATAGTACCAGGTTTGGGCATTTATTTCCTCTCTCCCGACGAACAAAATTGGCCGTTGGACGAAATAGTCCGCCAACTTCATTTCACCCGTCAGATAAAACTAAACGGACAAGCCTACTTCCGCAATCGTTTTCTATTGAACAACACCAAAGGCATTTGGGACGAACTCCAAGAGAATTTCTATACCACTCCGGCATTGATTCCCCCAATGACCTGGATGGACAGCATCCCCCCATCCACTCCGGCCATGCCTTCCCTGCAACTGTTGCCGGACGGCAAAATGCATATGAGCTGGCAGATTTCCACAGATAACAACGGAGGTCTTGTCACCTATCATCTTTATGCCTCGGATACCTATCCGGTAGATATCACAGATGCCGGAAACTTACTGGAAACCTATCTCACCCATACGGAATACGAATATACCCCTATTTCACCTTGGCGACAAAAACGTTATTTTGCCGTAACAGCTGCCGACCGTTTTGGAAACGAAAGTGCTCCCTTGGAACTGAATGCAATTTCAGAAACGGACATGCCTTTACTAAATGACGGAGATATTCTCACCCTGCCTGAAATAAAAGAGGCAAAGACAGTGAAAATATTTACTGCTACCGGTGAAGAAATAAAATATTTTGTTTATGCACCCCAAATGTCCATAGCCTCATTACCCGGCGGATTCTATACAGTATATATCTTGAATAATGCAGGAGCACAAACCTTTGTCGGAACAATCGTAAAATAAACACAACCACAAAGGAAAAGCAGAGAGATAAAAATATAACCGTTCATTTTACTGAATACAATAAAAAAATACTGCTTGTAACTTTTAGATAAACAGTATTTTTGTTGTATTTCGTTTATGATTTTATAATCTTACCCTTACTTTTTAAGTTCCAAAATGTATATTTGTTTCTCTGAATTGTCATCAAATTCTTGCTCTGTAAAATCCCCGAATTTATGGATAATATTAAATCCTATTTGTTTGAGATATGAATTTAACTCTTGGGGAAAGAACAATCTCATGTCCATATTTTGGACTGAATGAAATTTATCATCAATAAAATATTGCCACTTTATACGATTAATTTGAGATGCGCTTTCATAGTGCATGCTTTGTTTTATCAACACTTTTTTTTCATCATTGGTTGTATATTCGGCAATAACATGTTGCTTCCGCTCGTTTTCAACAATATATTGGATATTAGGATTGAAACAGTCCAATAAAAACAAACCTTTTTCTTTCAAATGATTTCTTACGACTTTCAATGCATCAAATAAATCCTCATTTTTATACAAATGATGGATTGAATTAAACGGAATAAAAATAAAATCGAATTTTTCTCCTAAGTTTAATTCTCTAATATCCGCTTCAATAAAATCTATTTTTAACCCAGCTTGAAATGCTTTCTCTTTTGCCCGTTCAAGCATGGATAAAGTATAATCAACTCCCTTAATATTATACCCATCCTTTGCTATTGGAATCGTAAGTCTACCCGTGCCACAGCAGAGTTCAAGTATTTTAGCATCTTTATTTTGAGGTAGCCATTTTTTGTAAAACGCCAAATCGGACAGAGAATTATTCAACCCATCATAAATATCTGCATTATAAATAAAATCACCAACTTTATATTCTG
>DXLM01000012.1 GCA_019414725.1 Bacteroides sp.
AACATGAAAATAGGAGATAAACGCCTATGATTAATGTTTACCTCCTACTCGATTTACACTGTTTCTTTATTCGTCAGCAAGGATGAAATCAAGCTGCTTCTTTTCCAGGTTAGCACGGGCTACCTTAATTTTTACCGGGTCGCCAAGACTGAATTTGCGATGATGACGCCGTCCGATAAGACAGTAGTTCTTCTCGTCGAACTCATAGTAGTCGTTACCCAGATCACGCATAGAAACCATACCTTCACATTTGTTCTCGTTGACTTCTACATAAAGTCCCCATTCAGTGACTCCTGATATAACTCCATCATAAACGTTTCCGATACGCTCACTCATAAATTCTACTTGTTTGTATTTGATGGATGCACGTTCGGCACTGGCAGCAGTCTGCTCCATAGCAGAGCTATGTTCGCATAATTCTTCATACTTATCAGCTTGTGCAGTTCTTCCTCCTGCAAGGTAGCGGGTAAGTAACCGGTGAACCATCAAGTCCGGATAACGGCGAATTGGAGAAGTGAAATGTGTATAGAAATCGAATGCCAGCCCATAGTGCCCGATATTATAAATAGAATATCTTGCTTTCTGCATGGCACGTAATGAAACGGTTTCTATCAGATTCTGTTCTTTTTTACCTTCAATGTCGCTCAGCAGTCGGTTGATTGACTTAGATACATCTGTTTTACTTCCTCCTGTACGTATCTTGTAGCCAAAACGTGCTATAAACTGACTCAGGTTATCCAGTTTGTCCGGATCAGGCAAGTCATGGATACGGTAAGGAAATACCTTTGGCTTTTTATTCTTAGGAACTTTTCCGATATGTTCGGCTACCGTACGATTTGCCAGCAACATGAATTCCTCTATCAGCTTGTTTGCCTCTTTGGAAACCTTGAAGTATACACTCAAAGGTTTTCCTTTTTCATCTATTTCAAATTTTACTTCACAACGGTCGAAGTTAATGGCACCGGCAGCCATTCGCTTTTCACGAAGAATTTGTGCAAGCTTATTCAGTTGAAGTATTTCTTCCTTATAATCTCCTTCTCCTGTCTCGATGATGTTTTGTGCTTCTTCATAAGTGAAACGGCGATTCGATTTGATGACTGTATGACGAATACGGTAATCTTTTATTTCTGCCTTTTCATTCATATTGAAAATAACAGAATAAGCCAGCTTCTCTTCGTCTGGACGCAGTGAGCAGATAAAATTACAAAGACGTTCGGGCAGCATCGGAATAGTACGGTCTACCAGATACACGGAAGTAGCTCGTTTTACAGCTTCTTTATCGATGATGCTACCTTCTTTTACATAATGTGAAACATCAGCAATGTGTACACCTACTTCCCATAATCCCGGTTTCAACTGACGGATAGAAAGTGCGTCGTCGAAGTCTTTGGCATCTTTGGGGTCGATGGTAAAAGTTACGATATCGCGGAAGTCTTCACGTTCTGCATAGTCTTCAGGAGTTATTTCTGCCGATATCTTTTCGGCAGCAGCCTCTACAGCTTGCGGATAGATATAAGGCAATCCGTATTCAGCAAGAATGGCATGCATTTCTGTTGTGTTCTCACCTGCTTTCCCTAAAATATCTATAACTTCTCCAAACGGATTTTTTGCTTCTTCGGGCCATTCGGTTATCTTGACCACAGCTTTATCTCCGTTTTTCCCTCCCTTCAACTTTTCTTTAGGAATGAAGATGTCATTGGCAAGTGTATTGCTTTCTGTAAGAAGGAATGCATAGTTTTTGCTGACTTTCAGAGTTCCTACGAAATTGGTATTGGCATGTTCCAGAATTTCAATAACTTGTCCTTCTATTTCATGTCGACGGCGTTTGGCACAAAGGATAATCTTAACTTTGTCATTATTCATGGCATGCGCAGAATTGCGTTCTGCTACAAAGACAGGCTCTCCACCATCTTCCGGAATAAAAAGATTTTTTCCGTTGCTTTTACGCTGGAATGTTCCGGTCATAATCTGACCTTTATCATTCAGCTTATAATGTCCTTTTTCTGTTTCTATCAGAAAATTATCTTCTGCCATTTCCTGAACGATATCGGCACAAAGCATTTTCAATGGATGAGTAGTTAGTTTCAGTCCGGTGAACAACTGTTTCATACCGAAACTTTCCATTGGCTTCATACGGAAATAATTGACCAGCATCTCTGCCAGTTCTTTTTTCTTCATATATTTTCCGCCTTTTTTTTCTTTCTTTTTCTTTGCCATAATCGTAATGTTTTAATTTGCTGCTGTAACCTTTGGAATAACCAGCCTGATACAACAACTGTTTCTTTCACAAAGTAAACAAAATAAATGGAATAAAGGAGCAATAACTCGCTATATTTTAAGGTAGAAAGGTGAGAAACTATTATCTTTGCCGCATGGAGAAAAAAGTATTGGTAACCGGAGCAAGCGGCTTTATCGGAAGCTTTTTGGTAGAAGGAGGGCTGGAGCGCGGTATGCAGGTATGGGCTGGTGTACGTAAGAGCAGTAGCAGGAAATATTTGCAAGATAGCCGTATCAGTTTTGCTGAGCTTGATTTTACTGATTCCGACCGTTTGGAAGAACAATTGAAGCAACATAAACTGGAGCATGGTGGATGGGATTACATCATTCATTGTGCAGGGGTGACGAAGTGCCGTGACAAAGCAGATTTTGAAATAGGTAATTATTGGGCCACTCGTCATTTTATTGAAACATTGATGCGTTTGGAGATGCTTCCCGAACAATTCATTTATATCAGTTCGTTGAGTATCTTCGGACCGATAAGGGAAAAAGACTATTCTCCCATTTGTGAACAAGATACGCCTCGCCCTAATACAGCTTATGGGGTAAGTAAGCTGCATTCGGAAGAATACTTGCAGAAGCTGAAGGATTTTCCGTATGTCATATTCCGTCCGACAGGAGTTTATGGTCCTCGGGAGAAAGACTATTTCCTGATGGTCGAATCGATTTCCCGTCATGTTGATTTTGCTGCCGGATTTCGTCGGCAGGATATAACATTTGTGTATGTCAAGGACCTGGTTCAAGCTGTATATCGCGCTATTGATAAGAAAGTAGTGCGCAGAGCTTATTTTGTAAGTGACGGATATGTATATAATAGCCGGACATTTTCTGATTTAATCCAAAAAGAGTTAGGCAATCCGTGGTTGATACGTTTTACATGTCCGTTGGCTTTGCTTAAAGTAATATCTTTCTTTGCTGAAAACATAGCCCGACTATTTCATAAATCGAGCACATTGAATCTGGATAAGTATAAAATAATGAAGCAGCGTAACTGGCAATGTGATATTACTCCATTGGAAAAAGAATTAGGCTATCGGGCAGAATACCCGTTAGAGAGAGGTGTAAAAGAGATTATTGCATGGTATAAAAAGGAGAAATGGCTATAAAATTGTTTGAACGTGTAGATAGTGGAAGGGGATTGTTTGCAGTAGAAACAATTAGCTTGATATACAATGCTTTAACATCTTTGCTGATTTTATTGCTTTTTCCTCGTATGGATCATCCGGGCATGATGCTGCTGGAGCGTCTGGGTATTGTTATTCTGACGTTTGTCCTGATATTTCTGTATCAGGCTTTTCCCTGTCGTCTGACGGCTTTTGTCCGTATGGCTGTGCAGATGAGTCTGCTCGCTTACTGGTATCCGGATACATTTGAGTTTAACCGTCTGTTTCCTAACCTGGATTATTTATTTGCTCATGCTGAGCAGATATTGTTTGGCTGTCAGCCTGCTGTTGAATTCAGCAAGCTCTGTCCTTCCATATGGTTCAGTGAACCTTTCAATATGGGCTACTTCTTTTATTATCCGATGATACTGGTGGTAGTGGTATATTATTTTCTGAACCGGTTTGAATGGTTCGAAAAGATTTGCTTCGTACTGGTTACCTCATTTTTCATTTATTATTTTGTCTATATAATGTTACCCGTAGCGGGACCTCAGTTCTATTTTCCGGCTATCGGGATGGATAAGGTAAACGCCTGCATTTTCCCTGCTATTGGGGACTACTTTAATACCAATGATTATCTGATACCTGGTCCGGGCTTTGAGCACGGTTTGTTCTATCAGCTTGTCGAGGCTTCACAGGAAGTTGGAGAACGTCCTACCGCAGCTTTTCCCAGTTCACATGTAGGAATATCTACTATTGTAATGATAATGGCATGGCGTGTAAACAAGAAACTGGCTTATGTGCTGGCTCCTTTCTATATTCTTCTTTGCTGCGCTACTGTATATATTCAGGCGCATTATCTGATAGATGCCATCGTAGGTTTTGTATCGGCATTCTTTGTTTACCAGCTTGCTACATTGATGTATAAAAGATGGTTTATCTCACCAGTTTTTAAGCTGATGGGATAAACTGTTCTATTATTCTCCTCCGAAAGTGCTTTCTATATGATCGAGTATTCCGTTCAGCTCCGGCAATGTTTCTGCGCGAAGCATGGCTATACGTGTATCCTTAAAATTAGGAATGCCTTTAAACAATGGAGATGCAGCCAGATGACGGCGGACATGAAGAATACCTCGGCGTTCGTCGAGCAGATTGACACTATCTTGTACTTCACGGCGTAAGACGTCCATTTTCCATTTGAATGACAAAGGAGGAAGTTCTTCTCCAGTTTTCAGGTAATGTTTTACTTCTTTGAATATCCATGGGCGTCCGAAGCTGGCACGGCCTATCATAATGGCATCCACTCCGTAACGGTCGAAGCATTCTTGTGCACGCTGTGGAGTTGTAACATCGCCATTACCGATAATAGGAATATGCATACGTGGATTATTCTTGACCTCACCGATCAGTGTCCAATCGGCTTCACCTGTATACATTTGTGCTCGTGTACGTCCGTGTATGGTTAAAGCTTCGATACCACAGTCTTGCAGCTGTTCTGCCAGTTCGACGATGATTTTGTGTTCCGCATCCCATCCCAGACGGGTCTTTACCGTTACCGGAATTTTTACGGCATCAACAACAGCCTTGGTTATCTCCAGCATTTTCGGAACATTCTGCAACATTCCGGAACCAGCTCCTTTACCTGCTACACGTTTTACTGGGCAACCGAAATTCAAGTCCAGAATATCTGGATTGGCTTGTTCCACAATACGGGCAGCTTCTACCATGGTATCAGTATCTTTCCCATATATCTGAATGGCAACAGGACGTTCTGCATCACTGATGTTCAGTTTTAACATGGTTTTTCCAACTGAGCGAATCAAGGCATCGCTCGATACAAATTCGGTATATACCATGTCTGCTCCAAATTCTTTGCACAGCAAGCGGAATGCGGGGTCTGTTACGTCCTCCATAGGAGCAAGCAGTACAGGCTTGTTGCCCAGATCAATATTTCTTATTTTCATCGTTATGTTTTATAGGGTTTCACTGCAAGCAGTGCAGGTAAAAATTTGAGTACAATTATAAACAGATTGTTGAATATCGCTGCAAAATTAATAAATAAAAGAAATCCTCCCAAACCGGAAGGATTACCTTTCGTCTGGGAGGATTAAGTATTGTTTGAACTACCACTTATCGGTAGATGCTCAATTTAGGATGATCGTTGTACAGATTTTGATTTTGCAGTTCTTCTTTTTCTGTGATACGGAACAGGTAATATTTGCTGTTCACTTCGAAATCAGAACCGTCAGGGAACTTCAATGTAGAATGTCCGCTGATAAGCATACAATTTTTTTCTTTATACTCGTCACTTGCATCTTCCGGAGCTAATATTACATCACCGTTTTCATCCAGTTTTGGAGTTCTTATTTCCTGGCCTTTGCTGTCGTGTGTAATATCTGCCATTGCGTACTTCTCAAATTTCTTACGTTCTACTGATTGCTGGTTACGGATGATATCGGTCAGTGAGAAACCTTCTCCCCACAGCTCTTTACGGCGTTCCAGCCAGATTTCTTTCAACAGTTCATCACCAGTAGCGGTAACGGCTGGCGATTCGAATCCCTCTTTCATGCGAGCATCACGAAGTTCTTTCAGAAGTGTCTGTGCTTCACCAGTTTTTCCACTGATATGTGCAGCTGCTTCTGCCTTGATCAGGTACATTTCTGCCACACGCATCATGATGACATCTCCTAACATATTATTGATATCAGCGAACAGGAATTTATAGTTAAGCATGGCACACTCGCCGTAACCTGT
The DNA here is from genome assembly GCA_019414725.1 of Bacteroides sp. GTDB lineage: Bacteria > Bacteroidota > Bacteroidia > Bacteroidales > Bacteroidaceae > Phocaeicola. The sequence continues at coordinate 6,135 of DXLM01000012.1, forward strand.
ATTCAAGCCCCATTTAAACAGATCTCTACGGTAGTCATTCTTATCAAACAGTTCCTTGAAGTAAGGGTCTGTGTTGAAGTTTGTATAACCACCACCTGGAGTTGTTGTATCTTTATAATAGAAGTTATAAGCTGGAAGGTTATCATCCAACGTACAAGAGTATCCCCACATCCATTCTTTGTTCAGTGCGTTGTTGAAACCTGACTTGTATTCCGCTTCGCTCATCAGGTAGCTATTTTTCAGCTTCATAGCCTCATCTGCATATTTGTATGCATCTTCCCACTTACGTGCATATAAGCTTGCACGTGCTCTCAGACCGGTTACAACAGTATGGTCGATTTTGTACTGATCTGTTGCATTCGAACCGCGATTGTAATCTTCCGGAATCAGGTCGTAACCCCATTTCAAATCGTTTAATGCCTGTTCGTATACTTCCGATACACTTGCGGCCGGCTTTCCTGTTGTCGCCATATCGTAGTCGGTTGGTTCTGTATAGATAGGTACACAAACAGCATCCGGATCTTTATCGATAGCGAAAGAATAATGGCTTGCCAGTAACATGTACAAGAAACCACGAGTAGCATAAGCTTGTCCCTTGATGCGATTCTTTTCTGCCTGATCTCCTGAAATACCGTCGATGTTCTTGATAACGGCATTACAGTTGTTAATCGGATCGTAAACCATGTCCCACATTACATCGTTTATTTCTCCACGTCCGTAACCATTAGTCAGATTGTAACTGGAAGAATAACCATAGCTGGTTGTTCTTACGACGTCCGAACCTGCAAAATCATCATTGATCATGATAGCTCCATATCCGATAGATGCGTAAGTAGAACCAGAGTTAAAGATATAGTTCCAGGATCCTCTGATTATACGGTCAGCGTTTTCCAGATTTTTGAATACAACATCTGCTTCAAGTGAAGTTGTAGGAGCTGTATCTAGGTCACAGGCTGTTACAGAGCAAGCAGCCAGTGCAGCAAGGCATATATTTTTATAATTGAATTTCATATCTAGTCTATTTATTAAAGAGTTACATTAATACCAAATGAGAATGTTTTCATTGCCGGATAGCGGTATGATACGACACCGCTGATAGGCTGTTCAGGATCAAGACCTTGCTGGTGACTGAATGTCAACAGGTTCTCTCCCTGAACGAAGATGCTGGCATCTTTCAGTGTGGCAAAATGTATCCAGTTTTTAGGCAAAGTATAGCTTAATGTAACAGTTTTCAAACGCAGGAATGAGCGGTTTACCAACCAGCGGCTTGAACTGCTTGTGAAATAGCTTGTCTGGTTGTACGACAGACGTGGAATGTCTGTGTATCGGTTTTCCGGTGTCCAGCGGTTCAGCATATCTTCACTCATAGAGCTACCGTTTCCACCTTTTACGCTCATCATGCTAATCTTGTCGTTGTTATACAGCTTACCTCCGATTGCATAAGAGAACAGCATAGATAATGACAGGTTTTTCCAGCTAAGATCTGACTGGAAACCACCACTCAACTTAGGCAGTGAGCTGCCTACCTTCACCTTATCGTCTGGTGTCAGGCTAGAGTAGTCTTCGGTTACCTGACGGCTGCCATCTTCTGCGGTGTAATACCACTGTGGTTTACCGTTTTCCGGATTTACACCAGCCCATTCATACAACCAGAAATCATATAATGAGCCACCTTTTACCCATTTCTTTGAGCTCTGCCACATAACATCGGTTGGCAGTTCTACGATTTCATTCTTATAAGTAGTTGCATTCAAGCTCAGTTTCCAAGTCCAGTCTTTTGTCATAACTGGAGTACCACTGATTGTAAATTCCCAACCATAGTTCTTCAGTTTACCGATGTTGGCATCGATACTTGAGAATCCACTTGAAGGAACCAGGTCGCGGGCAAACAACAAATCTTTAGAAGAACGTTGGAAGAATTCGATAGTACCGTTCAAACGGTTGCTCCAAAATCCAAAATCCAAACCTACGTTTAAGTTCAAGTTTGTTTCCCAGCTCAATTCCGGAGTTTCCAAACGTGATGCGTGCAGAGTAGACTCACCCAGTGAGCTGCCGATTGAATAGAGAGCCTTATATGCATAGTAACCTACATTGTCATTACCTTGTGCACCGTAACTTGCACGAAGGGTCAGGTTGCTCAGCCAGTTATTGCTTGCTTCTTCCAGGAATTTCTCACGTGAGATTTTCCATGAACCTCCGAATGACCAGAAAGTACCCCAGCGATGATCCGGATGGAAACGTGAAGAACCGTCGGTACGAACTGAAGCCGATACAAAATATTTGCTCTTATAAGAATATTCGGCACTTCCGAAGAAACTCAGCAATTTGTACTGGTCGCTGTTTCCACCGAAGCTGCTCAATGTAGAAGCTACATCTGGTTCAAAATAACCGTCAGTAATGACACCCGTTCTTGATCCGCTGAAATTTGATGTGTTAAATTCGTAATATTCCTGACCTGCCATCAGACGAACATCATGATCTTCTTTGAAAGTATGGTTCCAGTTGATAACGTTGTTGTATGTCATACCGGTAGTACGGTCGTTTCCTTTTTCTACACTACCTGTCAACGGTTGTTTACCGTAGGTTGGGTTGTTGTAGTTGTGAGTAAACTTGCTATCATAGTCAATGTTCAAAGACATTTTGTAGCTTAAACCTTCGATCGGAGTAATTTGCAAGTAACCACGTATAGATGCAGCATCACGCTTGTACTCTTTCTTGTCGTACAGCATAGACTGTGCGAAGTTATAACCGTTGTATGAACCTTTACGGTAAGTACCATAATCGTAAACACGGTTTCCATTTTCATCCAGGATATATTCTCCTGTTGTCATATCACGTTCATAAACAGGATAGAAAGAAGGAATGTCGCGTGCCGCCAATACAATATTGCCGATAGCTGTATCATTCTGCTTCGGGTAATTTTGTATAGAATGGCTGGCTGCTACATTCAGTCCGACCTGTAACCATTTACGCAGATCGGTTGTGATGTTAGAACGCAAGTTGTAACGCTTGAATCCTGAACAGATGTAAGCACCCTGATCGTCCAGGTAGCCTAAAGAAAAATAATATTTAGTTTTTTCACTACCTCCTGAAACACTTGCATTCAAGTCTGTATAGTGAGCGTCTTGTGTCAGGGCATCTTCCCAACTGTCGTTCCACAGAGGAGTTGCGCCGGCTACAATTTTTCCGTCTGTTCCTACAGGCTGCGGATAATTTGTTCCGTAAGGATTAATACCCAGACCTCCTGTTTGTGTAGTAGCAACGATAGAAGAAGCTTTTTGTGCTGCTTCAACAGGGTCTGATCCGTTGTCAATATAGCTGTTGCGCAAAGCTTCCCATTGCAGCATAAAATAATCGTTTGTACTCAACTGGTCGTAATCGCGTACGGCACGGCTTGAGAAACCATATTTTGCTGATAACTGAATTGTCGGAGCAGAACCGTTCTGTCCTTGCTTCGTTGTAATCATGATAACACCGTTTGCTGCACGAGAACCGTAAAGAGAGGCAGCAGCGGCATCCTTCAGAACTGTAACTGAAGCGATATCCTGTGAAGAAATAGAAGACAATTTACCATCATACGGAACACCATCGACTACATATAACGGTGTCTGAGATGCATTGGCAGAACCTACACCACGAATGTAAATGTTAGCATCTTCTCCCGGCTGTCCGCTTGTAGAGAATGACTGCAAACCTGCTACTGTTCCCTGTAATGCTTTTGATACACTTGAAACCTGTGAAGCTGCTACAATTTTCTTGTCGATAACGCTGGCAGAACCTGTAAAAGTAGATTTTTTGGCAGTACCATATGGCACGGCAATAACTACTTCTTCCATGGCTATAGAAGATTCCTTCAAATCAACGTTGATGACTTTTTGTCCTTTTACCGGCATTTCTACGGTTTCATATCCGATGAATGAGAACACCAGTGTGCTTTTTGCTTCAACTTGTAGTGAATAACTACCGTCTATGGAGGTAATTGTACCATGTGTTCCTCCTTTGACTGCCACTGTTACTCCCGGCATCTCTTCGCCGTTGGCCGTAACTTTTCCGTTCACAGTAATTTCCTGTGCGTAAGTCGCTACACAGATTAGCAAGCTGCATAGCAGTGATAAGAATTTACTCATAAATCTCTCTCTTAATGATTTTGGGTTAATATAATTTTTCGGTTCTTTCTTAGCTTATGCCTTATGTTTTCTTGTTTTCATCTCAATGAAAACATTGATACTTTTTTTAAAGGTTTTTGTGTCTTTTTGCCTTATGTTTTTTGTCGAGCGACAAAAATATAAAATAATTTATATAAGATGTAATAAAAAGTAATATTTTTTGTTCGTTTTTCTACTTTCTGCATACTGACACTATATGTATGCTTTATTTATGTACTGTTTTAGAAAGATCGTTCAGGGGTTTTTGTCCGCTTGTTCGTGTGTTTGCCGGAAATTCGTTACCTTTGCATCCGAAATCAATAAGAAAAGATGAATTACTCAATAAAGGACTTCGAAATTATGGCACCGGTCGGCTCTCGAGAGTCGCTGGCTGCGGCTATTCATGCAGGAGCAGATTCTATCTATTTCGGCATTGAAAGCCTGAATATGCGTGCCCGTTCTGCAAATACGTTTACTGTTGATGACTTGCGTGAGATAGCGAAAGTATGTGACGAGAATGGGGTGAAAAGCTACCTTACGGTAAATACTATTATTTATGATGAGGATCTGGCTCTGATGCGGAAAATTGTAGATGCTGCAAAAGAAGCCGGTATCAGCGCTGTGATTGCTGCCGACGTAGCTGTCATGGCATACTGTAATCAGATAGGACAGGAGGTACATTTGTCTACTCAGCTGAATATCAGTAATGCGGAAGCTTTGAAATTTTATTCGCAGTTTGCCGATGTAGTAGTCTTGGCCCGTGAATTGAATCTGAAGCAAGTACGTAAAATTTATGATGCTATTCAGGAACAGCATATTACGGGACCTATGGGGCAGCCTGTACGTATCGAAATGTTCTGTCACGGAGCTTTGTGTATGGCCGTATCGGGTAAATGTTATCTGAGCTTGAATGAATTGAATGCTTCGGCAAACCGTGGAGCTTGTATGCAGGTATGCCGTCGTTCGTATATTGTGAAGGATAAGGAAAGCGATATCGAACTGGAAATAGATAACCAGTATATCATGTCGCCCAAGGACTTGAAGACTATTCATTTCATGGATGAGATGATAGAGGCTGGAGTGCGGGTGTTCAAAATCGAAGGTCGTGCACGTGGACCTGAGTATGTACGAACTGTAGTGGAATGTTATAAGGAGGCTATACGCTCGTATCTGGAAGGTACTTTTACAGAAGAGAAGAAAGTTGACTGGGATACTCGTCTCAAGACTGTATTCAACCGTGGATTCTGGAACGGTTATTATCTGGGACAACGTCTGGGTGAATGGAGCAAGAACTATGGTTCGGAGGCTACCGAACGTAAGGTATATGCCGGACGTGGTATCAAATATTTCTCGAATATCGGGGTAGCTGAATTCCTGATCGAAGCTTCCGAAATAAAAGTTGGAGATAAACTTCTGATTACAGGTCCTACTACGGGAGCCATGTATGTTACTTTGGAAGAAGCACGTGTTGACCTGAAACCGGTAGATGTGGTAAAGAAGGGGGTACATGTTTCGTTTAAGGTACCCGACCGTATTCGTCCTAGCGACAAGCTTTATCGTATAGTTCCTGCCGATGAGTTGAAAAAGAAATAATTTCTATTATTATCACATTGCAATATCCTCTTTATACATTATTCTCCAATGAAAAAAGTATAAAGAGGATATTTTATTTTTTTCTGTGCATACTTTGCAAAAAACAACAGCATCTTTTACTGAAAACATCGAGAATTTTTAATTTTTTTTGTACGAAGGTTCGTCGAGTTTGTACAAAAAAAACAGGGCTCATGCCGACATTGTGAAAGGAACTTTGTCATCTAAGTAGCATGAGCTCGTTATATCTTTATTAGTGAATGATAAGTCTTTCGGCCTTGGTTATAATGTGCCTTTTCTGATAGCTTCCATGATATTGGCAGGTGGACGCTGAGCCAGTAATTCTTTTTTCATAAAATCCATGTAAGGAGCTACATGGTCGAAATACTGATAGTAACCTTTGCATAAGTAATTTAGTCCGGTTTCTCCGGAAGCTGTTTTGCAAAAACGGTTTTTGGGACATTCTCCGTTACATGCAAAGAGATACTGACATCCCTTGCATTGTGTCGGCAGTTTCTCAGATTTATCTCGGCCGAACTGTAATTGCTTTTCACTGTACATCATTTCTACCAGCGATTTTGAATAAATGTTTCCTAATTTGTACTGTGGAAATACGAAGTGGTCGCAAGCATATACATCGCCGTTGAATTCGATTACTCCGGCATGGCCACAATTTTTTGCCAAAGAGCAAACTCCAGGTTGCTCACCTACCCAGTTGGCAAGTGTAGCATCGAATAATTGTATAAAATATTCGCCGACATCATTTCGTACCCATTCATCGAAAATGGTACAGAGAAAGTTTCCCCATTGTTCGGGAGTAACGGAAAAATCGGTTACGGTTTCTGTTGCTCCTTCCTCTACCGAGGCTAGATAACGCCCGTCGGAATGTTGGAATATACGCTCTACGATGGGAGTAAACTGTATGTATCGGCACCCTATTTCCTTAAAGAAGTGATAGAAATCGAGCGGATAGTCGGCATTGAAATCATTTACTACTGCAAGTGCATTCCATTCTACCTGATGTTTGTTTAACAGGTTGATACCTTGCATTACTTTTACAAATGAAGGTTTTCCCTGCTTGTTCTTCCGGTATTCGTCGTGAAACTCCTGCGACCCGTCAATAGAAACACCTACCAGCCAGTGATTGTCGTGGAAAAAACGGCACCAGTCATCGGTCAGGAGAGTTCCGTTGGTCTGAATACAGTTGTCGATTGTTCTGCCTCCTGCATATTTTCTTTGTAAGGCAACTACCTTCTTATAGAAGTCGAGTGGGCGCATCAGTGTTTCTCCACCATGCCAGGTGAAGAGGACTTGTGGCATAGTCTGGCTTTCGATATATTCTTTGATAAACTTTTCCAATAGTTCATCTGTCATTATCTGCCTGGGGTTGTCCTGGTAAAGTTTAGCCTTCTCCAGGTAGTAGCAGTAATGGCATGCCAGGTTGCAAAGAGAACCCACTGGTTTTGCCATGATATACATCGGGCGTGCAAACGGGGCGAATGTGTTCATTATTGTATGATATTAGGTTAGGAGTGATTCTATTTATCAGGTATTATTCTAGTGTAATACTTTTTACATGTACTTTCTGATGCAGGAAGATGGATGCTGCTTCCTGAAACTTTTCAACAGATTCGGTTGTGAGAAACTCACAGGTTCCGCCTGCTGTGCAACGTGTTCTTATCTCCGAGTGACGGCGGAGGTAATCTTTTAAACTGGCTGCTACGTATTCTCCTTGAGCTACCAGACGGATATGTGGGGGGGTGAACTGACGTATTTTCTCTATCAGCAAGGGATAGTGTGTACAGCCTAAGATGATGGTATCTATTTTCGGATCTTGTTCCAAAAGTTGATTAATATATTCCTGTACAAAATAATCTGCTCCCGGAGAGTTGAATTCGTTGTTTTCCACTAGCGGAACCCAAAGCGGACAGGCTACACCAGTGAGTTGTATATCCGGAAAGAGCTTATGCAGTTCTATCGGGTATGACTGGGATTTTACTGTTCCGGCTGTGGCAAGCAAGCCAACATGGCGCGAAACTGTGATGTCACCGATACATTCTGCTGTAGGACGGATTACTCCCAAAACTCTACGGGTTGCATCTATATGTGGAAGATCGTTTTCCTGAATACTTCTCAGGGCCTTTGCCGAAGCAGTATTGCAGGCCAAAATGACTAATGGACAGCCTAAATCGAACAGCTTGCGTACAGCTTGCAGTGTAAACTCATAAACAACTTCGAATGATCTTGTTCCGTATGGGGTACGGGCATTGTCCCCCAGATAGATATAATCGTACTGAGGCAGTAATTCACGGATTTTATCAAGGATTGTCAGCCCTCCATATCCGGAATCAAATACTCCGATTGGTCCTGTGGCAGAAAGCATGGATATGACTTGATTAAGTGTGAAAAAATAATTGTCATTGACCTCACCCTTTTGGCTGGAGTGAGAGCCAATGACAACTTTATTTTGTTACGTTGAAAACGTATTTCTTATTGAGCAGGAGCTGCTGCTGGTGCTGCTGCAGGAACAGCTGTCAGGCTGATACCTAATTTTGTTTTGATATCATTTGTAACGTCCTTAGACATCGTGTCGTTGATGTAAGGAATATCTGTACGGTTCAGGTCGAACACATAAGTATAACCACCTGCTGCACCGATTGCTTTTACTGCATCTTCCAGTTTCTTATAGATAGGTTCCATCATATCTGCATAAGCTTTTTGCAACTGCTGCTGTGCATCTTGCTGGAACTGCATTCCTTTGTCAGACAGCTCTTGTAATTCTTTCTGACGACGTTCCTGGATATTTTGTGGAAGAGTTTTCTGTTCTTGTTGATATTCAGCAAACTTTTTGTTGAATTCATCAGAAGCACGTTTGATTTCGTCTTCATACTGTTTCTGCAATGCCTGAATGTCTGTCTGAGCTTTTGTATATTCTGGCATCACAGGGATAATGTCCATAGACTTGAAGTGTGCGAACTTCTGTGCGAATACGCTCATAGGAGCGATAAGTAAAAGTAATAAAGCAATTTTTTTCAACATAATCTTATTATTTCTATTTGTTATTAATTTATTTCCGTTTTTTATTTGCTGTCTTTCTTAGACTTTGCAAAAGTATAAAATTAATTTGAATATCCTAATTTAGCGAGCACTTCGTTGCTGATGTCTATACGTGGAGAAGCAAAAATCATGCTTTGTGCTGATGCTCGGTCGATTACTGCATCATAATTTTTCTGTGTTGCAATATCTTTAATAGCATTGTATATGGCATCCTGAATAGGAGTAATCAGTTCCTGACGTTTTTTCATGCCTTCACCTTCGGGACCAAAATACTTTTTCCGTAAATCTGCTGCTTCTTTTTCTTTGGCGATAATGGCATTTTCTTGTGCTGTTTTTTGAGTAGCTGATAAGTTAGAAGCGTTTTTCTGATACTCATCATACATTGTTTTCGCTTCTTGAGCTTTAGCTTCTACTTCACTTTGCCATTGTTTTGACAGGCTTTCCATTTGCTGGTTCGCTTGTTCATAGGCAGGGATTTGTTTCAGGATATACTCCATATCCACCAAAGCAAATCGCTGAGCTTGTGCTGCTATACTGCACACGAGCAATGCTGCTAGAAAGAAAACTTTTTTCATAAGCAATGTTGTTTTTAAATGTAATGAAGAATGATAAATGAAGAACTGGTTGTTAGCCATGGCTTTGGATTCTTCATTTCTCATTCTTCTATTCTTCATTAAATTGGTTTGTCTGTATTAGAACTCTTGTCCGATGATGAAGTGGAACTGGCTTCCGCTATATTGAGTAGAACCGTTGATCTTATCGAAACCATAAGCCCAGTCAATACCCATCATACCAATCATCGGCAGGAAGATACGTACACCTACTCCGGCAGAACGTTTCAACTGGAACGGGTTGAAGTTACTTACATCATTCCAAGCGTTACCTGCTTCTACAAATCCCAAAGCATAGATACTTGTTGAATTTTCCAACATCAACGGATAACGTAATTCAGCTCCCAGGCGGATGTAAGCATAACCTTCACTACCGTACGGAGTTAAAGATCCGTTTTCGTAACCACGCAATGCGATTGTTTCTGAAGCGTAGTTGTAACTATATCCTGTCATACCGTCACCACCTACATAGAATGTTTCAAACGGTGAGCGTTTGTATTTGTTGAAGTGTCCCAGAATACCAAACTCTGTACGTGTCATGATAACCGGACATTTCTGGATATCCATCAGGGCTGTATAAGTTTTTGCTTTGAATTTCCATTTGTGGTATTCAATCCACTTATACATGCTGGCTGCTTCATCATAATTATTCTTTCCATAAGTAGAATAATCTTTCTTACTGAACAGTGAGTAAGGCGGAGTAATCTGCAAAGAAGCGCTGAATTCAGAACCGTAACGCGGGAATATCGGGTTATCGGTTGAGTTACGTGATAATGTCAGGTTCAGGCTTAAGCTGTTACAGTTACCGGTATTCATGTACTGTCCGTTGTTCAGCATGATATACAGATAGCTCCAGTCTTTCAACATGAATCGCTGGTAAGATAATTCTGCCATTAATGTAAAGTAGTCGTCCGGCCAGCGTAGACGTTTACCCCAACCTAATGACAATCCGAACATCTTAATAGACTTGTCAGGGTCATAATATGATTCGTAATTGTCATAATAACCACCATAGTAGTTTCCATATCCACTTAAGTAGTTATAGTAGTTGTTCATATATGCAGAGTTGTAATACTGACTGCTGACGTCTGTCTGTACAGAGTAGAATGCTGATACAGACAATGAATTAGGACGTTTTCCACCAAACCAGGGATCAAGGAATGATATACTGTATGACTGGTAGTACTGTCCGTTGGTTTGTCCACTGATGGTCAATGTCTGACCGTCACCTTGTGGAAGGAATCCACGGAAGTTATCATTCTTGCGGAACAAGTTTGCAAATGAGAAGTTTGTAAACTTCAAACTCAATTTACCAATAATACCTGTCTGTCCCCAACCAGCTGAGAATTCTACCTGGTCGTTTGCTTTTGATTCAAGTCCCCAGTTAATATCAACTGTTCCATTTTCGTAATTTGGCTGAACATCTGGTTTGATATTTTCCGGATTGAAGTGTCCCATCTGTGCAATTTCACGGTAAGAACGTTCAAGAGCTTCTTTACTGAACAAGTCTCCCGGACGGGTACGAAGTTCACGGCGGACTACATTTTCATACAATCGGTCGTTACCGTTGATACGTACATGACTGATACTTGCCTGTGGACCTTCTACGATACGCATTTCCAAGTCGATAGAGTCACCGTCGATATTAACTTCTACCGGATCAAGGTGATAGAATACGTAACCACGGTTGTAATAATTGTTACCGATAGCATCTTCATCGTTACTGATACGGTCGTTCAACAGTTTCTGGTTGTATACATCTCCTCGCTTCATTCGAAGTTGTTCATTCAGGAGGTCTGAAGGATAAACTGTATTACCTACCCATGTAATATCTCGCAGGTAATATTTGTTACCTTCATAAATCTTCATGTAGACATCTACTGTCTTTTCATCATAGGGAGTAACGCTGTCTATCTCGATGATTGCATCACGATATCCCAGCTCATTATATTTGTCTATGATCTTCTGCTTGTCTTCTTGGTATCTTTCATCGATGAACTTCTTGGCACGGAATAAGTTGACCAGTTTTCCTTTTTCATTGGTCTTTTTCATAACGCGCTTCAATTTCTTGTCTGTCAGTACACTGTTGCCATCGATTGTAATCTTGTGGACTTTTACTTTATCTTTCTTATCGATGTTTACATCAACATATACCTGTTCCTTGTTTGCAGGATCTTCGCTTTCTACAATATTGATTTCTGCGTTTTTGAAACCTTTATCATCGAAATGTCTTTTGATAATGATCTTTGCACGGTCTATCAGGTTAGGAGTAACCTGGCTTCCTTTTGCCATACCCAATTTTGCCTGCAAGTCTTCACGTTCGCTTTTCTTTACTCCGTGGAATCGGATATCAGTAATACGTGGGCGTAAAGACAAATGGATATACAGATAGATTTTATTGTCTTCTATTTTTTCTGCTGTGATTTTAACATCAGAGAATAACCCGTGACGCCAGTAGCGTTTGATAGCACTGGTAATGTCATCACCCGGTACAGTGATTGTCTGTCCTACGGCAAGTCCTGAGATTCCAATCAAGACATAGTCTTCGTAGTTTTCAATATCTGTAACTTTTATGTCGGCAATTTCATACTTTTTGGGTGTTCCATTATACAAAATTACCGGCTGGTCGTTTTCTGTTTTGTTATTTTCTTGTGCATTAACAGTTGAATAGCTGAAAATGCAAGCCAAAGCCAATAGAATGATAGAAAGACAGTATCGCATTTTTTACTTCAATATTTGTTCACTTGTTTTGCCAAATCGGCGTTCTCTTCGTTGATAATCACAGATTGCTTTACATAATTCTTCTTCCTTGAAGTCAGGCCAGAATGTATCGCAAAAATAAAGTTCGGAATAGGCACATTGCCATAGCATATAGTTGCTGAGGCGGACTTCTCCTCCTGTCCGTATCAGCAGGTCGGGATCAGGCATAAAGTTGGTTGCCAGATATTGGCTGACCGTTTGATCGGTTATATCATTTATATTCAGTTCTCCACAAGCCACCTTCTCTGATATTTCTTTGACTGCTTTGGTTATTTCCCATTTTGAAGAATAACTCAATGCCAATACCAGACACATACCGGTGTTTTTTGAAGTTCGTTGTACACATTGATTCAGACGATTCAGTACATCGGCTGGTAATTTTTCAGTTTCTCCAATAATACGGAAACTGATATTGTTTTTCATAAAGGTTTCTTCTTCGATAGAATCTATCAGAAGACTCATTAATGCTGCTACTTCGTCTGCTGGGCGATTCCAGTTCTCGGTAGAAAAAGTATAAAGTGTGAGATATTTTACTCCCAGATTTGATGCTTCTTCTGCAATGACATGAACAGTTTCTGCACCCGCCTGATGTCCGAGCGAACGAACTAGTCCTCGCTGTTTTGCCCATCGCCCGTTTCCATCCATGATGATGGCGATGTGGGCGGGGATTCGTGTCTTATCCACTTGGTCTTTATATAGCATAGCTTTCGGATTATAAATGTATTATTCCCATTTAGGAAGGAATCCAAAATGGTTAATTCGTCCTCTACTCATGTATCCGTTGTTCCAGATTATCCAAATAAAGTTATCTTTGTCAACAACACACGAATAACTTCCTTCACCCTTAACTTTTCCTCTGTTATACAATTCTACGAAAGATGTACCTTCTGTAGCAAATGTCATATCTTCTTTAACGGTTTCCCATGTCAGACCGTTATCTGTAGAACAGAAGAGTGTACTGAACGGATTCTTATAGTCTGTATAATCTTTACTTGTAATTTCACCGCCGAATACATATAGCTTCTTGTTATAATAAATCAATGAAGGATCAACAATATTCGGGCATCTGAAGGTGTCTGCTTCTTCATAATTATAAGTGCTCCATGTATTATCGTTTGTCAGGCGTGTAGAAACGATACCAGAACCATCTGCTTTTTCTGTATTATATCCCATAACGACAGCACGGGTCAGGCTGGTATTGTAAGAAACCGGAATATTTACCGATAACGTTCTTGTACCTTTGCTAGGAAAATCTGTTATATTATAATTTTCTGTTGTTCCACTATTGGCTTGTACATCATATACATACGATTCATCTTTGGCAGTGCGTGCATATAACAGATTGTCTATGCCAGCAATAAGTTGAGACAAATTAGAAACCGAAGACGCTTCGTAACCATTATCTGTCAGTTTATACAAAACCTGTTCTACGAGGAAGTAAATATTACCTTGGCAAAGTGTTGCAGAGTAAGTATCTGTAGCATCAGGCAAATTAATTGTTGTCCATGATGTTCCAGGCGTTCCGTTTGAAACAGACGTGTATTCAACTACCTGTTTGCCATTCTGTGTAGTTCCGAATACATAAATCTTATCATTGGCATAAACTGCTTTTTGTTTGATTAAAGTGCCGGAAGTAAATCCTGCTCCGATGGGTTCTTTTGTCCATTGTAAAGAGTCAGGTTCCTGATTGTGAACATTGATTTTTACACGATAAGCCTTACCCATTACGCCGCTATAAGCCAAAACTTTGAAAGAAAGTCCTTCTGTTGGAGCAAATGCAAAGTTGATAGAATCGCTTGAAGTCCAGAGAGTATCTTTGGCTTCAGCTCCTTCTGAATCGATTTTACCATACAGAATGTAATCAGTGTCAGCTGTGATTTTTGTGAGCACTCTTGAGATATCAGTTCCAACAGGAAGTGAATCTTTATTCTCAATGGTTCTCATAGCCTGATTGATGGTGAAAGGATAATTTGCCATGGAAATGGTATCCGTATATGTAGAATCTTCTCCTTTCGAGTCTTTTCCAACTCTCTTGACATGCAGTGTACCAAGTGAGAATGAAGTAATGCTTGTTTCAGAACTATAAGTAACCTGCTCAATATCATTGTCCAGACATGAAGTCATTGCAGACATTGTGACGAGTAAGCTAACTAGCAGTATGGGTAAAAACTTTATTTTCATTTATAAAATTGTCTTTGATTACAAGTTGCAAAAGTAGAAAGTTTTTTTTCGAATAGGAACTTTTATATCAAGTTTTATATAAAATTATGGATAAGCGTAACTTTTTTATCTGTGAATTGGCATATTTTTGTGCTTATTTTTCATAATGAATGATGGTGTTTTTATCTTTTGACAAAACCTGTTTGCCGTATCCTGCAGGAACAACAGGGTGTTTTACTCCTTTATGGAGTAGTGCTTCAGAGTATTCTATATAAATTTCATCCCATATTTCTTCGTCAATAAACGATTGCAAGAGTTGACTGCCTCCTTCTACGAGTAATGACTGAAGTTTGTTTTCGTATAATATTTGTAATATTTGTGGCAGAATATTCTGATTGAAATCCAGTTTGTAGTAAATAATATTTGTCGTCGATTCTTTTTCTAAAGCTGTAAATACCCATGTCGGGGTCTTACCGTCGAATAATTTTAAGTTCAAAGGTAGAGTCAGCTCTTTATCTATAACCAGTCGGATAGGATTTTTACCATACCAGTTGCGTGTTGTGAGTGAAGGGTTATCCAGTAAGGCTGTTTTACGTCCGACCAGGATAGCTTGATGTTCTGCCCGTTGCTTATGTACATACATAGATGTTATTGGAGTAGAAAGTATAACAGGCTGGCCGCTTTCACGATTCACATCAATAAATCCGTCTGCCGATTCTGCCCATTTTAAAGTTATGTATGGGCGTTTCTGGATATTGAAAGTTACGAAACGTTTTATTAATGCCCGACATTCATTCTCCAGAACTCCGACTGTTACCTCGATTCCGGCATCTCTTAATTTCTGTATACCTCTGCCTGAAACAAGTGAAAAAGGATCGACACATCCTACTACTACGCGAGGAATTCCTTTACTTATAATTAAATCGGCACAAGGAGGTGTTTTCCCATAGTGAGAGCATGGTTCCAGACTGACATAAATAGTAGATTTTTTAAGCAAGCTCTCATCTTTTACAGAACGGATTGCGTTGACTTCGGCATGGCCTTCTCCGCAACGTACGTGGTAACCTTCACCGATAATACGATCGTTGCAGACAATTACGGCTCCTACCATTGGATTTGGTGCAGCATTGCACATCCCGTTACGCGCCAGCTGTATGCAGCGGCGGATATATTTTTCATCTTTTGTCATATTCGGTTTGTTTTTTATTCTTACATTTGTACCTATGCATCCTATTTATACTTACATCAGGCAGACGCTTGCAGGAGTTTACCCGGAAGAGGAAACAGCGGCATTGGCAAAGTGGATATTGACAGATGTATTTTGTCTGTCCACCACGGAACTCTATGCGGGCAAAGATATGAATTTTTCTAAGAACGAGTGTGACAGGCTGGAAGATATTCTTTCCCGCCTGAAACGATATGAGCCTTTACAATACATATTGGGTAAGGTCGATTTTTGTGGATTACCTTTTGAAGTGGCACCTGGAGCCTTAATCCCCCGGCCCGAAACTGCTGAACTGATAGACTGGATTATCTCGGATTGCACAGATAAAGCCGGAGTACGGATTTTGGATGTAGGAACGGGTAGTGGCTGCATACCTATCGTATTGGGCAAAAAAATAAAAGAAAGTAAAATAACTTCATGGGACGTGTCAGAAAAAGCATTGGATATTGCCCGGCGGAATAAACTTCTCAACCAGGTTGATATCACTTTGGCTCAAGTCGATATCTTCGATACTGCGTTACCGGATATTCATGTCGATGTTCTGGTGAGCAATCCTCCGTATATTACAGAGAAAGAACGTAGCGGGATGGAGCGAAACGTATTGGATTGGGAACCTGAACTGGCTTTGTTTGTTCCGGATAGTGATCCGCTCTTATTCTACCGACGGATAGCAGAAGTAGGTTGTGACATTTTAGTTTCAGGTGGAACTTTGTATTATGAGATTAATCGGGCATATGGCAAAGAAACAGTGCAGTTGCTTGAAGGAATGGGGTATCAATCTGTAGAATTAAGAAAAGATATGTTTGGCGACGACCGTATGATAAAAGCATTCAGACCATGAAAGAATATACCGAAGATGAATTGAAATATAAAGCCGAAGCATATTGCTCAACGGCCGAACATTGCCCTTCTGAAGTAATATCTAAGTTGAATCTTTGGGGAGCCGATGATGTAGTGACAGAACATATTCTGGAGCATTTGAAAAAAGAACGTTATCTGGATACTCAGCGCTTTTGTAAAGCTTTTGCTTGCGATAAATATCGGTTTGCGCGTTGGGGTAGGATGAAAATTGCTCAGGCACTTCGTCAGAAGCAACTTTCTTCGGAAGATATTGCTGCAGGTCTGGATGAAATAGACGAAACCGAATACTGTGAGAACTTGAAAGAACTGTTGCGTCAGAAGAGTAAAACTGTTTCGGGGAAAAACGAATACGAACGCAATACAAAACTTATTCGTTTTGCTGTAGGCAGAGGGTTTACAGTAGATGAGGTGTTGCGCTATATTAAACAGAAAGATCCTGATGAATTTATGGACTGACATACGGGATTTCCTTTTTCCTCGCTTATGCCTGTCGTGTGGGAAGAAACTCTTGCAAAGCGAAGACGGACTTTGTATATCCTGTTTTTCGTCATTACCATATACGCATTTAGGTAATACTTCAGGCAATGAAATGGAGAAATGCTTTTGGGGACGTTTTCCGGTTGTTCGTGCTTCTTCACTTTTTTATTATGCAAAAGGAGGAGATGTGGCTCAGATTTTATATGCCATGAAATATCATGCGCGGAAAAAACTTTGTTGCAGGATGGGTGAATATATGGCTGGAGAATTGTGTGATTCCGGCTTTTTTGAAGGAATAGATTATCTGCTTCCGGTTCCTTTGTTCTCTTCCCGATTGCGTCAGCGAGGATATAACCAAAGTGAGCTTCTGGCGCGGGGGATATCATGTGTAACGGGTATCCCTCTCTGTACAGATGCAGTAGTGCGCTCTCGTAATAATGCGACTCAAACCCACAAAAGCGGTTATGCACGTTGGCAAAATGTAGACCGGCTGTTTTTGCCTACACCCCATGCTGCAAACTTGCATGATAAACATATTTTGCTGGTTGATGATGTTCTTACTACAGGAGCTACGCTGGTAGCTTGTGCCGACGCACTGCTTGGAGTGGAAAATATAAAGATTAGTGTGTTGACTTTGGCATGGGCCCGATGAACAAAATGATTTCTTTAACTAAAAAAGATACACATATATTTCCTAATCACGTAGGATTTACATAATTTTGCACCAACGTTTATCAGATATATTAAGGTTATGAAAGCTTTGGAAAGATTATTTGCAGAAAAATTGCTGAAAGTAAAAGCCGTAAAGATTCAGCCGGCTAACCCGTTTACTTGGGCTTCTGGTTGGAAATCGCCTATTTATTGCGACAACCGCAAGACTTTGTCTTATCCAGCATTACGTAATTTCGTGAAGTTGGAGCTTTGCCGCGTTATTCTTGAAAAGTTTGGTGAGGTAGACGCTATTGCCGGCGTAGCAACAGGAGCTATCGCTCAGGGTGCTTTGGTGGCAGAAGAATTGAACCTCCCGTTTGTATATGTACGTTCAAGTCCAAAAGATCATGGACTCGAAAACTTGATTGAAGGTGAACTTCGTCCGGGTATGAAAGTTGTTGTAGTAGAAGATTTGATTTCTACAGGTGGCAGCAGCTTGAAGGCTGTTGATGCTATTCGTCGTAATGGATGCGATGTTATCGGTATGGTAGCTTCGTTCACTTACGGTTTCGATGTATCAGCAGAAGCATTCAAGAATGCAAAAGTAGAGCTGGTTACATTGACCAACTACAATGCAGTGTTGGATGCAGCTTTGAAGACTGATTATATTGACGAACAGGATATACCGGTTCTTCAGGCTTGGAGAGAAGATCCTGCACACTGGACTGGAAAATAATTGAAATTAAATAATTATACTGAGCACGGATTACACGGAGTGCACGGTTTTTGTCAGCAAACCGTGTTTTCTGTGTAATCCGTGCTCTTTTTTTATAAAAGATTATGGTACAATTTGAAAGCACAGTAAAACATATACCTTATAGCCAAGAGCGGGTATATAATAAATTGTCGGATTTAAGCAATCTGGAATCAGTGCGCGACCGTCTGGATATGATGAAAGATAAGTTGGGTGGTAAAATAGAGGACTTGTCTTTCGACCGTGATTCATTAACATTAAAAGTACAAGGTATCAATTTGACATTGCGTATCATCGAACGTGAACCGATGAAGTGTGTTAAGTTCGAAGGCGACAAAACTCCTGTTCCATTGAATTTATGGATACAAATACTTCCGGTAACAGAAGCAGAGGCTAAAATTAAAGTAACCATTCGTGCCGAAGTGAATATGTTTATGAAAGCTATGATTTCTAAACCGTTGCAGGAAGGAGTAGAAAGACTGGCGGATATGTTAGCTATGATACCTTATTAAAAAATAGAACTATGGCTCAGAAACTTTGGGAAAAAAGCGTTCAGGTAAATGAGGAAATAGACCGTTTTACCGTAGGAAAAGACCGTGAGCTGGACCTTTATCTGGCTAAGCATGATGTTTTAGGTTCGATGGCTCATATTACTATGCTTGAAAGTATTGGTCTGTTGTCGGCAGATGAGTTGCAGGTTTTATTGGCAGAACTGAAGAATATTTACGCTTCTGCCGAACGTGGCGAGTTTGTCATCGAAGACGGAATAGAAGATGTACATTCACAAGTAGAGCTGATGCTGACTCGTAAGTTGGGAGATGTTGGAAAAAAGATACATAGCGGGCGCTCGCGAAATGATCAGGTACTGGTCGATTTGAAACTCTTTACTCGCGAGCAACTTAAGCAGATTGCTGAGGCTGTGGAAGATTTGTTCCATGTATTGATTTCTCAGAGCAATAAATATAAAGGTGTATTGATGCCGGGGTATACCCATTTGCAGATAGCTATGCCTTCTTCATTTGGCTTGTGGTTTGGTGCTTATGCCGAGAGCCTGGTTGACGACATGATGTTTTTGCAGGCAGCATATAAAATGTGTAACCGCAATCCTTTAGGTTCAGCAGCCGGTTATGGTTCATCTTTCCCGCTCGATCGCGAAATGACGACCCGCCTTTTGGGATTCGATTCAATGAATTATAATGTGGTTTATGCTCAGATGGGACGTGGAAAGATGGAGCGCAATGTGGCATTTGCATTGGCTTCTATCGCCGGAACCATTTCGAAAATGGCTTTTGATGCTTGTATGTTCAGCAGCCAGAACTTTGGCTTTGTGAAGCTCCCCGACGAATGTACCACAGGCTCCAGCATTATGCCTCATAAAAAGAATCCGGATGTATTTGAGTTGACCCGTGCAAAATGTAACAAGTTGCAGTCACTCCCTCAGCAGATTATGATGATAATGAATAATCTTCCTTCCGGATATTTCCGTGATTTGCAAATTATCAAAGAGGTTTTCCTTCCCGCATTCGAAGAATTGAAAGATTGTCTGCGTATGTCTGCTTACATTATGGATAAGATAAAGGTAAATGAGCATATATTGGACGATGATAAATATCTGTATATATTCAGTGTGGAAGAAGTTAACCGTCTGGCAGCAGAAGGTATGCCTTTCCGTGATGCTTATAAGAAAGTAGGATTGGATATTGAAGCTGGCAAATTTACTCATAACAAACAGGTGCATCATACCCATGCCGGAAGTATAGGTAATTTATGCAATGATAAAATAGTCGGTTTAATGGAAGAAATATCGAAAGGGTTTAACTTCTCAGCAGTAGAACAAGCTGAAAAAAGCCTTTTAGGTCGATAAAATATATTTTTTTGTAAAGAAAACGGGAGAAATGTTTGGAGCTTATTATAAAACTCCCTACATTTGCACCCGTAAACGCGGAAATAGCTCAGTTGGTAGAGCATAACCTTGCCAAGGTTAGGGTCGCGAGTTCGAGTCTCGTTTTCCGCTCTTCTTTGAAAGGCTGCTCGAATGGTGGAATCGGTAGACACGAGGGACTTAAAATCCCTTGGCCATTGCGGCTGTGCGGGTTCAAGTCCCGCTTCGAGTACGAATCAATAGTTGTAATCCCTTGTAAGTTAATTGCTTATGAGGGATTTCTTTTTATTGACATAAACATAGCATAAACAATATCAAAATTAGGGATTAACATAAAAATCCGAGGGATTATCAACTTTAATCATGTATTATAAGATTGAAGATATCTTATTTCTTATTTTTTAAATGATTAGAATACTCCCTTAATGGCTTTTCATATGCTTCTTTTAAAATGTTATTTGCATTTGGTTTTCCCGGATGGTAAGTATCAAAAAAAATAATATTTCTTGCTGCATTATATTTCAGCCAGTTTCCGCTTGATTCTATTGGTGGAGTTATACTTTGGTTTACGATATCGAAAACTCCATTGCCGCAGCATACAATAATATCTGGATGTAGTATGTCTAATTGTTCTTTTAGAAAATGTGTATTTTCTATGGCATATTTTTTAAGCTCAGCTGTGGAAGTAATACCAGCCCCTATATCTTTTATGATATTTATGACTGCAAATGGATAATGTGTAAACGTTTCTTTCAGTACCTTTCTTTCTGTTATTTTTGTATAATCAGGAACTGCTGACTGTGTGGTATTCATGATACCATACAGACGTTTTAACAATTCTCTCCATACCTGTTCTCTTATGCATGTCTCAAAATCATATTCTCTGTAATCTTCACCTAATAGTTCGTCTGAGTTAGGTTGTTTAAGAACAAACAGAACTTTTGGATGTATATAATTCCATAACTCTGTTGGAGAACTGTAAAATATTCCGTCGGCTACGTATGGTCTGCCTTGAAAATGCTTCATACAAATTTTATCTAGTTCTTTATTTTCGACCATAATAAATTTATATACAAAAAAGTCCGACAATAAAAACTACTAAAGCCCAGTTGAGTCCTGCAACAAATAAAGTGCGGAAAAAATACTTGATTTTGGAGTCAAGCATACTGCTTCTACTCAGATGAAATAACATGGAGTAAGAAGTTACTTCATCAAAATGCTTTATTGCATAGATTGCTGTGAAAATAGCTGGAATTGCAGCGCCTATAATAGCGGTCAGAAATAAAATCCATCCGTCAGCATTCAGTTGTCCTTGCTGGTTAAATATGAGCTGTTCTTTGTCACCGATAATAAACATTGCAGGCCATATTAACAAACCAAACAATCCTTCTAGCTTGGAGATACCCCAACATAAAAATGTTTTCATGCGTTTTTAATTTTTTTGGTGAGTAATGTAGTTTATTGATATGCTACAAAGGTATAGAGAGCTTGCACGGAAATACCATGCAAGCTTAATCTTTTTATACTATGATCGACTTAATCCAAATAGAAGCAATCCTCCTATAATAGTGACGAGCAAGATAACTCCTATCCAATTTATTATTGCTGCTATCAAGGAATAAATAAGATAAATAACCAGCAGTACCCCTATTACTTTTAGGGTAATAGAAAGTAAGTTCATTCTTTGAGTATGTTTTTGTGCTGCTACGACAGCATTAATTTGTATAAGTTGCTGAATCAATAAAGTTGATGACAGATCTTTACCAGATGAGCTTTCTATTATTTGTGATATTTGGTTCATACTTTTTTCATTCAACTCATTGTTGATTGCTATATTCATCTTTAACGCTTGGTCGATACTTTCCAAGCTGTCTTTGGATGCTAAGATAAAGCTTTGTATGGCTTCAGATGATAATTTGTTATTTAAGCAGGCTGTAACAAATTTTGAAATATTCACAGGAGAACTATCTCCTAATATGATACCTAAATCGGAGAAACTTTTCATTATCGTATGCAGTATTGATAAATATTATTACTCATTTCACTACTTAATTTCTTTGAAAAATCTTTCAAATTATTATCTTTTTTATATCCATCTAGACTATTTTTGATTTCCTGAATTAATTGTGAAATGGCTTTACCTTTATAACTATATGGTCCTATTGTGAATGAATTATTTATAGGATTTGACCTTATCTGATCGTAAGTTGTAGTGTATGTATATTTTTTTTGCCATTTCCCTGTTATGTTACTGCAAATTGTACAATGTTCTTTTTCAAAAATCAGTAAGTTATGGTTTTGGGTAAATAAACTGGATTTTTCAATATATGCTAATACTAATTGTGGTTCATTATCTTTCAGAACTTTTTCTTTTTTCATTAATGCACAAATATTATCAAAGCCATTAAACTCGTCATCTGTAAGATTTTCTTTATGTCCTATGATACGTACATTGGGCTGAATGTCATTAATTAAATAAAAACTATATTCATTATCATTATGAAGTAAAATCCCATGTATGTAATTGCAATAATCTTGTCCTTTAAGAGTTAAAGCGATAGAATGGTCATAGTTTTCGGCCCGGTCTATTAATTGTTGTTTATAATCTTTTCTACGTTCTTGAGAGGTACAGTCTAGTTGATAAAAAAGTTGCACAAGTCTAGCTCTGTTCTGTCCGATAAACGTCCAGATCTCATCATCCATTGCCAATAAATTTGTTTGAAAATTATCATCCATTTCGTTATATTTTTTATTATCAAACAAATAAATGGCTTTTAAAAGTAAGTCTACATCATTGTTGCCATTTGTTGGATAATACTTATTGTAGCATTTTGTATTTACATAAGAACTCATTAAAGTTTCTTCCCACGAAGCAGGGGTTGTAGGATGCATAGAAGCCATCCTTTGTAAATGTACATTTGCTTCATTGTATCTTCCCTTTAGCATATTGCTCAGAGTATTTTCATATTCTTTAAGCCATTCCATATATTTATAATCGCCCTCTCTCTCATTATCATCTGAAGCTGTCATGGCTAAATAAAGCATATCTGGTGCGATACTTTGTAAATGCTCTTCTTTGGCTGCATTTTCGCTTTCTAGGTAATAAATGTCTCCTGAGGGATAACAAATGAAAATTTCCTTATATAGATTAGAAGCTTTTGCATAAATTCTTTTTCCTTTCGGATTTAACGGATCTGTAATTCTTAGTCCTAAAATGTCAGAATTTAGTATCAGATTATCTCTGTCTTTAAAAGTCGATGATGTATTTGTTTCTAAATATCCAAACCTTGAACCTCTGAATTTTAAATCGTCACGGCTGTAAATAGTATCTTTCTGATAATTCAATCTTCCTTCAGTGAGGTTTTCATTTTGATAGGTAAATTTTACAGGAAGATGTGGAACATACAATGTTTCCAATGTATCTGGTGAAGTTGCTTCTTTTTCAAAGTGAAAATATTGTGCAGGAAATAAGGCAGATAAATATTTTTCGGCATTTTTATTCGCTTCTTTCAATAAGCCAGCGGAAATAGCCAAGTCTTTGGCATACCGCTCTAAAGCGATTTTCAAAGGAATAATACAGTTGTTATAATCTACTTCTACTTGCTCACGAATTACATTGTTTTTCTTTTTATCATCTAAATTGGCCTTTGTGATTTGAGCATTAGGTAGGGTAATGACTGTTAATGAGTCTTTCTTGGTTTGTTCTATGTTTTCTAAGTTTATTCCGGCTTCCACTTCGTATGGATACAAAATGATGGTTCTCTTTCCCGACTGATAGAATGACACTAAAAAGTCGATATTATAAGACGAGGTTATCAATTCTTTTTTATCCATTTGCGAAATGGCATAAAGACCTGTGTTTGTAGTAGTTTCTACGAATTGATTAATTCCTGGTATCTTAGATAAAAGTAGATTTGTGACGGAATTTACATTGATATTACATACTTTTAAAATAATCATGCAACAAGCTATTCCGGCAATCAGAGGAGTGATTAATATAGTAAAAAACTTTATGGTTTTCATATGCTAGTATATTATTTATAATTAAACTTGACATAAACTTCTTGCCAACCAAAAGATTTCATTATTTCTTTTATTTGGCGCTCACATTCTGCCTGATAGTATTTTTGTAGCTTTGAGTCATAGTCGGGTTCCGACAACATATTTCCTCCCATTATTTCAAGTGCTATCAGGCTTTTAGATGCCTGGATAATACTTTCTTTTTCTTCCAAATCATTATTGGTTAGTTCTAGCCCCATGAAGAATTCTTTGGTATATACATAACCGGCTGTAGCAGCGCTTGCAGCTCCACTAACCATTCCTACGCTGCTGCCAATAAATTTTCCGAGGCGTCCTCCAAATGTGCTGCCGAGTGTACCACCAAATTTTCCGCCGATGAGAGCTCCGATACCTCCACTAATCCAGCTAATAGGCTTGGCAATAGCCTTTGCTTTTTCTTCGCTTATAGGAGTCGGTTCGATTTCCTCAATTAGTGTGTAATTGCCACTTGGTATATTTACATCTACGGATATTGGAATTTGAGAGGGACTATCATATATGAGATATAACTCTTTTTTTAGAAAATCAGTTTGAGTGGAGTCTATTCTTAGAAAATTTACATCTATGTATAAATCGGCTTCTCCTTTTAAATGCAGGATATTTAATTTATCTAAATGCTCATTTGTTCCATTAGGTTTTCCATGGATTATCAGTTTGCTAAATTGAATTGTTTTAAAAATAAGTTTAGGGTTTTGTTTGATATATTCTTCTATATTGAATTTATCCATTTTTTTCTTTTCAATACTATTGACCATCCATGCTCCTATGCCGAAGACAACTATACACATTGCTATTAAAGCGGCTGCGAAAATAGAAAATCTTTGTTTCTTTGTATATTTGTTTTTTAGCTTCCTTTTGGTTGATTCAATGTCGATATTATATTGTTGGGATAGCTTTAAGATTACTTCTTTTTCTTGCTTAGAGATAATACCATCATATTTTATTATTTTGACTAAAAGGTCAATCGTAGTGTCCCAGTCTGTATCCTTATGGAGAAGTGAATAGAATATGGAATCTGATATTTCATTGTTATTTTCCAATACAGAGAGTAGCTTTTCTTTTATATGCTGGCAACTTTGTTCCCTGTCTTCAACAAGAAGGGATTCTTCTAGCTTGCAGACATCTTTTTCCACTTTTTTGAATAGTCTTACAAAATGTTTGCCGTTCAACAGCTTCTTCTTTTCATTGTACCGAATGTAGAAGGTCGTGATTAAAAGGTTTTCAAATATATTCTTTTCCATAGATTAAATGATTATATACGAAAAAAGAGCGTGAACAAACTTTAAACTTATCCGTTAGAGAAGGCTCTGGTAAACCTGTAATCATGAATAAGTAAAAGCAGTCCACGCCCTTAAAAGGGTGTGAACATCACTTTCAACTTATTATCTGTGATTACTAAATAAATGTACCAGACTTATCTCTTAACCAAATAATACGTTGATGACGTTCTGTTTATTATGTCTTTTCTTTATTTTATATCATACTATTCTCCTTCTCTGTTTGATACTACAAAACTAAGAAAAATGAAATAATAATTCAATAATTCAAGAACATAAATAAAAGGACTGCTTTAGTTTTGCAAAATTATGTATACCTTGCATTGTTTTATTAGGCAAGGTATGAGTTATTTTTGCATTAAATTAAAGTTTGAATTCAATGAGGACACAGTTTTGTATATGGTTGGTTAATCTTTTATTGGAGCGGGAAGTCACAAGGCTAGAAATAAATGAAGCTTGGAGAAAATCCTATTATTATGATTCTAGAGAAATTTCTAGAAATACTTTTTTAGAGTACAAGAAAAGAGCTGAAGATTTATTTGATATTGATATAGTTTGCGATCGTAGGACGAACAAGTATTATATAAAAGCTCCAGAACTGCTTAAGGCAGATCCATTGAAGCGCTGGTTGTTGTCCTCTATGGCTGCAGTTGCATGTATAGATCAATGTAAAACTTTGTCGAAACGTATTATGCTGGAGCAAACTTATGGTGGAGAGCTATTCCTTCCTGTTGTTACGGAAGCAATGTCGGCTGATTTATGTATTAATATATTGTATCAACCTTTCTGGTATGAGAAGCCGTATTTATTAACAGTTGAGCCTTATTTTGTTAGGTTATTCAGACAGCGCTGGTATCTTATCGGCTTTTCTCATAAGCATAACATGATGAGGACTTTTGCTTTTGATAGAATTCAGAATGTAAATATTTCTGATAGTAAATTTGTGATGCCGGAGGGGGTAAATGTGGATAACTATTTTTCAGATAGTTATGGTATAATGTTACAGGATAATCTTAAAAAAGAAACTATACGTTTAAAGTTCATGGCCGAACAAGGAATATATATTGAAACGTGTCCGTTGCATAGTTCTCAACGCTTGGTAAGTAAAACGGATGAGTATATGATATTTGAGTTAAATTTAAAACCGACTTTTGATTTTTTTCAGGTGCTATTATCTTACGGTTCTGATGTGGAAGTTATTTCTCCACAATCATTGCGTGAGCAAATAATAAAGAGTATACAATGTTTGTCTGCAATGTATCTTTAACTATATGTACTAAATATATTCTCCTGAAAATGAGCGACTAACAAAACCTCCTAAAAGAACGCCTTATTATGGATTATTTTTGTACAAATTTTTAGAAAAATTCTCGAAGATTTGGGCAAAAGATGCTGATATTTTTTTAGAAATAAAGTTTATTAGGAATTTTCCCTTTCGCACCCTTCACAAAGTCTTGCAAACATGAGTCAGCAAATAATATTTTATGATATGTGAAGGGTGTGAAAGATACAGTTAGAATATTTCTTTTCCTTTATATACGAGCTCTGCTACATTCTTTGCTTCCAGTTTTTCCATCAGACGTTTCCGGTATGTTTGTATCGTATTTGTGCTGAGGCACAGCAGGTCTGATATCTCGGAAGTGCTGAGACCTTCGGAGAGATAGGTGAGCACCTCTTTTTCGCGTTTTGACAATTCTGGTATTTTATGTAAGTCAATATTTATCTGTTTTTTATGAAGAATGGAGAATACTTCGCTGAAATATTTATGGCCAAGTCTGATTTGAGTAATAGCTTGCTTCAGTTCGCTTGTACTTGCATTTTTTGATACGGCTCCTGATATTTCTTCTTCTGCTAATTTAGCTATAACCCATGGCTCTTCATGCATGGTATAAATCAGAATCTTGCAGTCGGACATTTGTTCCTGCAAAAGATGAATAAGCTGAAAGCCGTTTATTTCAGGAAGTTCCAGATCGATAATGCAGAGATCGAAACTTTCGGCGGATATTGTTGGCAGCAGATTCTCCATGCGGGTTATGCTTTTGCATAGTATGTTGCTTTGCTGTGAAGCGATGCTTACAATGCCTTCTGCTACAATCGGATGATCGTCGACAATCAGTAACTTGTATATATTTGGATTCATTTTACTTTAAATTGTAGTGTGAATATATTGTTGTTCTCAGACGATTCTCTTTGGATAGTACCGTCGATTGCTTTGGCACGGTCGTTTACAGTCCGAAGTCCTATTCCTCTGCTGTTTGCTTTATGAGGGGTAGTTACAGTACCATCGTCGGTTATTTTCAATGTATATTGCTTTTCGTGCTCAGCATAAAGGCTGACGGAAATACAGTGTGCATTGGCGTGTTTGACAATATTCATGGTGATTTCCTGAACTATACGGTATAATTCGTATGCTGTTTCATTCGGTATCGGGTTGCACGAACCGGATGTATATGTGACTTGTATGCCTGTATTTTCACTTAATTTGTCGGCATATTGATATAATATTTCATCCAGACTTAAATGCTCAAATT
This sequence comes from Bacteroides sp., assembly GCA_019414725.1. Lineage (GTDB taxonomy): Bacteria > Bacteroidota > Bacteroidia > Bacteroidales > Bacteroidaceae > Phocaeicola. Next base: position 34,175 of record DXLM01000012.1, read on the forward strand.
CGGGAGGCATCAGCTCATGGGAAATATTACGTACATTGTTTCTTACCTCTTTGATGAGCGTACCTAGTTCCTGTACGTTGTCAGAATTTGTGGTATTCTCTATTTTCATTTGTAATCCTAGCAGATCGTTGGCAATGCCGTCGTGCAACTCTTTGGCAAAATATTTGCATTCTTCTTCCAGGCCTTCTATGTAGCGTCGCGCTGCATTCAGCTCATTTTCCTGCTGAAGCAGTTTGATCTTTCTTTCTGCCATTCGTTTTTTGTAGTGCAATGTCAGTATAACTATCAATACGATAACCAGCAGGCATCCGACGCATACGGAGGCTTTGAGCAGGAAAGCTTGATGTGCCAGTTTCTCTTGTTCCAGTTTGCTGATTTGCAGCTCTTTTTCCTGAGTCTGGAACTTGACATTAAGTTCTGCCATTTTCTGAGTCAGATTATGCTGTGCTAGCGTGTCTGTCCACATACGTGCGCTGTCCATGTATATATATGCCAGTTGCTTGTTCCCTACAGCATCGTAACATTGGGCTATTTGTGTCAGTAGTGTTTTAGGCTCGCTGCCTGTGTTCCTTTTACGCAGCCACAACAGATCTTGAAGGGCTTTTGCATAGTTTCCCCTTTTCATCTCCATACTGGCACGTACCTGAATATAGCCAATGGCTGCGATTCCGGAAGATGGAATTTCTTTCAGAAGCTTGTCTCCAAGCTGAAGATACCAGTTTACCGAATCTGCTTGCTCTTTCTTTTCGAATATTCTTAATAATGAGGGCATACATCTTATTTTCCATGTCGTGGAGTTATTGCCGGCTTGACTGGCTATTTCCCAGGCTTTTCGGATTGAATATTCTGCTTCGTCCAGCTTGTTTACTTCAACTTTAATGCCGCTACGAAGCTGCCAGGTATGGAATGCTACAAATATGTCATTGCTGTCTTGTGCATGCTGGGCGGCCAGATCTGTATATTTTTCGGCTTCGTTTAACAGACGTATGTTGAAGTAAAATATAGAAACGTTGTTGTAAATATGTGTAATCCATCCTTCGTCTTTGTATTTTAGGGCAGCATCGAGGGCCTTATTGTAGTAGTAAATGGTTAAGTCGTTCATGTGCTGCCGGCGATAAAAGATAGCAAGGTCATTGTATACACTGATGTGTTTTTCCAGATCTTTGATTTGTGGCAGATAAGGAAGAACACTTTTTTTCATGTTGAAGGCTTCGTTATCTTTCCCTACGTACGACATAAGGGTAGCTTGTTCATTCAATAGGATGGGGTATACAGGAGATTGTTTTGCTTCGGGCATGGCAAAGGCACTGTCGAAAGTCTGCTGGGCTTGATCAAGTTCACCTTTTTCCATTAAGCTGGCTGCACGTTCATATAACCTCATCAGCAATGTGTCGGCTGGTATTGTTTCTGAATGGAGCGGACAGATTCCCGATAATAGCAGTATCAACAGTAAATAGCGGTATATTTTTTTCATAGTGTTTAGCCGTGAATGTTCTGAGAGCAAATATACGGCTTTTATTTCCATTATTTCTTTATCAGGAAGATTTTACTTATGATTTAAAAAAATAATCACCTTTTTAGGTGACAAATAGTAATCAGTTTTATTTGTTAATTTGCAAAAACAGCAATAAAGAGAAGTTTGCTTGCTCAATATGGAGCGGGTGAACTGGGGTGGAAAGCTAATAACATAAAAATAAAGGCATATGTATATGAGAGTATTAGGAACAACAGCATGTTCTATTGTTGCATTGATTTTATCTTCTTGTGGTGGAAGCACATCTTCTTCGGAAGGTATGTTGGGTGAAATTCCTGCATATTATGAAAAGCAGGGATTGGATTTTTGTGCTCAGGTATCAGAAATAGGTAAGGCAAGTGGGTATTCGCAAGATCAGGAAACAGTTGAGAAAGTGGTTAAACTGGCAATGGATCTTTCGGAGAAAAGCAAGGAAGAAGGAAAGACACTGGCTGATAAGTTGATTGGGAAGGTTGTAAGTTATCAGGAAACGGAGGGCTTGCCTTATAAAGTTGTATCGGATGTAACTATTACGGATATTGAATTACCTTCTTTTACTTTCAATTCGTTCATGTTCGACGAACTGAAAGTTGAGCTGAAATATCAGGTTGTTGCTACGGAAGACATATCAGAACGTTATCTTTTTACATATTGCTTTATAACGGATACGGAAGGAAATAATCTGGATTGTGCCTCGTTTACCGGAAAGGCTGAAGGGAACCCTATAGCCGCAGGTGATACGGTAACGGTTGCTGATGCTATTAAGATAGCAATGGTATCTGCTGATGTCTTGAATAAATTTCACACTTTGAAATTTGTTTCAGAAGCTACTTATGAAGAACAGCGTGAAACTATTAATAAGCAGATGGAACAATGGATTAAGGAGTATGAAACGAAAATGACTCCGGAAGAAAAACAGTAATGACTGATAGAAATATTGGGGCTTTGGAAGAAGCCTGAATGTCCTTTTTATTTAAAAATGGTTGTAAAAAATCCCTTCACATTAGCTTGACTTTGGAGTGTAAAGCTAAGTGAGGGGATTATTTTTTAAGTGTATCAGATATGAATTATGTTAGAAAGTAGGTAATGTTACTTTAAAGAGGTCGCTGGGTTGGTGTTCACGCTGGATGACCTCTAACATTTTTTTTACTATTGACGGATTTTGACTGGCTACATCGTGATCTTCATGCAGATCTTCCTTCAAGTTGTATAGTGATGGGATTCCTTTCTTGATGATAAGTTTCCAGTCGCCCATACGTACTGCCATCTGATCGGTTTCATGGAACTCCCAGTATAGGAATTCATGTTCTTTCTGTTTTTTGTCGTTCCCCAGAAGGGTAGGGGCGAAGGATATTCCGTCGAAATGATCTTTATTCTTATCTGGTAACTTTTTGTCACCTATCAGTTCGCAGAAAGTGGGCAGGATATCATAAAAAGCAAGTTGGTGGTCGTTGGTTGTTCCGCTTGCAATATGTCCTGGCCAGCGTACGATGAATGGAATACGGATGCCTCCTTCATGGCATTGGCGCTTCAGGCCTCTTAGCTTGCCGTCTCGTCCGAAGAATTCAGGATCGGCTCCTCCTTCTTCGTGAGGCCCGTTGTCGCTGCTAAAGAAAACGATGGTATTTTCATCCAGTCCTTTTTCTTTGAGCTTTTTCAGAATTTCTCCTACGTAGCTGTCCAAACGGGTAATCATACCGGCAAAGTGTGCATGAGTGTGGTCAGAAGGATTATATCGTGATCCTTTTTCGCCGCCCCATGTCTTGTCGGTAAAGAATTTCTTTTTATAATCGTTAAAGATGGAGTCGTGTGGTTGTGCCAGTTCTGCATGGGGAAGGGTGTATGTAAAAATGCCGCAGAACGGTTGCTCTCCAGTTTGTGCGTCCAGCCATTTCAGTGCTTCTTGATGAATAAGGTCTGCCGAATATTGCGGGCGTTTGAAATAGTCGTCACCAAACATCGGGTACTTGATATTTTCTTCTAGTACGATACGTTTCACTTCCTTGTCGCCTTTCGAACGGCTATAGCGATTCAAAAAATTGGGATAGTATAAGTGTGCCTGGAACTGACATATGTATCCGTAGAATTCGTCTACGCCTCGCTTGTCGGGAGTAGACCAGGAGCCTTCGTAACCTCCTGCCCATTTGCCGAACATACCGGTTGTGTATCCGTTCTTCTTCATGACTTCGGGGAGGATAACATGAGCTGAATCGTATGGTTCCTGACCGACAACTGCGTAATCTTGGTTCTCTCCGTAGGTTACGACTGCCGATTGAGGCCAGTATTCCTTGTTGCCTCGTACGTGAGTGTGGCCGCTATGTTGCCCGGTCATCAGGGTTGCACGTGAAGGAGCACTTACAGGACTTCCTGCGTATGCTTGTGTAAAACGCATCCCTTCTGCTGCCATTTGGTCGATATGAGGGGTATTTATGTATTTCTGACCATAGCAACCTAAGTCTCCATATCCCATGTCGTCGCATAGTATAAAGATGATATTAGGAGCTTTATGCTGGGAGAAGGCGCTGGCAGTACTTATTAGGGCAGATAAAATCAAGCATTCTTTTTTCATGGTATTGTTAGGTTTTTATTCGATAAGTATTGTAAAAATATGCTATTGTAAGGTTTCTCCAAGGTATATTATTACAAAGTTAATTAAATCGTTGTAATTCTTTGTCTTACATGATCTTAAATAGTGTAAATAGGGATGAGCCTATGGATATAGTATACTAGATATCAGCTTGAGTGTTTTTCAAGTTGGTATCTAGTATTCTGTTTTATAAGATAATGTTTTGCTGCTTTCCTTCCAGCCATGTTTTGATATTTTGGAATACAATTTCTGCCCGCGCTTCCATTGACTCGGCAGAAGCGAAGGCTATATGCGGAGTTACAATTGTATTTTTACTGTGCAGTAACGGATGATTTGTATCGAGTGGAGGTTCATTTTCGAATACATCGATTCCGGCTCCGCTTAGATATCCTTCGTTTAAGGCTTGGGCTAGTGCTTCCGAATCAATTACTCCTCCACGGGCTGTATTTATTAAATAAGCTCCCTGTTTCATTTTGCTGATACGTTCTGCATTAATCAGGTGATGAGTTTCGGGAGTGAGCGGACAGTGAAGTGATACGATGTCTGATTGTTCCAGCAGTTCATCTAGTGTTACGAAATGAATGAAGGAAGGTTCATTACCCGTTACATGACGTTTGTTGCCTAAAATTGTACATCCGAAAGCGTGGCACAGTTCGGCTGTACGTGTTCCGATGGCTCCTGCTCCTACGATACCGACAGTCTTTCCTCTCAGTTCACATCCTACCAGGCCGTCTTTTGTCCTTCCTTCCCGACAGCGTTCAGATACCTGAGGTACGTTTCGGAGTAAGGAAATCATCATGCAAAGGACCAGCTCTGCTACCGATTGTGTAGAATATCCTGCAGCATTGCTTACTTGTATTCCTTTGGCGCGGGCTGCTTCAAGATCAACATGGTCTACACCTGTGAAGGCAACATCAATATATTTGAGTTTTGAACAGCTGTTGATAACTTCTGCTCTCAACGGCATGTTGGCTATCATAATAATGTCAGCATCTTTAGCTTCTTCTATTTGAACTGCTGGATCGGTATTTTTAGGATAGGCCTTAAATTCATGCCCGGCTTCTGTTAGTGGAGCTATGTGGCGTTGCAGGGATGATTCGCTGATTCCCAATGATTCTAATAATACGATTTTCATTTTCTTAGTTTATTTATAGTTGTATAAAGGTTCTTGGTATGTTCAGTTAGAACCATTTTATTCTGCGGAAAATGATGAAAGCCATGGCCGATAGGAAGATCGATGAAAAAACAATGATAGAAAAAGCATGTGGAACTTCTTCTATATGTATGTCGACATTCATACCGTAGAAACTGGCTATCAGTGTAGGGACCATCAGAATGATAGACAGACTTGTCATACGTTTCATGATGGTATTTACGTTATTCGATATGATTGATGCAAAGGCGTCCATTGTTCCGGTCAGGATATCGCTGTAGATATTTACCATATTGTGAGCCTGTTTCAGTTCAATCAGGACGTCGTCTGTCAGTTCTGGATTTTGGTAATCTTTCTCATTGAAAATGTTTTGTAACTTCCCTACCATGACTTCATTTCCGCGGATGGAAGTGTTGAAGTATACCAATGTCTTCTGCAGATTCATCAAGCGGAGCAAGTCTTCATTTCTGATACTTTGCTCTAATTCCTTTTCTGCCATGCTTACTTCGTTGTTTATCTGCTTTAAATATTTTAGAAACCATACAGCTGATGAATAGATAATGCGTAAGATCAGCTCGTATTTATTCGGAATATTGATTGATTTGCGGCAGATATGCTGAATGAAATCAGGTATCATTTCGGTTGAATGGTAGCAGATGGATACTATAATTTCATTGTTAGTAATAATACCAATGGGTACAGTTGTGTATGGCACCTTCTGATTAGGTGTTTGTACGGGTATACGTAAAATGGTAAGTAGCCAATTCCCTTCTGTATCTGTACGAGGACGTTCGTCGGTATCGGCTATATCGTTTAAAAAGGAAGTTGGAACTTTTAGATCTTCTCTTAAAAATTTGAAATCATCATCGGTAGGGCATTCTACATTTACCCAGCAGTTAGGAAGCCAGTTGTTTTTTTCTACGAAACCTCCTGTTTCACTGTAAAGATACTTTCTCATTGCGTTGCTCCTTTCTTATTTTGTATCCGCCGGTGGTGTGAGCAAGGCAATAAATGGATTCAAAACCTCGCTTACTCCCGGAGGAGAAGGTTAATACTACTTGTGCACGTTCGCGAGTTTGAATCGTCCATGATTATTTTTATTTTTAGGTTACAAAAAAAGTTCGTCTTGTGAACGAACTTTTTTGCTCTTCAGGTTGGACTTGAACCAACGACCCTCTGATTAACAGTCAGATGCTCTAACCGACTGAGCTACTGAAGAAGATTAATATGTTTAAAAAGAATGGCTCTTCAGGTTGGACTTGAACCAACGACCCTCTGATTAACAGTCAGATGCTCTAACCGACTGAGCTACTGAAGAAGGTTTTTCTCAATTGCGTGGCAAAGGTAGTAGGATATTTTGAAATATGCAATATCTTTGCAAAAAAAATATTGATAAATGGATAAAATTATTGGAATGGGCAATGCTTTGGTCGATGTTTTGGTCTTAATCGATAGTGATGAGGTGCTAAATGACCTGAATTTGCCTAAAGGAAGTATGCAGTTAATAGACGAGGACACATTATTTAATATACGTACTAAGACAGCTGGGCAGAAACTTCATCGGGCAACTGGAGGAGCTGCAGCTAATACAATATGTGCACTTGCAGGGCTGGATGCAGAAGTTGGATTTATTGGGAAAATTGGTACAGATGAATTCGGACAATTTTTTGAGCGGACATTAAAAAAAAGAGGAATAGAAACTTCTTTGTTGAAATGTGACTGCCCTTCGGGAGTTGCTTCCACATTTGTATCACCTTGTGGTGAACGTACTTTTGGTACATATTTGGGAGCATCAGCCAAACTTTGTGCTGATGACTTGTCGCGTTCAATGTTCGAAGGTTATTCCTATTTTTATATTGAAGGTTATTTGTTGCAGGATCATGATCTTATTGTACGTGCCATGCAATTAGCAAAAGAGGCTGGTTTGCAAATCTGTCTTGATATGGCTAGCTACAATGTGGTTGAGGCCGAGCGTGAGTTTTTCGATATGTTGATTACAAAATATGTGGATATTGTATTTGCTAATGAAAGCGAAGCACGCGCCTATACGGGTAAAGGACCTGAAGAAGCTTTACAGGAAATATCATCTAAATGCAGCATTGTAGTCATAAAAACAGGTAAAAGTGGTTCATTGGTAAAAAAAGGTACTGAGGTTATTCGTGTAAATCCTTTCCCTGTCAAGAAAGTAGTTGATACAACGGGGGCTGGCGATTTTTATGCAGCAGGTTTCTTATATGGTCTTACATGTGGCTATTCACTTGAAAAGTGTGCACAGATAAGTTCCATTTTGGCTGGGTATGTTATTCAGACAGTGGGAACAGCCCTGACAAAGAAGAAATGGAACGAAATAAAGTTAAATATTGAGTCCGTCTTGCAGGCTTGAGCAGAATAATATGTTTATTTGCAAGCTAAAATCATGATAACTATGAATACAAAAAGAACGCTGATTGGAGCTTTTATCATTTTTCTTGGTTTGGGACTTTCCAGCTTTAAAGATGATGACCGTAATTTTCAGATATCAAAGAATCTGGATATTTTCAATTCTATTTTTAAGGAGCTGGATTTATTTTATGTAGATACTATCGATCCTGAAAAAATGATTCAAAATGGGGTTAACGGTATGCTGGCTCTGACCGACCCATATACCGAGTATTATCCGGAGGAAGGTATCAACAGTCTGAAAGAAATGATTACGGGAAAGTATGGTGGTATCGGAGCTGCTATACGATATTATAAGAAAAAAGATCGTATTGCCATTGTGGAACCTACTGAAGGTATGCCGGCTGCAGAAGCTGGTGTAAAGGCGGGCGATATTATTCTTTCGGTTGGTGGAAAGGAAATGCTGAGAGGAAATATGAAACCTCAGGAATTTTCATCGAAAGTAAGTGAGGCTTTGCGTGGTGAACCGGGTACTTCTTTTGTTTTAAAAGTGCTTCGTCCATTGAAGAACGATAGTACCGTGATGGAGTTTAAAATTACGCGCAAGAATATCCGTAACAATCCGATTCCTTATTATGGTATAATTAAAGATAGTATAGGCTATTTGTCGCTGACTGGTTTTACTGATAATTGTGCCAAGGATGTGAAAAAGGCATTTATTGAGTTAAAGCAGCGTGGAGCTAAGTCTTTAGTGATAGATTTACGAGATAATGGAGGAGGTTCTTTGCAGGAAGCTGTAGAAATTATTAACTTTTTTGTTCCGAAAGGAAAAGAAATAGTAGTGACGAAAGGAAAAATTCGTCAGGCTGCCAGTTCATTCAAAACTCAGAATGAACCAATAGATACAGAAATGCCTCTGGCTGTGCTTGTAAATGGTAATACGGCTTCTGCTTCTGAAATTTTGAGCGGTTCTATGCAAGATATGGATCGTGCGGTGATTATTGGTACGCGTACTTATGGAAAGGGTCTGGTGCAGACTACTCGCCCATTGCCGTATAATGGTACATTGAAGGTTACTACATCTAAATATTATATTCCAAGTGGCCGTTGCATTCAGGCTATCGATTATGCAAAGAAGAATGCAGACGGTTCGGTAGCACGTATCCCTGATAGTTTGACAACTGTATTCCATACAGCTGCCGGACGTGAAGTTCGTGACGGTGGAGGTATTCGTCCGGATATTGAAGTGAAAGGGGATAAGTTCCCGAATATATTGTTCTATTTGATGAACGATGATTTGATTTTTGATTATGTTACTCAGTATTGTCTGACGCATCCTGCTGTTACTTCTGTCGATTCGATACGGATTACTGATGCTGATTATGCTGAATTTAAGAAACAAGTCAAGGCTGCTAATTTTACTTACGACCGTCAGAGTGAAGGACTTTTAAAGACGTTGAAAGAAGTTGCCGAATTTGAAGGCTATATGGAAGGGGCAGCAGAGGAGTTTAAGGCTTTGGAACAAAAGTTGAATCATAACTTGGACCGTGATCTTGATTATTTTGCAAAACCGATAAAAGAACAAATTGCTGAAGAAATAGCAACCCGATATTTTTATCAGCGTGGAGCTGTTATGCAACGTCTGAAAGACGATGAGGACTTGGATAAAGCTATTGAAGTTCTGAATTCTCCAGAAAAATACAAGGAGATATTGTCGGTTCCAGTGAAAGTTGCAGAGAAGCAGAAATAGGAAACTGTAAGATAGAAGATGAGCCATCAAATCAAATTATAGGAAAAGATGGAATCTCTAATTTGAAGCTTACACATCACTTATAGATGAAAAGGGTCGTATCATTACTCAAAATGAGGTTTGATACGACCCTTTTTTAACCTTTTAGTTTATGCTTTTAAAGTAAGACCTTTTCTGTTTTGACGCGTTCTTTATTGACAAAAGCTTATACCTGCGGCTTCTTATTTATAAAGAGCAAGAATAGAGAAAGAATCTCAAAATAAAAACAGAGATAAGCTTATTTATAATCTATCATTGTTTCTCCGATAACACTTTTCAAGCCATCAATGACTCATTGATATACATGAATTTGAACAATAACTTAAACAGAGGGTTTGTCTATAAAACGATATTAATAATCAGTCTATTGAATATGTTTATCAGATACTAATAATCTATAAGTTATAACATAAAAAGTCCTGCTTTTAGCCCTATATCGAAATGAGCAAAGACTAAAGCAGGAGATTTTTATTTTTAAGTTTTAATCTATAAGATTTTTACTTTCACAGTTTTATTTTGAGGCAGCTCCATTCTTTGAAATCTATTCTGTAATATTACATTTGATAGTACAGAATACTGATTTTTTGCTTGAGATTGCAGTTTATTTTTCCTTGTAATCTCCGTTCGCCTTAATTAGTTCAATCAGCTTTTCTACTGCCTGCTCTTCCGGAATATTCTTTTCAATACATTCTTTTTTCTTGTACAGGCTGATTTTGCCTCGTCCGGCCCCTACGTAACCATAGTCTGCATCTGCCATTTCACCGGGACCATTGACAATACAGCCCATGATACCGATCTTGAGCCCTTTCAGGTGCGAGGTCGCAGCTTTGATACGAGCGATGGTAGCTTCCAGATCGTATAGCGTACGTCCACAGCCGGGACAGGAAATATATTCTGTCTTCGATGTACGCGCTCTGCCTGCTTGTAGAATGCCGAATGCAGTTTCATCTACTTTCTCATCAGTAATAGCATTTCCGTGATTATATAGTAAAATACCGTCGCAGAAACCATCAAATATCAATGCTCCCATATCGACTGCCGATTTGATCTGCAAATCTTCTGTATTGTTTTCCTGATAAAATTGGAAGAATACCAATGGATTGGTTAAACCTTGATTCATCAGTTGATGTGCGATTCCCCGAAATTCGCCGAGACGATTCGGATGATTACTTTGGGCAATGATAACAACTTCTGGATGCATGCGCAGACAAGCTGTAGCTTCTTCATTCAGTCCCATATATGGAGTGAATAAGAATTTGACTTTTGCATTGCAGTGGTGCAACTCAACCAGTTGCTGGTAATTGAAGGCAGGATAAGTTCCCTCTTCTCCTTTCCATATGTTTGCATCTACAATGTAGCCGATATTGGTACGACGCATTTCAGGAAGCTGCTGTCCGCAATAGATGTAGTCCGGACAGAACTGCTCATTGATTTGCATATTACCGTCAAGACGGGCAGATATAACAACCGGTACATGTTCACCTCCAATATTTTCAACAGCTGTTGTATGGCGTCGGTTTGGATTGGTATAGTTAAATTCGGCTGCTTCTGCTCCTGGTATATAGGGATGATTCTCGCGTTGGAGTACATAATCCACCAGTTTGCGGGCTACTGGGATTTCTGCTTCAGGAGCTTCACTCAGTGAAACGCGGATAGTATCTCCTAATCCGTCACACAACAAAGCGCCGATACCTAATGCCGATTTGATACGTCCGTCTTCTCCATCACCAGCTTCGGTAACTCCCAGATGAAGAGGGAATGACATACCTTCCTTTTCCATCTGTTCTGCCAGCAGTCGGACTGTCTTGACCATTACGACCGTATTGGAGGCTTTGATGGAAATAACGACGTTCATGAACTGTTCATCTACACAGATACGGAGAAATTCCATACACGATTCTACCATACCTTCAGGAGTATCACCATAACGTGACATGATACGGTCGGACAATGAACCGTGATTTACTCCAATACGGATAGCAGTATGATTCTCTTTACAGGTATTTAGGAATGGAATGAAGCGGTCACGTATCTTCTGAATTTCCTGAGCATATTCTTCATCCGTATATTCCAGTTTCTTGAAAGTGCGCGCGGCATCTACATAATTTCCCGGATTGATGCGTACTCCTTCAGCATACAATGCTGCTACTTCTGCCACTTTGGGATTAAAGTGTACATCGGCTATCAGCGGAGTGTCGTACCCTTGTGAACGCAGTCCGATATTGATATTCTTTAAGTTTTCAGCTTCACGTACTCCCTGAGTAGTGAGGCGTACATATTCACCTCCTGCTTCAATGATGCGTTTAGCTTGTTCTACACAGGCCTCAGTATCCATTGTGACCGTATTGGTCATACTTTGTATACGGATAGGATTAGTGCCACCCATAGGAGTGGCACCAACATATACCTCATTTGCCTCTCGGCGTGAATAGTTGAAGTAATCCATTAATTTGTTTTATAAGCGTATTTTACTTCTTTCAATTCTTCGTTAGCTTTGACTATCTTATTTTTCAGACCTTCCTTGTAAGCTGCAAATTTTTCGGCGAGTCCTTCATCAGATAATGCCAACATTTGTACTGCAAGGATAGCTGCATTCATAGCACCATTGATAGCAACTGTTGCTACAGGTATGCCGGGAGGCATCTGGATGATAGAATAAAGCGCATCCACTCCATCGAGCACAGAACCTTTTACGGGAACTCCGATAACAGGAAGTGTAGTATTCGCTGCAATCACGCCTGGCAAAGCTGCAGCCATTCCTGCTGCTGCAATAATGACTTTAATACCTCGTCCGGCAGCTTCTTTTGCGAATTTTTCCACTTCAGCAGGTGTACGGTGTGCCGAAAGAGCATTCATTTCGAAAGGAACTTGCATTTCGTCGAGCAGTTTCGCCGCTTTCTCCATAACAGGAAGATCGGACGTACTACCCATGATGATACTTACAATTGGTTTCATGTCTGTTTATTTAGTTTTATTCATTAATGATCTGTTTGTATGCTTCAGCATCCAGCAGTTCATCCATTTCTGTAGTGTCAGTTGGTTTGATCTTGATTAGCCAGCCGTCACCATATGGATCTTTGTTTACCAGTTCCGGATGTTCTTCCAGCTCTGGATTGATTTCAAGTACTTCGCCACCAATGGGAAGGAAAAGGTCGGATACAGTTTTTACAACTTCAATGGTTCCGAATACTTCACCTTTTTCTAGAGTTTCACCTTCGGTCGTTACATCTACAAAGACGATGTCGCCCAATTGTTCTTGTGCATAATCTGTAATTCCTACATAAGCTTCATCACCTTCCAGACGAATCCATTCGTGTTCGTTCGTGTACTTTACATTAGTTGGGAAATTCATAATCTTAGTATTTTAGAGGTTAATATAATTATGTTTCAAATAAACAAAATTCCAGTGATACCGCAAAACAAACCGACTAAAAAACCTCCTCCAACTTCGTTTAAAGTATGTTGGCGGACGATGATTCGTGCGGAACCTAACATTCCTGCCAGTAAAATAAAACCGCAGAGCCACCAGATAGGATTGAACTGGAAAATGAAACTGTATGAAAGTAATCCTCCGATAATCATACCACAGCTGGCCATGTGAGTGCTGATTTTCCATTTCAAGTTGATACTGGTACAGATAACCATACAAAGCAGAGTAGCTATGATTATTCCGCTCATATAGCGTGGAAGATGAATCCGGTACATGGTCAGAAAACATCCTGTATAACTCATGATCGTAATCAGGTATGGCAGAAAGCGTTTCTCTCTCTTCCCCAGCTCCCGTAACGTCCAGCCATTGATTTTCTGAAGAAGGTATATACCAAGCATCGGAAGGAGAATGGTAAAGCAATATACCATGATCAGAACTGTCAGTTTATATTGCAGGGGGAGTATTCGTAAATATGTAAAAAAGAAAAGCAGCAAAAACGCTACAAAAGGAACCATAAAAGGTGTAAATATGGCAGAGATGATACGTGCTGCCATAAATAGTGCATCTTTAGGCTCTTTTGTTGTTTCCTGAGAAGGAGCATGATATGTTAACTGATCGGGAATATTAGTTTCTTCCATCCTTGTGTTATGATTGTTTTTTGTCGTTTGGTTTATCTTCTTAGTCGTGCGACTGGAATGTTAAGCTGCTGGCGGTATTTGGCAACCGTACGTCGTGCTATCGGATATCCTTTTTCTTTTAGCATGTCGGCCAGTTCGTCATCGGTGTAAGGTTTATCCTTATTTTCCTTGTCGATACACTCTTTCAGGAACTGTTTGATTTCACGCACAGACAATTCTTCTCCGTTTTCTGTTACATATCCGTCGCTGAAGAAAAACTTGAGTGGATATATTCCGAAGTTAGTCTGTATATATTTGCTGTTGCTCACTCGTGAAATTGTTGAAATATCCAGTTGTGCACGTTCGGCCACATCTTTCAGTATCATAGGTCGGAGTGAAGACTCATCACCATCCTGGAAGAACGGTCGTTGCAAGTCTATAATAGCCTGCATCGTACTGAGCAATGTCTGCTGGCGTTGTTTAACAGCATTGATAAATCCCTGAGCTGCATCTACCTTTTGCTTGAGGAATAATAATGCGTTTTTCGATTCCTTACTTTGATTAGCTTTATTGCGTGTATGCTCATCAAGCATTTCAGTAAATTCACGGCTTAAGCGCAGTTCAGGAACATTCCGGTTGTTGAGGCTAAGATGAATAGTACCGTCTTCTTCTGTCTCAACAATAAAATCAGGAATAATTTGCTGCAAGTTTTTACCGATTGTTTCTCCCATGGAACTTCCCGGACGCGGATTCAGCTTGGTCAGTTCCACTACGGCTGCATTATATTGTTCTTCAGTTATCCCTAACTTTTGTAATATTTTATCTTTATTTTTCTTGGTGAAATCATCGCAACATTTGTTGATGATATCATATTCTATTTGTTTCAGCGGAGAGTTTTCTTTCCGCTTGATTTGCAGCAAGAGGCATTCCTGAAGGCTTCGTGCTCCTATTCCCGCAGGATCAAAATCCTGTATGATAGACAAGATATGCTCCAGTTGTTCAGGAGTTGTATAAATACCCTGATAGATGGCAAGTTCGTCCATCAGGGCTTCTGTTGTTTTTCTCAATAAACCGTCATCATCCAAAGAGCCGATAAGATACTCGCCTAACTGTTTTTCTTCGGGAGTAAGATCTTGCATGTCAAGCTGCTCTTTCAGCGTTTCGTAAAATGAAACACTGTCCGAAAAAGGGATCTCTTCGGGAGTTTCTCCCTTAGAACGGTTGTTCTCCTGAAGCTTATAATCGGGAATGTCATCCTCTGTGCGATAATCTCCCAACGACAAATCATCATTATAGTCGGTTCCGGATTCTTCATTTTCATCGGCAGGATAGTCATCTTCATGTCCCTCAGCCTCTTCAGTATGTTCTTTGCCTTCTTCTAGAGCAGGATTGTCCAAAAGTTCAGAATGAATACGTTCTTCCAATTCTACAGTAGGCAGCTCTAATAATTTGACTGCCAATATCTGCTGTGGAGATAAAGTCTGAACCTGCTGCTGGGCCTGAGTTTGTACTTGACGTGAATTTATAGCCATAAAAATGAATTTGATTTTTTCGCTGCAAAAATAAACAATTAGATACGGATTATATGGTTTTCACTTAATTTTATTTTATGTGGACAACCAACTTCTCTACCAATATCTGTGGAATTTAATATCTGAAACTGCTTCCTCCCAAAAACTCGCGCAACAAGGAAGTCGGCGGAAGTTCATTGTCTTGTACTGAAACAAAATAGGCAAGGAAACGCAGAAGGCGGTGAGCTTCCGAGTATGCCGGACAGTTATTGGGTACCTTTCGTAAAATGGGTTCTGCATAGTCCTTTAACACGGCAAGTTCGAAGAGCAGAGCCGAGTTGAACATTGCATCTGCATATTCCTGATAAGGGAATATCCATTTGTCTTCCCCTGCACGGACACTTTCCCATCGAGAAATTGTCGCTTCTGCCGAGTAATTGCGGTATCGGTAATCGCGTATGATTCGGCGTAGCAACCGGTTGTCGGTGGTAGGAATATAATTATGGTTGTCGAGTGAGATTGTAGTCAGGGCAGATACATATATCTTATATTTATTGGCTGCCGGAATATTGGGGGTCAGTGCCGGATTCAGCGCATGTATCCCTTCCAGTATCAATATCATATTTTCGTCAATACGTAATTTCTTGCCACTGTTCTCGCGTTTGCCCGTTGTAAAATTAAATCGGGGTAATTCAATTTCCTTACCATCTAACAACTCCTTTAACTGGGCTTCGAAGAAAGGAAGATCCAGCGCGTACAGTGACTCGAAATCGTGTTCACCGTTTTCATCGAGTGGAGTATCTTCTCTGTTTACAAAATAATCGTCCAGTGAAATCGGATAAGGCTTCAGTCCATTAGTCATTAACTGAATACTGAGACGTTTGCTGAACGTTGTCTTTCCCGAAGATGACGGTCCGGAAATCAATACCAGTTTCACTCTTTCTCCATTTTGGTTCCGGTGAGTGATTTCGTCGGCTATATGTGCAATTTTCTTTTCTTGCAATGCTTCCGATACATTTATCAGGTCGGTAGCATGCCCGTTGTTGCAGGCTATGTTGAAATCCCCAACCGTACTGATTCCCAATATCTGGTTCCAGCGGTGATATTCCTGAAATACCTCCAGCATCTTTTCTTGTTTTACAAGTTCCTCCAGTTTTTGCGGGTTCTTTCTGTTTGGAATACGTAGCAACAATCCATCATAGTATTTTACGATATCGAACAGTTTGATGTATCCTGTACTTGGAACCAGACTGCCATAATAATAGTCGATGGTATCTCCTAATCTGTAATAGAAAGTATATAACTGTCCGGAAGTCTTCAGCAGTTTTGCTTTGTCCATCATTCCTCTTTGGGTGAATAATTCGACGGCCTGTTCTGTATGGCACTCTATACGTTGGAAAGGAATGTTGTCGGTAATTATTTCCTGCATTTTCTGCTTGATGCGTGTAACATCATCCAAACCAATAGAACGGTCCAGATGCAGCGTACAGTAATAACCCTTCGATACGGGATGTTCCAGGGAAATGCTTCCCTGCGGATAAAGTTCTTCTACAGCTTTTACAAGGATGAAACAAAGCGATCGGAAATAGGTACGCATGCCCGACGGATTAGTTATATCAAGAAACTCAACATCTTTATTGTAATATACCTTAAAGTTGAGCCCTTCTACCTTATTGTTAACTTTCGCACTGACAGGTCCGTAGGGCATTTCTAAATTAAAACCATTATAAATATCCAAAAGCGTGCTTCCCTCGGGGAAATCTTTTGTTAAATTGTTATTTTTGCAATATATTTGTAGCATAATTGTAATATGTGTTACTAACTCGGTGATTTGGCAATTAATTTACACATTAAACAATTAAGAGCCTACCTCCGACTTAATTAATTACAAATGGAATATACTTTTTATGATTTTTTAGCGTTGCTCGGTTCGTTAGCGCTTTTCCTTTATGGAATGAAAATCATGAGTGAGGGGCTTCAGAAGTTTGCCGGTGACAGACTTCGTAGTATCCTGACCGCTATGACGACCAACAGAGTGACCGGTGTACTGACTGGTGTGCTTATTACGGCCTTAATTCAATCTTCTTCTGCTACGACAGTTATGGTGGTCAGCTTTGTCAATGCAGGATTACTGACCCTTTCACAATCCATAGGTGTAATTATGGGAGCCAATATTGGTACTACCGTTACCGCTTGGATTATTTCCGCTCTCGGCTTTAAAGTCGATATTTCTTTATTCTCTTTACCTCTTCTGGCTTTTGGTATTCCGCTTTTATTTTCTCAAAAGAGTTCCCGTAAGTCTATCGGTGAGTTTATTTTCGGTTTTGCTTTCCTGTTTATGGGATTGAACTTACTGAAAACCAATGCTCCAGACTTGAGCGCCAACCCTGATATGTTGGCTTTCGTCCAGAATTATACCGATATGGGATTCATTTCCGTACTTCTGTTTGTCTTTATCGGTACTATCCTGACCATGATTGTACAGGCGTCTGCGGCAACGATGGCGATTACGCTTATCATGTGTGCCAACGGATGGATCAGCTTTGAGTTGGGAGCAGCACTGGTGCTGGGAGAGAATATTGGTACTACCATTACGGCAAATCTTGCTGCTCTGACTGCCAATACTCAGGCCAGACGAGCTGCTATGGCTCACCTGATGTTTAATATATTTGGTGTAGTCTGGGTTTTGATATTGTTTAAGCCGTTCCTGTCGATGGTAGACTGGATAATTTCTGACTTTATGAATATCAGTGAAGCTGACGGTGTTGCTGTTTCATTTAAATTATCGGCGTTCCATACTTGCTTCAATGTATGCAATGTGCTGATTCTGATATGGTTCGTTAAGTTGATAGAAAAAACAGTCTGCAAGCTTATTCCTCAAAAGGAACAGGAAGAAGAGTATCGCCTGCAATTTATTACTGGTGGTATGTTGTCGACAGCCGAACTTTCTGTTTTGCAGGCTCGTAAAGAAATCAACCTTTTTGCAGAGCGCATCCAGCGGATGTTCCGTATGGTTCGTGATTTGTTACATACGGAAAATGAGAATGATTTTAATAAATTGTTCAGCCGTATAGAGAAATACGAGAATATCAGTGACAATATGGAGGTAGAGATTGCTAACTATCTGAATCAGGTTTCTGAAGGACGTTTGAGTTCGGAAAGTAAACTTCAGATACGTGAAATGCTCCGTGAAGTAACAGAAATAGAAAGTATTGGTGATAGCTGTTACAACCTGGCAAGAACTATTAACCGTAAGCGCAGAGGAAATATTGATTTTACAGAAAAGCAATATGAACATATTCATCAGATGTTTGCTTTGACTGACAATGCACTGACACAGATGATAAAGCTGGTGGAAGATGTGCATCATATCGTAGATGTGAACAAATCATTTAATCTGGAGAATGAAATCAATAACTACCGCAATCAGCTGAAGAATCAGAACATAGTCGATGTGAACAATAAAGAATATAGCTATCAGATGGGTATTCACTATATGGACATTATCGGTGAATGTGAAAAGCTGGGCGATTATGTAGTGAATGTGGTAGAAGCACATTCTGATGTGAAGGAGAAAAAAGCTTGAGAAAATAAATAGAACAGGCTATATATAAAGGGCATCTGCATGTTTTTCAGAACGTGGAGATGCCCTTTTTTTACTCTAGACTACACGGCTCTTTCATTTAAGCTTAGATAAAGGCACATAATTCCCCCACCCACT
>DXLM01000120.1 GCA_019414725.1 Bacteroides sp.
AAAGTAGGAGAAAATTCTACAGGAATGTATGGAGAAAACGCAGTTACAATAACAAATATTGGAAACCTTGAATTAGGAAAAGGCGCTACTGGTATTGCTTTAAGTCCAGATTCAAAATTGGATTCATCAGCAGTTTTGGGAACAATAACAACAACAGGAGGAGTTAGTGACAGAGTTTTACTAGCAATTCATGGTGATACAAGTTCTCCAGCAGCAACTTCAATAGCAACTCCTGGAGGAATAATAGATACAGGTTCAATAAGCAATATGACTTCATTATATGTTCAGGGAGCAACAGGAGCTTCTACTGGTTCTAGTACTACATTGAAAATTGGAGCAAGTGGAGTAGGAGTATACGTAAACAGTGGAAGTGCAACTAATGCTGGAAAAATAGAGATGGCTTCTGGAAAAACAAATGCAGTAGGAATGTATACTAAAAAAGGAACAGTTACTAATACAGGAACTATTGAAGTGGGAGATTCTACTCAATTAGGAATGGTAGGAGTAAGTTCTGATGCTAATTTAGTAAATACAGGAACAATTGATTTAAAAGGAACTGGAGCAGCAGGAATAGTTGTTCAAAATGGCGCAACAATTACAGACAGCGGAGCTTCAAATTTAACTTTCAGTTCAACAAAATCTTTTGGTATAGCAGCAGATAATGCAAAGGTTGTACTAAATGGAGGAACTGTATCAATTGCCAATTCTGGAGAAAATATATATGTTTATGCTAAAAACAATTCAAATGTAACAATAAGTAATGCAACAACAATAAATGGAGCTGTTGTTGATCCTATAAAAAAATCTGTTGGAATCTATTTAGATGGAACTAATGTTTTAACTAATAATTCAACTTTAACAGCAACAAATGGAGCAATAGGAATATATGCAAATGGAGCTAATTCTCTGACAAATGGAATATATACTTCTACTGGAGACAGTACAGTAGGTATCTATTTTACTAATGGAGGAACTTTAGCTAATACAGTTGTAAATTCTGGTTCATCAAGTGGAAATTCAGTTGGAGTATATGCTTCTGGAGGGCAGGTAAATGTAACTGGCGGACTTGCTTTAAATATAGGAACTGGTGGTAGTACAGGTACAGGAATGTATCTTGCTGATGGAGCTGGAGTAACTGGAGGAACAATCACTGTTACAAACAACTCATCAACTGCAAATATAGGGGTATACTACACAGGAGCAAATACAAAAACAGCAGCTCATGGAGCAGAAATTATTCTTGCTGGAACTAATCAGGAAGTAGGTATTTATGCTAATGGCGGAATAAAAGTAACTAACAGCAAAAATATAACTGATAATACAGCGACTGGTTCAGTAGGAGCTTTAGTAAGCGGTGGTTCAACATATACTGCAACAGGAAACTTTAACAGAACAACAGCTGGAGCAGCAGTTGGATATTATGCAGATAATGGAACAGCAGATAATAAAGGAACAATAAGTCTGACAGGAGCTGGTTCAACAGCAGCAGGAATGGTAGCAGAAGGAACAGCTTCAGCAACAGCTGTTGTAAAAAACAGCTTAACAATAACAGCTGATAATTCAGTTGGTATGGCTGTACTGAGTGGAACAGGAACAAGTACAGGAATAAACGCTGGAACTATAAATGCAACAACAGGAACTGGAGTATATGTAAAAGGTGCAAATGCAGGATTTAATGGAGCTGGCGGAACAATAAATCTGACAGGTGCAGGAACTGGTATTGTACTTGATAATACAGGAGCTGGAAAAATAACAAATGCAGGAACTATAACTCTTGCAGCTAATTCAGTAGGGGTATATGGAGATAATGCTAAAATAGATTTCCCTGTTACTATTAATGGAACATCAGGAACTGGTATATATGCAGAAAATGGTTCAGTAGTATCTGGAACTGTAAATGCTGGAAATTCAAAAGATACAGTTGCAGTTTACCTTGCAGATAATACAGCAAGTGTAAATGGAGCAGTAATAACAGCAGGAGGAGTTACAAGTACATCATCTATCGGACTATATCTTGGTGGAACAGGACTTACTCACACAGTAGGAAATTCTACAATAAACGCTCCTACTTTAGGAACTATTGGTATCCTTACAGATAATGGAAATACAATAAACTATTCAGCAACTACAAATGTAGGAAATGGCGCAATAGGAATGTATTTAAAAGGAACAGGAACTCTCCTTAATGCCAATGCGGGAACTATAAATATAACAGGAACTGGAATAGGAGTATTGGTAGATACAGGAGCTACAGCTAATCTAGGAACATCAGGAACACTTACAGTAAACTTTAATGGTGGAGGAGGAATACTTTCATTTAACAATGGAGGTACAGTAAATCTTGGAGCTAATATAGTTATTGGAAGTGGAACAGGAACACTAGCAGCTACAAAAGATGGAAATCTTTCTAACTCAGGAACTATCACAATAGGAGATGGTTCAGCTGGACTTCTTGGAGTATACAGCGCTGGAGGACCATTTACTGTATCAAATACTGCAACAGGGGTTATAAATGTACAGGCAGGAGGACTTGGACTGGTAGCTACAGGAACAGGTGCTCTGGTAACTGTTAAAAATGATAATCTGATAAATGTAACAGGAAAAGATGCAGTAGGTATGTATGCTGATGTTGGAAATATTGATAATGCGCTTGGAACAATAAATGTAACTAATAATGGTATAGGAATGTATCTGGTAGGAGCAGGAAGTATTTTAGACTTTGGAACATTAAATGTAACAAAGGGTGTAGGATATGTAGTAAATGGAGCAACATTGGGAGCAGCAACTGGAACAGTGACTCTTCATGCAGGAGATAAAGATAATTACTCTATTGGAGGATATTATTTGAATACTTCAGGAACTATAAATCTTCCAGCAATAGCAGATGCAGACTATTCAATCAAGGCAGCTATCAGTGGTGGAGTAAATACAGTAACTGGAGCAATAACAACAACTGGCGGACAAAACAAAATAGGAATATTTGCTTCAGGCTCTGATACAGGACTGGGAACAGTAACTGTAGGAGGAAAAGGAAACATAGGAGTATATGGAAAAGACAGCAAATTAACTGTAAGCGGAATAACTGTAGCTGATTCAACTCTAACTAATACAGAGGATATACCTGTTGGAGTAGTGTTGAATGGTGGAAGCTATATTGGAAGTGGAAATGTTTCTGTAGGAAATAACGGAATAGGATTATATGCAACAGGTATTCAAAATAATATACAGCATAATGGAGGAACTCTTGGTGTAGGAGATTCATCACTTGGATTCTATGGTGAAGGAACTGGAACTAACAGTTTAACTGTAAATACTACAGGAATAACACTTGGAAATAATAATTCTATAGGAGTGTATGCTAAAAATATAAACTCATCTGTAACAGGTGATATGTATGTTGGAACAAATACAAGTATAGGAATAGTAAGTGAGGGAAATGGAAATGTAACATATTCAGGGGATCTGACAATAGAAGATAAAGGAACTGGAGTAAATGATACCGGTTCAGTAGGTATCTATAAACTAGATGGAACAGGAATTGTAAATATATTGGCAGGTAGCTGGAATGTAGGAAATAATGGATATGGAATTTTCTTGAAACAGGCAGCAGGAGAAAAAGCAACAATTAATAATAATGCTGATATGATTTTAGAAACATCAGCTGTAGGAATATTCTCAAGTGGAAAAAATACAGTAAATAACATTGGAGATATAACTGTAGGAAAAACTTTCATTCCAAATGATGATCATAATAAGGTCCAAGACCATCTTAATTCAATAGGTATGTATATTACAGGAGGAACTGTAGCAACAAGTTCTGGAACGATAACTGTAAACCATGATCACTCAGTAGGAGTATATGGAGAAGGAACAGGAACAAAATTCACAAATACAGGAACTATCAATGTAGATAATGGTGGAGTAGGAATTCTTGTAAGAAATGGTGCAGTAGCTGTAAATGCTGTAGGAGGTAACATTAATTTAGGAGGAACATTAGCATCATGCGGAGCTGTAACAATAGGTATGGCATCATATGGAGCAGGAGCTACTATCATTAATAATGGAACTATTACAGTAAATCAAGGGGCAGGAATGCTTGTTGGTACAGGAACAATATTTGAGAATAATGGAACTATTGTAGTAAACAATGGAGTAGGAATAGAAGGTATTGGAAGTACAATAAACGCTGGACATATAGTAGTAAATGGCGGATCAGCTATAGGAAATGGTGGATTAGCAACTGCTGAAATAGGATCTGTTACAATCAAACCAGATGGAACTATAATGATAAACGGAAACTATACATCTATTGGAGGAACTCTTTCTACAGCAGGAAATATAATAGTAGATGGAGCATATGTAGATGTAACAACTGGAACACCTCTATTTAATGCAAACAGTGTAAGCGGAGAAGTAAAACTGCTTCCAAACTTTGCAGCAACAGGAAATGGAATTTCATATGAGATAGATGGTTTTGTAAATACAGCAATGGGAACAATAACTGGAACTAAACTTACTCCTGTAACATCACCTCTGTTTATTGCAAAAGTAACAGATAAAGGAAGCCTTGTTATAGCTAAAAGACCATATGCAGATCTAGTAATAGGAGAGCAGTTTGATGCTTTACATAAAGGACTGGATAATATTCTTAAAAATAGTGGTGGAAGTGGAAGAGATGCTGAAATTCTGAAAGGGTTGAATGAATATCTGGAAGGGCTTCCAGCAGATCAGTTTGAAAGAGAGACATCATTGAAACTAGCTGAAACAAGAGGGGATATCTATGCAACTATTCAAGGAAGAATGCAGGATATCAACAGAGCAT
>DXLM01000121.1 GCA_019414725.1 Bacteroides sp.
TTATAAAATTTTGTAGCATTATTTAAAAACTGTAGTGATTCCGGACTGTCCATCCAGAGATTTTTTACTTCATCCTTTGTCATGGTACTTTCCTTTCTACTTCATCTTTAATTGACATATAGGTATATCCAAGTCTTGTGAAGTGCACAAGCGCTGGAATCTTCTGGTCTTCCCATAAGCATTATAACCTCCAATACGTCATCTGTTTTTCTTTCGAGGATCTGTTGGCTTTACCGCATCTTTTGGTATTAGCCAAGTCTTTCCCTTTTTCTCTGCTCCAGGCACTCTTCCCTGGCTACATAAAAGAGAAATTCTTCTAGATGAAATTCCCCATATTTTTGACATTTCGATCGTTGTTATATAATCCATAATTTTCCTCCAAACGATACAACAAGCCTATTATAAGTATATTCTTTTATCGGAATAGTTTCAACCAAAATTAAGTTTTCTTCTAGGTTGTTTGATTTGTTATTGTTTTCTAAGATTTTCACAAAAACACCTGGTAAATAATCTTTTAAAATCATCTACCAGGCTTTATTGTTTATCTTACACCCAAATCAGCCCCTCTCTCCAGCTTATCTTTTCCCTGCTTTTCCTGGATAATTTTCTTATTGATTTCCAAGCGTTCATGGATTGATGGTTTCTTCTCTTTTCCCGTCATTGCTCTCTTTTGTGCTACTGGCTTTCTTTCAGCTTTCCCTGCGTCCTTAACTGCTGTATTTGCTTCAACGCCGGCTCTTGACACAGCTTCTCTGCTCTCATTTTTCTCTGTCACCTGCTGTTCTCGTCTCTCCTTCACACCTTTTTCTTCCAGACTGCAAAAGCTCTGCAAATACGGCAGAACATGATTCTGCATATCCGTCAGATCTTCCATATACTTCTGATACTCTTCATTACCTTTTCCTTGCTGATAACTAATCCAGCTTTCATCTGTCAATTTCATTTCATTCTGCATCTTTAACTGACTGATGATACCACCGTTTCCAGTACCAATCTCTATCTTACCTTGAAAATGGTGCAGCATCTTATCACCCTTCTCAGCATAATATACTGTAAAAAACATCTGTGCTGTCGTTTTTGGTTCGTTGGTGTTTGGATCACGGTCAGCATACCAGGCTTTGTCCTGTTCTACGGTTTTGGAATCCAGATCAGATAACTTTTGACATCTTGGACTCCCCAACTCACTTTTCTCACAATAATTCACATACACCATCGGCTCCATATCTTTTGGAAGTTCCGGTTCATAGGACTTCAATCGCTCGACCAATACTCCAGCACGGACTGACAGATCACATTCTTCCTCTACAATGTCCTTCAAATAAGAAATATAAGAATGCGTATTACCACTCTGCAAATCCAGCATTACCTCTTGTACCGTGTTCTCTCCCGGCTCCACATTATCCCGATATTCATACGGATCAAAAGCTTCTGCGATCTCATCCAGTGCCTCTGCCAGCTGTTCTGTGTTCATTTTCTCTGGATACATTGCTTCCCTGACATCCCGCATGGGTACATATTTATAGTCCGGCAATGCTTCATGAATCTTCTCTATACCTTCCCGAATTATTGGAAGTTCTCCAAAGAATCGAATATCATCCATATAATCACCGTGAACCGTATTTCCCTTTACAATAGAAAATTCAGCCTCATCATAAAAGCTGTCTTCCGGATCACGATAGATAATCCCCATACTGCATACTCGATAGGCATTTTCAGGATTCTCCCTATATTTTTCATAGACTGCAGCAATTTGATTAACATCGGTACTTTTTTCATAAGCCCCCATATCATGGAACTCATCGCATTCTGCCGCAAAGTATTCCAGATACGGTTCTTTCTTCGGCGGCATATTATTGAGGACATTATCAATCATGTTATAATTCACCTCTTCCAGTTCCTCCACCTTTGCCAACGGCTTATATTCTCCCTGGCTGTTCTGAATCTCCGCCATTACAACCTCATCCATTTCTTCTACTTTTTCCATCAGCTGATCATAATCTCCACGGATACGTTCTCCAGTCCAGCCTTCGTCTTCCAGAAGTTCCTCTGCCGCTTCTTTAATAGAAATTTCATCATTTTCATAGACGCCACCATCCATCAGACGGAAATCTTCATCGTAAAAGGAATAATCGTATCCTTCTTCTGTTCTCTGAATAGCAAAGTAACGTTCTCCTACCTCATATGCCAGTTCACTAAGAACCTGTTCTTCCAGATTCAGGAAAGAATCCAGTTGTTCAAAACTGATACTGTCTACAAAATGAGCTGTTACTTTTTCCCCGTCATTCAGAACTACGATATCACTGACAGACAGGGAATGTCCTCGGAAGTCTTCCGGTCTGTCAATGTTGAACCTTTCAAAAATATCTTCCAGTGACATATTTCCCGATAAGTCTCCAACATAGACCAGCTTATAATCTTCTTTTTTTATCTGCATACCATGACTTTCAATAAAGCGCATATTCATAAATGCATAGTTTTCGCCCGGTGAATCATCCTTGATCTGATAAATACCAAAGGTTCGCCTAGTTCCTAACAACAGGTTTGCCTCTTTCAAAGACTGAATCTGTGGATATTTCTGCATTTCCCATTCCAGGTTACGGAAACGCTCCAGTTCTGCCATGGACATCTGATAATGCTCCGGTCCTCGTTCAATTTCCATGCGTTCCGTGACATAGATCGGTGACGAAAAATTAGTGATCAGATAGATATCTGCTCCGGCATCGTATAATTTCAGTGCTTCTTCCTGATTAATCACACTCATCAGTTCATGAAATACTCCAAAATCTTCGTCTGCATAATCCAGATCCTGATTCCTTATCCGTTCCCACATCTGTGATTCCATGCCAAACAGACCTTCATGTGCCTGTATCATTTCCTTACTTGCATACTCTCCCTTACCGCCATCGCTGCCCAGGCAATAAATCTTAGAACCCATCCTGTGATAATCTAAGGCTGCTTCTTTTCTGAGCGGCACCATGTCTTCTGCTGTATATCCATAATCACGTAATTCCAGCTTGCCGATGGTTGGATCTGGTAAGTCCTGAATATCCATTTTTGCATCATCCAGAAGTTCCTCGACTTTATCATTGTCTTTCTGGCTGAGTGCATCAGAAAGGGTTCTTACCAACATCCTTACTTTTTCTTCCTCACCAATCAGATTTGCATATTCAAAAATCTGTTCCTTTACATCCGCTGGAATCTCTATTTCCATGTGTTCTGCATGGTCTATCTGTTCCTGCGTATATTCCTGCATTTTCTGCGTTTCTTTTCCTGTTATCATATTTCTCGCCATTCAAATTCCTCCTGTGTTCTAAAAAATGGCATAACCGGCAGAACCTTCTTCTACCAAATTATGCCATCTTTCCTGTTTTCTTATTCCAAACCGAAGTCCCGTTTTCTGGTTTCCTTGCCACTTTCACTTTCCCGCTGACTCTTTTCTTTATAAATCTGCAGCTTCTCATGGATAGAACCTCGTGCCGGTCTTTCTTCTTTCTCTTTTGATTCCGACTGCTCTGTTTCTGTATCTTCTCGCTCATCCATATTGAGAAGTGCATTTAGTTCTGACAGACGCTCCAGTTTTTGGTTCAGTTCCTCTTCTTTTGGAAATGGCTTCCCGACTTCCTCTTTGGCATTTGCCAGTTGCTCCTGTACCGTTTCCAGCCGTTGCTCTGCTTCTGCCAGTTTCTCCGGATAGCTTTCCAAAAGATTATTGATACGAGTGATATTTCCTAGGGCATCTGCCCCCAACCGAACTTTAGCTACCGATTCATGCTTTACAGACAGGATAAACTCTTTGCTCCAGCTGTCGAATTGGATTCTCATGTTAAATCCCTGATAACTTCCAATGTCCATAGCTGCATCTACAGACTTAATGTCTTTGCAGACCGCCAGAAGAGCCGCTCCTGCCTCTTTCTTTTCTGTGAACACTTTGCCACTGATTTCCATAGAAAACTGCTCTGGATCTGTAATTTTATGCTCAGAAAAATGAGCGATATCTGCCTTATAGCTGTCAATAATCTCCGTCAGTTTTGCAATCTGTTGCGGGAAATTCCTTGCAATATCATCTTCCAGTCGGTATTGATTATTCATGTGGTTCGCTTTTAAAAGCTTTAATTTCGCCACATCCACATCCAATGCCATCTTCTCTTTTACTGCTGGATTTCCGGTTGCCAGTGCTTTGACCTCTGCATAGGACAGTGCCGCTTCGT
This sequence comes from Bacteroides sp., assembly GCA_019414725.1. GTDB lineage: Bacteria > Bacteroidota > Bacteroidia > Bacteroidales > Bacteroidaceae > Phocaeicola. The sequence goes on from DXLM01000121.1 coordinate 4,209, forward strand.
CCACATCTTCGCAGCTTCTGACCGGTGCTTTGCTGGTCATGATCTGGGAAATAAACTTCTGCTTGTTTTCGATCAGCTGCCACATGTAGCTGTCAAATGTGGATTCAGTTACATACCGGAAGATATGAACCTTTTTATTATGGTTTCCCTGACGGATGATACGTCCTTCCCTCTGTTCCAAGTCAGATGGTTTCCAGCCAATATCCAGATGATGCAAGGCAATCAGACGATCCTGCACATTAGTTCCCGCACCCATTTTTGCTGTTGAGCCAATCAAAAAACGAACCTGCCCGGATTTCACTTTTCCAAACAGCTCCGTCTTTTTTGCTTCTGTATTTGCATCATGAATAAACGCAATCTCTTTTTCCGGTACACCTTTCTCTATCAGTTTCTGCTTCAAGTCATCATAAACATTAAAACTGCCATCGCCTTTCGGTGTACTCAAATCACAGAAAATCAACTGTGCGGATTTCTGTGCTGCTGTATCTTTCCAGATTTCATAGCTTTTTTCTGCACAGACTGATATTTTACTCTCTGGATTATCTGGCAAAAGTTCATTGACCAGCCGCTGATCCAGTGCCAGTTTTCTTCCGTCATTGGT
>DXLM01000122.1 GCA_019414725.1 Bacteroides sp.
GACTTGCTAAATTATATGCTTAAATATAAAATCCCTCAGATTGTTACGTTGACCCGAAGTAACCTTGTTATAAATCCGTTGATAGAACGGCAAGGGGGAAACTTTTTCCTTATATAGACTTGCTAAATTATATGCTTAAATACAAAATCCCTCAGGTTGTTACGTTGACTCGCCATGGAACAAGCCAACGAAAGTTTACGCTATGAAATTTCCAAGCGTGACAAAAGCATTGATGACTTAAAAGTTCAGATGCAACAAATACAGGAGCAGCATAGCAGACAAATTCGTAATCTTCAAGGAATACATAATCAAGAACTTGAAGCCAAAGACAAGGAAATTTCACGATTGAATATCATTCTCGAAAAAGCATTCTGCTGGTTCCCATTGCTCAAAGAAATGCTGAGAATGGAAAAATTATGTTATGTCATTGGCTTTACCAAAGGGATGGTTGATTCTCTTTTATACAAAAGGGAAGCAATCAGGTGCAGCGGAAAAATCTATTCCGAAGAGTATAGACGGAGATTTGAAACAAAAAATGCCACTTTCAAAATTGAGCAAAGTCCGGTTGATGGGCACAAGTTGATGCTGACCATAAATCGACAGCCAATAGGTGAATGGTTCAAGGAACAATGGGAAAAATTAAAGCAAGGCTTATATAACTCAGTACAGACAGATAAAAGAAGCAGAGGATTCAAAATGTAATCCGATAGTATTTGATTGGAATTCAATAAAATTCACTATCTTTGCAAGCGGATGGAGAGAACTCTGTCCAAGACATATTATATTTAGAAAGAAGCGTTATGCGCATCTTGTAATTTTGAGAACGTAGGAAATTTTCAAAAGAATGTACAAGGATGGCATAGTGGTTCTCACGCTATAGCGTGGGCTGTTATTGTTATATCTGTACATTCGGGTTTCCTACGACCTTCAAAATTGAGACGTGACATTGCAGCTCCACGCTTCGTGGTTTAATTAGACTTGGTTCAGGAACGGAATCATAAGAGAAAATCGTATGAAAGAACTGGCTTATTCGTACATTGAATTTGGAGAAGAATATTGGTGGGCGTTTCTTATTATTTGGCTTCTGTGGATTATCGTAGCTCACATTCCCAACTTTATAGATTTCCACTATGCGGACATCATTATCCCTAGTATCCTTCTGGCAATTTGGGGTATATTAAAACTGCTTGTGGCTTTCAGTGTTATATAAATCGTTAATCATCAATCAAATATATACATCTATAAAATTCAATAAGTACTTTTATTTGTCTGCTGCACTTGCTTTTGCTCTTTGCTCTTGCAGCGATGACGATGAAACTGAAGGCGATTTTACGCCTACTGTCTTCAACGTAATGGGTAAAGTTGAAAAAGGTCCGATGATTCGTGGCTCTCATGTAGACATGCGAACTTTGGATGAGTACATGACCCCTACTGGAAACTTTTATTCTGCTACCATCGACAACAACTTGGGTGATTTCAATTATGGCGCACTCAAGATTAACAGCCCGTATGCCCAATTGACAGCAGACGGCTATTTTTTTAATGAAGTGGACGGTGAATTGTCAGAAGGAACTATCAAGCTGGATGCTATTGTGGACTTAAAAGACAATAGTACTATCAATGTCAATGTATTAACTCACTTGAAAAGTAAGCGCATCCATCATTTGATTACTACCAAAGGCATGACATTCAAGGAAGCTAACGCACAAGCCCAAAAGGAGTTGCTTACCCAATTCGGATTACAGCAATACGCCTCTAAAGATGCAAGCCAATTTTCAATTACTTCCGGTGATGACGCTTCCGGTGCATTAATAGCCATATCATCATTGGTACTAACTGATAAATCTGATGCGGAAATTGTAGAGTTTTTATCCATTCTAAGCAATGAGTTCGGCACAGAAGGTACTTTTAGCCAAGAAACAAAGAAAAGAATACAATCCGGTAAGAACTACCTGAATGCAAGATTGGATAGAATTTCTGAAAACATAAAGAATCGCTACCAAGAGTTGGGATTAGAAGTTAAAGTCAAAGACCTGGCTTATTATTTTGACTGGGACAATGATGGTATTGCCGGAAATGAACTGGATGATTCCGAATCTGTTACACTCAGCACAACTGAAGTAAACGCTTCGAAAGAAGGAGGCGAATATACCATTACCATTGAATCTAACAAGCCTTATTATTTAAATCCGCCTTCTTTTGATTCTGACTCTGATTCTGGTCTTCAAGAATTACCCCAAGACAATGTCACAGAAGAAGAATACTTTGGGGGATTATATGAACCTGGTGCAAACATACCAACTCCATCAATCAAGTTTGATAAAGCCATCGAAAATAATGTCATTACCGTAAGAATAGAGCCTGCACAGTTCAAAGAAGATTTATCCACCACCTTTAGGGTCTATAACGCAAGAGGCAAGGTTGCCGCTACTGTGACTATCAAACAACAGGGAGACAAGAACTATTGGGTTAAACACGACCCCGTCAGATTAGGAGAACAGGGAGAAAGTGCTGTATTATATATAATGAGTGTTATGAGAGATGCCGTATCTGGGCAACTTAATTTGCAAAATAATTATATTCATCAGGAAGACTTTAAAGAAGCAGTTCCTTTCTACCCTTATGATGATAAAATTGAAAAAACATGGGGAAATTACTATAGTGCAATCAACCGGTGGCTCACGATTAGAGATGTTGATGCAAACCAACTGAATTGTTACCAGTCGTTCATCAATACACATCTGGCTTTGGCATACTATCAGTTATCATCTCGCTGGAGTGGTGTACCTTTTATAATGGAACGTCAAAACGCCCCCTTTATTTCCATACCACGAACAGATGAAGCTGAAGTTCTTTCAAAAGTGGAGAAGATACTGGTTGATGCTATGAGTGACTTGGATGAACATCGTTACGATGCTTTCCAAGATGCTAACAGCATGCTTTTTGTTTCTAAGGATGTAGCAAGAACATTGCTTGCCTTTGTCTATTGTAATCAAAAGAAATTCGACAAGGCACTGCCGCTTTTGGAAGAAGTCATCAAAAGAGGTGATTATCACTTGGAATATTCACAAGCGACAGAATATAATAACAATGCGGAATGCATTCTTGGCTATCATATACAGACAAGAAGCGGAGAAGCGTGTCATCCTTGCCTTGATTACAAAGATGTGATACTAACAGCTGCTGAATGTCTATATCATACAGGAAACACTCCTAAGGCTAAAGAATACATCAATCAAGTATGCGAGCATAAGAATCTCACAGTTGACCAATCAGATGTTCAGAAAGCCATTGCTTCACTGCATTACCAGATAAACTCACCCAGCTATATGAATTTCATCAGAAGGAACGGATTGGGTGAATCCTTTATGGGACTAAGCCATGACAACCTTTATCAGCTTTTATGGCCTATCCCCAGCAGTGAAATGAATTTAAATCCACAAATGACACAAAATCCGGGATATTAATCCCAGCATATGACGAAAGCCCTGCTGTTTACTGTGGGGCTTTCTTATTGCTAAAAAAGCAAAATAACGACAAGAATAAAGGATGAATCTCATCCTAAAAGAAAACTACCAAGTTTTACGCCAATTAATGTAAAGTTGAGTGTTTATTTTAAAATTTACCGATTCTCAGCATTTGTAGCCCCCCTAAATCATAAAGTCGCCCCTTTCTTTTACGAAGCCTTAAATCGCTGAATCTCCAAAGATAGTAGATTCTTTAATATCCCGCCTAAAGCCCAAGAAAGACTTATTGGCTGCTTCGTGTTGACATTGGCGTGAAGAAAATATGTATTCTCGCTTATTCTTTTTAAACATTTTAACAATCTAAAAAGATGATAACCAAATTGAAAGCCCGTAGTTCGTCAGCAAACGAACTGTTCTGCCGTTATCATAGGTGTGCATAAAAAACAATAACCCTGAGGTTTGCTTGTTCAGCAGGGACAACAGGGTCTTACGTTTGCAAATATAGGCATTAATTTCTATATTTGCAAGAGAAAATTCATTTTTAAACTTATATCAAATGAAATATGACGAATGTTTGCAAGTACTTTCCCCTGCAAGATTAAATAAATACGCACAAGCAAGTGGCAATGAAAAAGCCAAGACCTTGCGTCTATACCAATATAACATCAAGTTGAGCCAACGTTTTTATAGGGTTATCGGTATGTTTGAGATAATGCTACGTAATGCCATAAACACTCACTACAAACAATATTTCAATGATGATAATTGGATAATCAACCAAGCAAGACCCAATGGATTACTTGAACAGGAAGCTTCCGAAATAGTACACATACAGCGCACTTATACCAATATGGGGGTGTACAACAACGATAAGATGGTAGCTTCCTTTACATTTGGTTTCTGGACTTATCTGTTTACAAGACGCAATTACCGCATAGGAGGAAAAACACTTCTTCAAATATTCCCCAACAAAGCGCATGGCTTAAAACAAACAGACATCTACAAACAATTGACCGCCATCCGTGAATTTCGTAACAGAATAGCACATCATGAACCTATCTGCTTCAACGCTACACGTGCGATAGATACAAAATATGCCAAAGAGCATTATGAGTTAATACGAACCTATATAGAATATATGGGATTTGATTCGGATTCTGTATTGCGAATGGTAGAAAAGCCCGATTCTATACTAAAAGTAATAGATGGCATGAAGTAAACGCCCATCTTTGGGGTCAGCGGATTTTCCGGGTTGGCAAGCTTTCTTTTAAGCGTATAGCCTA
>DXLM01000123.1 GCA_019414725.1 Bacteroides sp.
AAAACAAATATCGGGCATTCCTTATGCAAATACATTGTTTGTGCCAACAGACTTATCCATCAACATCTTCCATTCAATTTTATAAGAAAGAAGCGATTTCCCGCCAATCCCTCATATCAAAACCAGGTTTAAAAGGCAAGCTCTTCTCACCTTTTATATTATAATAAACATTTCCCATCCCTACGTTTTTCGCACCTTCAACGTCATTCTTCCAATTATCTCCAATCATTAAAGAAGTATGCAGCTCGGACTGCGTAGCCGACATGGCAAAATAAAAAATCTCCGGAAACGGTTTATGTACTCCTATATCCTCTGACAAAACTATTTTCTTAAAATATCCTTCCACACCGGCAGAACGCATCTTCTGCTCTTGCAATTCCCTAAATCCATTGGACAAAATATACAGATTATAAGCGGATGCCAAATATTCCAAAGCCTCTCTTGCATGAGGCATCAGTTTCTTCTTGTAAACTATATCATCAAAAAAATTATCCGAATAGGCTTTCACCAACGCTTTATCTGCAACGCCTACCTGCAACAACGGATAGGCAAATCTTTGCTCATTCAACTCATCTTTTGTAATCCTACCAGCACCATATTCATTCCATAACTCCTCATTCTTCCCGCTATACAAAGTATAAAAATGCGAAAAAGAACGAAAATAACGATCAAAATGATATTTATCATACATGTCTTGGAATGTATCACGAGCGTTTTCAGTAAAAGCCCATACCGTATCATCCAAATCAATAAATATACTTCTATACATACAACATAAAGCAGATTAAAAAAGGGTTGCGTCACTCACGGCACAACCCTTTCACAGAACAATAATTTAAATTCCTTATTTCACCTGAATAACAAGATAGCGTGATACGCTCCAGAATTCAGTAGGATTTGTAATCTTCAAAGTCAGCTGGCCTTTCGCATCTTTCACCAGTTCATATGAACCAGCCGGATGTGTAGTCAGCAATTCGGCGCGTTTAGAATACAACTTGATTTCCTTATCAGTACGAATATCAATCTGAGTAAAATAATCCTTATTAAAATCCGCACTTTTCAGGACATCACCTTTTTCAAGAATTTTCTGGTCCTTCAATTCAGATTTTGTACCAAAAACAAACCAAGCAGCATTCAAAGCTTTATCCTGGCTGGCTACAGTTGCAGCCTTCGCCTCATTTTCAGCGGTCAGTTCACTTACATTCTGGCTTAAACCGGCCACAGCATCGTCCAACTCAGCGATACGAATATTTTTTGAAGCCAATTCAGCCTGCAAAGTCTCAATCTGCTGCTGTTTAGCTTCCAACTCCTTCGTCAGGTTGGCTACAGCTTTCTTCAACTGAGCGGAATTATACTGACTATTCTTCAATTGCTTCTCCAGTTTCGCAATCTGCTCACGGTTTGACTGTAATTTTTCACTGATGAAGCGAATATCTTCTTTTATCTTATCAGCACTATTCTCACGAATAGAACCACTCTGTAAGTCTACACGATTCTCAGCTTCATTTATCTGACGAAAACCTTCCTGTACTTCATTGAAAGCACCCATGATATCGTCCAATTCAGCATTTCTGTTTGACAGTTCTACCATCAAAGAATCATTTTGAGCCTTCAAGGCATCTTTCTGAGCTCCATTACCGCATGAAGTCAATAAAGCTACAGATAACAACGATAAAAATACTAGTTTTTTCATTTGCTTTACATTTTAAGTTTATTCATTTTTAGTCCTCTTTCCCACCGAGTACGATTACGATTTCACCTCGCGGCTCGTTTTGAGTGAAATGCGCTATAACTTCAGTTAATGTGCCCCGAACACTTTCTTCGTGAATTTTTGAAATCTCACGACATACGGAAACAGGCCTTTCGGCACCGAAAAACTCGGCAAATTGAGTTAAGGTTTTCACCAAACGGTAGGGTGATTCATAAAATATCATCGTCCGTTTTTCTTCTTGCAAAGAGGTCAAACGGGTCACTCTTCCTTTTTTTTGTGGCAGGAATCCTTCAAAGCAGAAACGTTCATCAGGCAATCCCGACGCCACCAGCGCAGGTACAAAAGCAGTAGCTCCAGGCAAACATTGCACCTCAATGCCACTCTTCACACACTCACGCACTATTAAAAATCCGGGATCAGAAATACCAGGAGTTCCGGCATCAGATATTAAAGCAACAGTTTCGCCCGCTTTGATGCGATTCACAATACCTTCCACTGTTTTATGCTCATTAAACTTATGATGAGACTGCATGGCGTTTTTAATTTCAAAATGTTTCAAAAGAATACCCGAAGTACGCGTGTCTTCCGCCAATATCAAATCAGCCTCTTTCAACACACGGATGGCACGGAAAGTCATATCCTCTAAATTTCCTACTGGAGTAGGTACGACATACAGTTTTCCCATAAAACAATTGCATTCTGTTATACTGGAACAAATGTAGAAAGAATTTAAATGCATAAAGTTAATTGTCCCAATTATTTAACAGATGTTGCACTTTTGTTTAACATTATATCTTTTATTAATAAATTTCCAAGTGAAAATAATCCTTTTTCGGGGTACAAGTCGTACATTTGCACTCAGAATTAATCTAATTGTTATAACTAAATTATGGTAGTTTTTTCAGAAGACCACATCCAGGAAACACGTAGAAGAGGAAGAATAGAAGTAATATGCGGCTCAATGTTCTCAGGTAAAACCGAGGAACTAATCCGCCGTTTGAAAAGAGCGAAGTTTGCCCGTCAACGGGTTGAAATATTCAAACCGGCCATAGATACACGCTATTCGGAAGAAGAAGTTGTATCACATGACAGCAACTCTATTGCCTCCACCCCTATTGATTCTTCTGCCAGCATCTTGCTTTTCTCCTCAGACAAGGATGTAGTGGGTATAGACGAAGCGCAATTTTTTGACGAAGGTTTGGTTGATGTCTGCAACAAGCTGGCTGACAACGGGATAAGAGTCATCGTCGCCGGATTGGACATGGATTTCAGGAGAGTTCCTTTCGGACCTATACCTGCCTTGCTGGCTATTGCAGACGAAGTAACCAAAGTTCATGCCATTTGTGTGAAATGTGGGAACTTGGCCTATGCCACCCACCGAATCACCAAAAGCGAAAAACGGGTCCTATTAGGGGAAAAGGCAGACTATGAACCTCTTTGCCGGACCTGCTATATGGAAGCTTTGAAAGAGGAAACTGAAAATAAATAACACACACTTTATGATACAGAAAAAAATAACATTCGATAGTTTTATCCGCGGAATATTGACAGCGATGGTCATTATCGGCATTCTATATCTGGTCAACCGACTCAGCGGAGTGCTGCTTCCTTTCTTCATAGCATGGCTGATAGCCTATCTTACCTATCCGATGGTCATTTTCTTTCAGAACAAATTGCGTCTGAGGAACCGGGTAATCTCCATATTGGTTGTTTTGCTGGTATTACTGTCCATTATCACTTTAGCATTTGTAGGACTTGTACCACCAATCATTGAAGAATTCGGCAAACTGAAAGAATTGCTCACCGCCTATTTTATCGAAGGATCCAAGCAAGCAGCTATTCCCGGCACAGTGGCCAATTTCATAAAAGAGCACATAGATATGTTGAAAATACACGAAGCGCTGAACGAAAGCAATTTTGCGAATACCATGCGTAATGTTCTTCCCCAAGTATGGGCATTGCTGACCCAATCTGTCAATATTGTATTCAGTGTATTCACCTCATTCATCATCCTGCTGTACACTTTCTTCATTCTATTAGATTATGAAGCCATTGCACGGGGATGGATAAAACTGATCCCTGCCAGACACCGTGAAATGACAGTACATATTGTCACGGATGTACAGGACGGCATGAACAAATATTTCCGCGGGCAGGCGTTTGTCGCTTTTTGTGTAGGGATTCTGTTCAGCATAGGGTTTCTTATTATTGATTTCCCGTTAGCCATCGGTTTCGGATTGTTTATCGGGCTTCTCAATATGGTTCCCTACCTTCAGCTTATCGCTTTTATTCCCACAGTCTTATTAGCCTTACTGAAGGCTGCGGATACAGGAGAGAATTTCTGGTGGATATTATTTTGCGCCTTCCTTGTGTTCTGCATCGTACAAATTATACAAGACGGTCTGATTGTACCGAAAGTTATGGGAAAAATCACAGGATTGAATCCTGCTATCATTTTATTATCCCTCTCCGTCTGGGGGGCATTAATGGGAATTGTAGGTATGATTATCGCTTTGCCTTGTACCAGCTTGATGCTTTCTTACTATCAAAGATACATACGAATAAAAGAAAAAGAATTTTCCGGAGGGATAGAACACTCTGATTTTCAGCACAAAGAGAATTCTAACGAAAAATAATTCAAAAAAATCAAGTAATATATTTGCATATTTCATCTAAAACGTCTACCTTTGCACTCGCAATTCGGAAGAATAGCAATAACAAAGGATTGATTCGCTAGCTCAGCAGGTAGAGCACAACACTTTTAATGTTGGGGT
>DXLM01000124.1 GCA_019414725.1 Bacteroides sp.
GTAAGCAATACTTTACGAGTATAAAAAATAATCCCCACTAAATTTCTACTGACCCCAAATACCTCCTTGTATATATCCTCCATGCGCACGATAAGAGTTCTGTCCGGATGTACGATGCAAACAATCGAAAAAATATTCAGACTGTATCATAAAACGTGGAGCTGTATAAAGAAACTCTATCACCCCTTTTAGCTCACTTCCCATATCTGGGATATCAGCCTCGAGCAAAGCAGCAGGAAACATCGACGTAACTCCGTCACTGCTTACACTCCCTATAGGAGATTCCTCTACATTTACCTGACTAGTACGATATGAAACAGCTCCTCCTACATGCAAAAGCCGCCCTTTGTCGGAGAGGAACAGTAAGGGTGAAGTGATGATGCCCCGTTATAACTGTGTCACTACGCATACAGCCCGTCGTAGCGGAATCACCAATATGTACCTGACGCACAAATACACCATCTTGCAGATGATGCATGTAAGCGGACATAAGACGCAGAAGACTTTCATGGATTACATCAAGCTCTCTTCCGATGAGATTGCGGATGAGATTGATGCTATTGCCAATGGTGCGAAAGCTGATGTGTTTTAAATAAGATTACAATATAACAAACTGAAAATCATATATTATGGATAATTTGAACCAGACAGATAGCATCGTTATATACCAAACGACAGATGGTGAAACCTGTATAGATGTTAAGTTTCAAAATGAAACCGTTTGGCTATCTCAAGCGCAAATGGCGGAATTGTTTCAGAAGGACAGAACAGTCATCGGACGTCATATCAATAATATATTCAAGGAGGGAGAACTTGAAGAAAGCTTGGTATGTGCAAAATTTGCACATACCAAGGATTATGGTCGTAGAGAAGGGTTTACCCAGCGGACGGAAACCAGTATGTATGGAAGAATTATTCAACATCCTCAGTGAGGGCAAAGTCCATGTGAGAGTGGAAATGGATGCCGCAGACCTCAAGGCATTTTCCGATGAACTAATCCGCCGTGCCAAGGATGAACTCGGCTCGATGGTGGAAGCCGCCCGTAAGGAGCGCATGCTATCCAAGGCAGAGGTAAAGGAACTGTTCGGTGTATGTGATGCCACCCTGTGGCATTGGGACAAGAAAGGCATCCTCAAGCCCGTCAAGACCGGCAACAAGGTGCTTTATCCCGAACATGAAGTGCGCAAGGCGCTTGGACAACGCAACCAAATCCTATGAGCTTATGGAGAATCCCATTCTTTTCCCTCTGGGTATATTTCCTGCGCCCGTAAGGTACATCGTGGAATCCCTGCAGAAGTATGAGCACTATCAGGTGGACTTTACAGCTGTTTCTTTTTTCACTGCATTTGCAGCCGCCATGGGCAATAGACAGCCTGCTCTCCAACTTCAACCGCTACAACGGTTCGGACGAAAGCTATTTTCTCAGCCTGTTCAGTGGTACTCCCTTCAAATACACCCGCAAGTCGAACAACGAGTATATCTTCCTGCCCAATCCTTACTGCTCCATTATCGGCTCCACCCAGCCCGGCATGCTCTCCTCGCTGTTTGGCGGGAAACGCTCGCAGAACGGCTTTTCCTCCCGTTTCCTGAAAGTCTATCCGGATATAGCTGCCATGCCATCCTGGAACGAGGCTTCCATGCCGGAAGAAGTCCTGGATGAATGGGAACGCATCATCCGTCAGGTGGATGCCGTTCAGCCTCCGGCAGGACAGGAGGGGAAGACAAATTCCCTTGAACTTTTCTTTTCGCAGGCAGCCAAACAGTGTTTAATCAGGTGGAAGAATGAGGTGAACTGCCGTATCTATGTGGAGTCGGAAAGCGAGGCGGAGAAAGCCCTTTGCGGCAAGCTGGAAACCTACCTCATCCGCTTCTGTCTGGTCATTCCTGCCAGTTGGAACTTCCTGCCCTCAGTATTGCCGTAGGTATAGGCCAGGTCATAGCCCACATGGAGCGTACCGTCGAACTGCACGCCCTGCTGCGTGAGATGCTGCTTTTTCGACACGATGCGGTGCATGTTGTCGTAGCCCGTCTCCAGCCGGTAGGAAGCGGTCTTGCTGTCAGCTCCGGCATAGGTTCCCGTAGCACTTGCCAGACGGTAGAGTGCGTCATACGTATAGGCATGCGCCATCTGTCCGCCCGCCTTTCCGCTTTCGGGAAGTGCGGCCTTGTTGGCAACGCTGAGCACGTTGCTCACGGCATCGTAGGTATAGGCATTGTCCATAATAGACTTGCCGCCTGCGTTGACCGTCAGGTTCTGCAGCCTGCGGCGTGCGGGCTCGTAGGTGTAGAAGGTCTCCGCACCGTTGCAGTATTTCAGGTAGGTGCGCTGCTCGAACTTGTCATAGCCGATGCGGTTCACGTAGTCATAGCCGTAGGACTTGTAGCCGCGTACCTTTTCCAGCTGACCGCCGAGGTTGTAGGAGTAAGTGACCTTCTCCTCGTCCGGGTAGATCATTTCCAGGAGGCGGTTGTGGCTGTCGTAGGTCCACTGCGTCACATAGGTGGCAATCGCCTGGTTGGGCACAATCAGCGTGCGGCGGGTCTTGGTGACTTCGCCCATCTTGCCGTAGAAGTATTTAGGGCTCGCTAAATAAAAAAATAGGAGATAAATATTAATGGTTAATATTTACCTCCTACTATGTTCTATAGACTATTAACTCTGTCGATTATTGATTGACTATCACCATTTTTTACGAAAGAATACAAATCCATTGGATATTTCTTCATCAATTGATGAAACATTAACACCTAACTTTAATAAGTACTCTTTAATTATCGTATTATTTAATCTGTTTTTTATTAATCTATTTTTGTAATAATCCATATTTTCAACAAATAGAGGTACTCCCTTTTCATAGAAAACCCACTTGTCTTCTTTGTAAGCTAGAATCAACCTCTCGTTAGCACTATAATCAGAACTATAAAATTTAAAAAATGGATTATCAATACCATTAGATAAAGCACACATTAAATAGCTGCATTTTATGTGCTTCTGTATAGCTCTGCATACATTAGATAACCCATCTTCGTAATTGGATATGAAAAAAATTTGATTAGGATAAATTTTACTCTTCCAACAACAAAATTTCGGGAGATGGCGACCTCCACTTATAGGATTAATGTAATCATATACAATAGGAGTTTCCATACGTATTTCTGCTTTGCCTTCTGCTAACTCTGTCTTAAATATGCTTCTTATTGCATCAATGACTATTTGAATGTCATTGATGCAAAAGATAGAGAATATCAGATATTTAAAATCACTTATCATTTATCTTATAGAATTTATTTCTTGCATTAGGATCATTTTTAGGAAGTTGTTTCTTATGCTTTTCCATGGAACGCGTTCGAGTATCATATTCTACATTTGTATGTACACCATTGTAATCGAATTGAATGTCAGGACGATTGTTCCCTACTACATTTCCATCAATATCTACTTGCTTTTGATTTTTCCTTATATTCTGAGCTTTATTCCCGGATTTTAGTTTTTCTATTAAATTATCAATTTTTTCATTGTGTTTTAAGCCACCATGTGGCTTAGCATCACCATCATTGGGCTTTATCTTGGATTTTGCATTATCAACTAATTTAAGAACTTGTTTTTGCCCTTTTTTGTTAAAATCTGTTCCAATAACAAGATCCGCAATTGCGCTTAATTTATCCAAATGAGAAGCATCCCCGTCAAAAACAGTTTGAATATCTCCTGCAATATCTAAAAACTCATCTAACCCTGCTTTTTTCAAATTTGATGGGGTTAATTTGCCGGTTTTCTTATATACATTCCATACCCTCTTAGCATATTTGAATGCAGCTACTGCACCTTTAATTATTGCTTTACCGTCTGGGTCAACAAATAATATAGGGTTATTAGCTGTATAACAATAGCTGTTTATGTGAGGATATTTTTCCTGCAAAGGATCCGTAGAAATCCACAAACTCAGCCTCGGGTCATAGTACCTCGCACCATAGTAATACAGTCCCGTCTCCTCGTCGAATTCCTTCGCGTTGAAAAGATAAGGCGTATTCCAGATGCTGTTCCGCTCTTCAATGAACACTTCGCCGAACGGCACATACTCGATGTGCTGAACCACCTCGCCGTCCAGGTTGGTGATGTAGCTGCTGCTGCCCAAGTGGTCGGGATGGTAGTAGAACTGCAACTTCTCGTATGCGTCCGGATCCTGGAAGTTGTTTTCCAGTGCCAGGGTACGGGCCTGTGCAGCTTCGGGAGAAGCGTCGTCGCAACAGAATTATCGTGCCAACGAGCGAAATGCAAACTTGTTTGCAGATTTCCGAGTGCAGCAGATAATGCTAAAAGCAATCCCTGTCCGTCCACATAGTCGTTGTTGTCTGTTCCGTTGTACGGCATCTCAAAGATAGCATAATTATCCTTAATTACCTGCTGTTGGGCGGAATATTTTTGTTTATAATCACGGCTCTTTCATTTAAAACAACCTCTATAATCCTTGTTATTCTCCGAAAAAC
>DXLM01000125.1 GCA_019414725.1 Bacteroides sp.
ACCTAAATTTTGCAATGCTGCAACCCTATCATCGTTGCATGGATGAGTTGAGTATATTGCACTGAGAAAACCATCATGCGGAACATCTGAGATATGTTGGTCTAATACCGTCGCTAATTCAAGACCAAAACCAATTTTATAAGCAAATTCATCAGCCAGATACTCATTTTGTCTCATAGACCACATCAGAAAAAGCATACAGAACTTTACCCATAACCAAGAAAGTGCTGTTGATATTCCTGCGAAAACTGCGGTAATTATACCCATTACACCACTACGAGAGCATATTGCGAACAGCCCCATGATTGCAGAAAAAATCCAGTAGGATATTTTGATTAACAGGAGGCACCCGGATATAAATATATTGCCCCCGCCAATCAATAATTGGATAACAGTATGTCCGTATGAGAGATGTCCGATCTCATGGGCGAGAATTCCAAGTATCATATCATCGGAGAGTAAAAGCAATCCGTCAGTTATGCATAGTGTTTGCCTACCTAGAGCAAATGCATTTGGAGCAGGATCATGGATAATCTTCACTTTCACTTTTTTAGGACAGTATGATGTGTTCTCTTTTGCTTTATCTAAAACATATTGAACCAGCGGGACAACTCGAAGTTTTATATCTACTCTTTTTATATCGCTTGCTCCTGCGAAGGCAGCCAGGCACATTTCGCCTAATGGGGATAAGCTGATAGCTACTGTGAAAAAGTAAATACAAATCAGTTCAACAATGCTTCCTGACGAACCGAACACAGCAACAATCAGCAGAATATTAAGAGTAAAGAACAGAAGAGTTCCTAAGTTTGAGAAGCGAACAATTCTGCCTACACGATGCCAAATATCCATAATGCACCCCCCTTTTATCGTGTTGTTGGTTTGAGCTTGCATTGTTTAATTACTCAAATGTAAAGAAATCTTTGTTTCGCTCTTTGAACAGAGCAAAGACAGTCTCTAACACAAATTCGTTTTCAACACCAACATATTCTTCTGTTTCATCGTCAATTTCTTTCAGCTGCAAAATAACAACTTGCCCATCCGAATCTCCAATAGGAAGCAGGACAACATATTCGTTCTGGCGATACGGTATTAAGTCAAGAAATTCAAATTCAACTTCGTTCCCATTCTCATCATTCAAAGTTATAATGTTGTCTTCATCCATGTCGTCGTTCCTTTTCTTAATATAAATAATTATCGTTGATAATGATGCCTAATAGTTCAAAGAGATTATCCTTTTTGGAAAGAATGCATTTTTTCATGGCTTGTTTAATTTGTTCCGTTGAAATGCTATCAGGCAACATTTCCCTTGGGACACCATGACCGAATTGCCGAAAATACTGTTCTTCGATTTCATAATACTCATTATCAATTTTCGGTTCAGGTGTATTAAGGAAGCTATTCATAAAATCTGCAACGCTCTTGTTTTTGTCCATTGTATGCACCTACCTTTCTCTGCTCAAGACCCTAACATGATTATCTGGTCTAATAGAATCAATCATTGAAGAAAAAATACCAAACGCTGTAGGAAAGAAATTTGCTAATAGCTCTAATTTGCCTTGGTCTCCCATAGACGCTTCAAAAAAGTGGGCAAAGGCTTCTGCTTGTAGATTGCCCGGTCTCGTCCAATAGTTCCTTGAGTGACCATAATTTCCGTGCAATTGACCATTTGTTGTCGCATCAATTAAGTCCGAGAAGGAGTGAGCTGAATCCTGCCTAATACGGGTCAGAAAAGCAGTTTGCTTTTCCACTGGAAGATTGTTATATAAGCTCAGGATTCTTTGTCCGTCCTCAACCAGTGCCTCAGCAAATTCTGGAGTATTGGATAGATTGCTCCGATAGTTGCACGAAGCATGGTCGATCATGTGAGCAAGCTCGTGGAAATAAGTTGTTCCTGCACCTCTTGGATTTGTCATATCAGAAGCTGCATTGTAGTAGACTCCTCGTGAATGCCCTATATAATTTCCCGGTGAGTAATGTGCTGTCTGATCCGGTGGATATTCAGAATCTTGTATCATCAGTTTACCAGCGAAATGGTCAAACACTTCTCTGACATTCTGCTCTGCATTTTCATGGCGTTGTGATATAACAGCGATATATCCGTCTGGTGTGCTACCTTGGGTTAGCACGCCAAGGCAATACTGATAAGACGAATTACCAACATTAGGTGTTTGCAGACCCTGGAGGAAAGAATTTCGTGCAGAAGGAGTGTCCAAATTAACATTATCATATTCTTGTACACTTTTGGCAAGTGAAGCAACGTATTTTTCGGCCTGAAGCATAATCTGTAAAATATCATTCAGGGCTTTGTTGCAATCTTTTACGATAGTTCCCAGCTCATCGTACTTCTTGTCATTCCATCCAATTCCCAATTGCTGATATTTCATCTTCACAGAACTTCTTGTAGTTTCGATAGAAGAAATGGAGGTCCGCATATTTTTCAGTATTGTCAGTAATTGAGTTGCATCAGCATTTACGTTGCTCAAACACTCACCTCCTCATTTGTTAATCATTTCGAGTGTAGCTACCTGTTACTAAAACCGGGATATATGTATCAAGCGATTGAGCTGCAAGTGTTCGATGTCGCCCATCACTCTGAAATACATAATAAGAACCTACCTGCGCAACCTGGACAGGATTATTGTAATAGCTACGAATGGTATCATCTAACACTGGGTTTTGTGAAAGCTCATCCAAAGACATTCCTGACTCAGTATTTTGACGAACATCTTGGATGTGCGAAGCTCGCCTTAGAATGTTTTCTCTCGACCATCCCTCTCGACCATTCCGTGTCCAAAATCCTTCCGGGTTCCCAAGTTCTCGGTCACTGAGATAAACTCCTTCAATATCCCTTGCTCTAACGTATACGAGTTCTGGATTTTCATTTCGAGAAAAGGTATAGTTCCCGTTCTCCCAATAATCTCGATATTCTTCATAGTGATTTCCACGGGAAAAATATCGTTCAGCTGATAGTCTGTCTTGAACAAATGCAAGATTAGAACCAAAGGTATTTGACTCAAAGGTGGTTGTATCTGCACTTGATGGTGTAACAGCAAAACTACTGGTCTGAGGTGTGCTTGCAGATATTCCATTTGTAGATCCTAGTTGAACACTTTCGTATTCACTAAGGCTCTTGGCGAGTAAAGCCACATATTTTTCTGCTTGAAGCATAATTACCAATATGTCATTGAGAGCCTTGTTGCAGTCTCTTACAACCACGCCCAACTCGTTGTATTTTTTATCTTGCCATCCAGCACCTAACTGTTCATATTTCATCTTTACAGATTTTTTGGTAGTTTCGATGGAGGAAATGGAATCCTGCATTTTTTTCAGCATTGCGAATAGCTGAACGGAGTCAGCATTTACCATACTCATTTCATCACCTCCTGGCAGCGGATTTTGTGAAGTGCAAAGCGGCGATGTGTCAGGAAAGTCTGACACATCACTGCTTCGGCAAGATTTAATTTAGAGAGGAAAGAAATTGTTCCAACTCAGCAGCGGTCGGTGCAATGTACGGTTTCATCTGGTAAGTATCCTTAACACCGTCTGTGAAGTATACGCTCCTTTCTTTTTTCGTTTTGTTGGTTCATTTTCGCCAGTGTGTTCGTGTCGTTTGCTGTGACGAGAACGCAACATAGACACAAAGAAAACACAAGGGCGAGCTTGCTCGTTTATATACCCTTGTGTTTTCGACTGGATATGTTAAGGTAACAAACAGTAAATGACACGTTACAGACTGCAAAATGTACCAACTGAAAAAAGAAAGAATACCGTTGTGTGCTTTATTTCTCGATCAGCTTTTCAAACATGAGGAAAGGTTTTTATAAAAAAAGAGTAGTTACCGTTTTTTGGTAACTACTCTTTTCCTTTTTTAAGGTTTAAAGTCCTGGAAGTTTAGGTGTTTTGGGTATTGGTGGTGTAGGTAGCTGCAAGCTTTCCAATTTTTGTTGAATTGCTTTAAATTCAGGGGTTTCTTGGTGTTGATTTTGAACCATTTTTTGCTCTATTCTCTCCAAAGTCGGTTGAATTTCTTTCCCTGATACTTTACGATTTAATTCTCTTTCTAAGGTCTCTTTCGGACTAATGGAAGGCGTTTCTAAACTTGAATAGAAGTTTCACTCCTTCTCTATTATAAAGCCTTATATCGCTAAATAAGCCCGTTTTATGAAGGGTTTCTAAGCTGAAATGAACGGGTTTACACCCGGCCTTGACCTCCGCCCGCTGTCCCGCTGAATGGGTGGACAAGGCGGCCAATCCCTCAAAGTGCTTGGACGCTCTCTTTCTGATTTTGGAGCGTTTCTTTTCTAAAAATTGAAATGGGCGGGAAGCCATTTTAGGGCTTTCCCGCCTTGATTACTTTTTAGCAAAGACGGGCGTGACTGTCAACGGCGGCGCATGAAATGCGCCGTTCATCTTGACCGTTGACTGGCTC
>DXLM01000126.1 GCA_019414725.1 Bacteroides sp.
AAAAATCACGCGTCGGGTGGAGTTTGGTAGGCTGTTATCAGTTCGAAGAAGTCAGATCCGGGGAAAGGAAGGCCCTTATCTTCCATGTTTATTAACCAATAGCTTATGCGCAGGGAAGGATATATTATCGAGGAAATCATCGAATACTCCAATATGTCGGAGGCATTCGATTCGGTACTTCGCGGAACCGGTCGTAAGAGGTCAAGGCAGGGACGGTTCCTGCTTGCCCATAGGGAGAAGATTATCGCCGAACTGACGGCTTCCATTGCGGACGGCTCATTCCGGCTGGGCGGCTACCATGAGAGGGAAATTGAAGAATACGGTAAAAAACGTATTTTGCAGATCCTGTCCATGAAAGACCGCATCGCTGTGTTTGCCATCATGAATGTGGTGGACCGCCACCTGCAAAAACGTTATATCCGGACAACCGGTGCAAGCATCAAAAGGCGCGGTACTCATGATCTGATGAACTGCATACGTACCGATTTGCAAAAAGACCCGGAAGGCACACTTTACGCATACAAGTTTGACATCCGTAGGTTTTACGACAATGCGCGGCAGGACTTTGTTATGTGGTGCTTCCGGAGGGTGTTCAAGGACGAAAGGCTGTTGGTGCTACTGGAGCGGTTTGTTAAGCTGCTGCCGGAAGGTATAAGCTTCGGACTGCGCAGTTCACAAGGGGCAGGAAATCTGCTTCTGTCTGTATTTTTAGACCACTATCTGAAGGATAAGTACGGGGTTCGTTATTACTATCGCTATTGCGATGACGGACTGGTACTCGGTAAAACGAAAGCGGAATTGTGGAAGATTCGTGATGTTATTCACGGGCAAATGGAGAAAATAGACTTGGAAATTAAGCCGAATGAACGGGTATTCCCTGTAGAAGAAGGCATTGATTTCCTTGGCTATGTTATTCGTCCTGACTATGTGAGATTGCGGAAACGTATCAAGCAGAAGTTTGCCCGGAAGATGCACGAGGTAAAATCGAGAAAAAGACGGCGAGAACTGATTGCCAGTTTCTACGGCATGACGAAGCACGCCGACTGTAATAAGTTGTTTAAAAAATTAACAGGCAAAGAAATGAGAAGTTTTAAAGACTTGAATGTCGCTTACAAGCCGGAGGACGGCAAGAAGCGATTTCCCGGCGTGGTGGTAAGCATCCGGGAACTGGTAAACTTACCGATTGTAGTGAAGGACTTCGAGACCGGTATCAAAACCGAGCAGGGAGAAGACCGCTGTATTGTGGCCATCGAAGTGAACGGCGAGGCAAAGAAATTCTTCACCAACAGCGAGGAAATGAAGAATATTCTCGCACAAGTGAAAGAAATGCCGGATGGCTTTCCGTTTGAAACGACCATCAAGACAGAGACCTTCGGCAAAGGTAGAACCAAATACGTGTTTACATGAGAAGAGTTGAAGGAAGTGCCGGTGTATCGCTGATGGAATGCACGAACCCGGTTAAAGACAAATGGCGCATCCGCTGGGATGTGCAGGAAAAAGAGAACGGCTCTGCCTCCTACATGGAAGAGGAGTTCGGGCATAAGCCTACTGATGAGGAAATCCGCACATTGGTTATGTCCTGGTATAACAGCCAGACTGATGCAGCTATCCTATCCGGATTCGCCTATAATGGTGCCCCTGTATGGCTTTCCACGGAGAACCAGTACAACTATAAGGCAGCATACGATCTGGCTGTTCAGACGGGCGGAGAAACCCTACCGGTCACATTCAAGTTTGGTTCGGATGAACAGCCCGAATACCATACTTTTAGTCGGTTAGATGAGTTGAAAGACTTCTATACGAAAGCGGTAAGGTATATTCAGAAGGTTCTGGCTGAAGGCTGGGAAAAGAAAGATAAGTTCAATTTGGATTTATACCGGATTAAATGATTGATAATCCCTTCGGGGGAGGGATAAAAAAAGCCCCCGGCCTGTTAAAAGTAACGCCAATCACTTAGAACAACAAGTACGCCAGAGCGCACGACCGGGGGCAAATACCCTCTGTCGCGCTCTGGCTTTTTGTTGTCTAAAAATGATTGGCATTGCAAAAGTACAAAAATGATTGGATATGACATTGTTTGAAGCACTTAAATTCAATAGAAAACCGCTTGAATTGCTTATAAGTTTAGGCGGCAAGCAGGATGACCTTCGATTCATAGACTTATATACGGAGTATGAGGTCATGAAAAACCGGGGTGAGAAGACCACTTATACAGTGGCGTTTTTGGCAAATAAATATTCGGTAAGCGAACGCAAGGTGTATGATATTATCAAACGGTTTGGAAAGCACTGCACGCTCGGTGCAGTGTGATTGATGTGCTGGGGATGCCTTGTGTTGTCCGGTAGAGCTACCTTTGTACAACCAAAAATAAAGCTCATGAATAAGTATTACCAGACATTAGACAAGATACTCCAAACGGGCAAAATCCAGACCAATAGGAAAGGCCGTATCAAGTATCTATTAAACGAAAGGCTCATGCTGACCCCCGCTGATTTACTTGACATATTTGAAAGCCACGGGATAGCCAGGAAAAAGCTGAAAGAGGAATTGAAACTGTTTATGCAAGGAGTCCGGGATGTGGAAAAATACAAAGAGGCAGGGATTACCTGGTGGGATTATTGCGGCCATACCCTTGTAAACAGCTATCCAACTTACTTTGAAAAGCTTCCACCCCTCATAACCAGGATTAACCGGGAAAAGCGCAACAGCAAGAATTATGTCCTGTTTCTTGGAGAAACCGGAGTGGAAAGCAACCAGGCACCCTGCCTGAGCCTTGTGCAGTTCCAAATTGATGAGGGAGAACTGGTGCTATCTGCATATCAGCGTAGTTCTGATGCGAACCTTGGGCTTCCGGCTGATATTTATCATCTTTATCTGATGGCAAGGCAGGTGGAGCTTCCCCTGAAGTCCATAACCCTTGACCTTGGAAATGTGCATATATATGAAAATAACATTGACCGGACTCTGGAACTGTTATCCGGAGTTGAAAACATTAAATTTGACTTGAACGTATGAAGAATATGAATTTATCTGCACCACTGCCATTTGTAGGCCAAAAAAGAATGTTTGCTAAAGAGTTTATTAAATTTTTGGAACAGTTCCCTGAAGATACCGTGTTTGTGGACTTGTTTGGCGGTTCCGGACTTCTTTCGCATATAGCCAAAAGAAGCAAGCCCGATGCTACTGTTGTCTACAATGACTTCGACAACTACCGGTTCAGACTGAAAAATATCCCACAGACAAATAAACTGCTTGCCGATATTAGAGAACTGGTGGGTAATTCGGTACCCAAACATAAACCAATTAAAGGGGAACTTAGAGAACGCATTTTTAAACGTATCGAGGAAGAAGAACTAAATGTTGGGTACGTGGATTTTATAACCTTATCATCCTCACTTATGTTCTCCATGAAGTATAAATTGTCTGTAGCCGAAATGCGCAAGGAAGTCCTTTATAACAACATTCGCAAGACCGGTTATCCGGAGTCTTCTGACTATTTAAAAGGGCTTGAAATTGTATCATGCGACTACAAAGCAGTATTCAACCAATATAAGGATGTTCCCGGAGTCGTCTTTTTAATTGATCCACCTTATCTTTCCACTGATGTTGGTACGTACAATATGCATTGGCGCTTGTCTGATTATTTGGATGTTTTAAAGATACTCGAAAAGCATTCCTTCGTTTATTTCACATCCAATAAATCCTCCATACTTGAACTGTGTGAATGGATTGGAGCAAACAGAACCATTGGCAATCCTTTTGAGGGTTGTACAAAAAAGGAATTCAATGCCCACATGAATTATTCTGCCGAATATACAGACATGATGCTGTATAAGAAACAGGAAAAATTAGTTCATAAAACAGCTGCTTAGCACTGAACAAAGATACAATTTTTCAAGCAGAAGACCAAACTTTTGAGCCTTATTTTAATGCCGTTATAAAGCCATTTTTTTTATGAAATTATAAAGCCGAAACAGAGGTCATTACAAAACTTTTGTTTCGGCTTTTTGAGTGTTGCGCGCTTTCCTTTTTTGAACGCTTCGTTTTGTCCCTTTTCCTGAAAATCGAACGCTTCGTTTCGGATTCTGCGGAAATTTGGATTTGCGGATTATAATTTCACATACAAACAAATGTTCTTTTGTATTCTTTTCCATCTACTGTGATTGTT
>DXLM01000127.1 GCA_019414725.1 Bacteroides sp.
TTTACAGTATCATTTACAGTATCATTTACAGTATCATTCTTGATACTGATACCTCTTTTGAATATAACCGTAAACATCCCGTCCGTATGAAAATCAGGCTCAGGAAGATTGGCTTCTTTCATAGCTTCTTGCATACGGGGAATGCCGGATGCCACCCTTTCAACCAAATGCATACGGGTAAACAATCCAAAGATTAATGGGTTGCGTGTCATGCTCTTGTGTCCGAAATCTTTAGCTACGATAGGCAAAAGCCCTCCGGGATTAGAAACCTCTACTCGGTCATCAAACATTTCTATTGTAATGGTTGCTCCCTGTTCGTAATAATCACGATGTGAGAGAGCGTTAATAATGGCTTCTTTAAACACAGTAAGAGGAATTTCCCAAATTTCTTCTCTTGGTCCTGCTCCCTCAATTTTATAAGCTACTTGCAGTTTACTTTCTAGCCATGCCATAGCCTGCAAATATTGTTGGTATAGTGGACCGCCAAAGGTTTTATCATCAATGATATATACTTTGGTTGTTCCTTTGAAAAGGACACATCTTGTTACTGCGTGTGGAAACTTTCGTTCAGGTTGTTTCCCAAAGAACATGGCTGCTCCATTCTTGGCTACTCCGTTATCCGTAAACAGTTCCAAATTCTCAAATATCTGTTTGTTGGCAGTCGATGGACTTAGCTTTGCTTCCGTGCGAAAGTCTTTTATCGCTTGTTCATCTGCATCTGTGTAAATGTTGAACCACGAACAAGGGATAGCATCAAAAAATATTTTGTTGCATTCCTGAAAGAAACTGCGCATTTCTTCGACAGTACGAAGTTTCTGTGAGTTTGCTCCCTCACGCACAAAGATAGAACCGGAAAATATATAAGGTTTATCTTTCCCTGATGGAACATCAATTACCCAAACTGTCTTATCCTCGATATTTACCGCATACATATCACAATGGAGAGCTGGAGATATTTCACTGATAGAGCCTTGAATGGCTGAACGTTTGTCATTTTCCAAACCTGTACCAATAATCTGTCCGTTATCATCTACGCCGATAAGCAAATATCCTCCGTCAGCATTAGCGAAAGCGCAAATTTCCTCTGTTAGTTCACGAACTTTTAAAGGTACACGAACTTTAAACTCTACATTATAGCCTTCTCCGCTATCGATAAGTGATTGTATGGTTTCTGTATTTGTCATAGACATCTATAAATATAATGCAAAAATAGTCATTTCTATTGTTTTAATAACTCTAAAAACAAGGATATATATATGGTTTACTTCAAATTGTTCTTTCTGAAATTAGAGGGGCTGCATCCTCTATACTTTTTGAAAAACTTATTAAGATGGCTTTCATCGGTAAATCCCAATTCTTCAACGATTTCACAAATTCTCATTTGACTATGTAATAATCTATTTTCTACTAACTTTAGTTTGTAGTTTAAAATGTATTGCTGCATAGTTTCATTAGTATGTTTTTTGATATATCGTCCTAAATAATTCTCCGAAATGCCAAAATGTTGGCTTATATCTTTTGCTCTGATTTTACCTGTTTTATAGATGTTTGCTTGAATATACTGCAATATGTCAAGCGATTTGTCCTCAGAGCATTCATCCACCTGTTCAGGCAAGAACATTGCGATATTGCGTGCTACCACAATAATAATCGTATTAATTATTTGTGTTATAATCTCCTTGCTGTATAAATTTCGGTTAATATATTCCCTGATAATCGCTTCAATCATGGGTTTCACCAATAGCTTATCTACTTTATTTCTTAGTATACAACCGGGTTGATGATTAGCATGTTGAAGAATAAACTCCAGTCTTTGGATATTTTCAGCACCGAAAACAGAAGAATGTATATATATGTCGTTAAACTTGATGTCGACAAACTTAGTTGTTGTATGGATTTCGAAAGAATGCGTATCTCCGGGAGTAATCATAAACAAATGTCCGTCATGATAAGGAAACATATTGTTGTTAATCCATTGGATGCCTGTTCCTGAAAGAATATATACTAATTCAAAAAAGGTATGTTCATGCTCTTTTAGCAAGGATTCGTCAAGCTCGCTAAAACTAATTTCGAATGGTTGATGTAGGTTTTCTCTTTTCATGCCATAAATATAGCCCTAAAAAACGGATTAATACCAAAATAACGAAAAATAATACCTAAAATTAGCCGAAAAATCGGTATAACTTTGCAATATATTTAAAATTATAGCTTATGAAAACTGAAATGGAAAAATGTTTGGCAGGTGAATGGTATGATTGCCACGACCCGTTTTTTATGGATTTGAAAAGTAAAGCTCATCACTTGTTGATGAAATATAATTCTTTGCCGTATGAACAAAAGACTGAAAAATATGCCGTACTAAAGGAAATGTTTGGAAGTATAGGCGCAAATGTTTCTGTCGGTCATTCGTTTATATGTGATTATGGATGCAATATACATATCGGTGATAATGTCACCGTAAATACTGGTTGTACATTTGTCGATTGCAATAAGATTACCATAGGGAACAATGTGCTGGTAGCACCTAATGTACAAATCTATACGGCAACTCACCCGGTAGAGTTTAATGAACGACTTGTATTGACAGAAACCCCGGATGGCTGTAAGTATGTCCGTCGAACTTTTGCCCTCCCTGTCATGATAGAGGATGGCTGCTGGATTGGCGGTGGAGTAATTATTTTACCGGGAGTGACAATAGGGCAAAAATGTGTGATTGGTGCAGGAAGTGTTGTAACCAAAGATATTCCGGCAAATAGCTTGGCGGTAGGAAATCCTTGCCGGGTGATACGGAAAATCAATCAAATGTAAGGTTATGATTAAATTAGTAGCCTTTGACTTAGACGGTACAATCGGAGATACAATTCCCATGTGCCTCAAAGCCTTAAAAAAGGCAGTAACTCCCTATGTTACTCTTAATGATGTATCCGAAAATGATATTTTAGAAACTTTTGGACTAAATGAAAAAGGGATGATAAAAAAACTTGTTGGTTATAATTGGGAAAATGCTTTGGATGACTTCTACGTGATATACGAACAAATGCATATAATGTGCCCTCGTCCTTTCGACGGTATAACAGAACTGATTGAGAAGTTAAAAAAGAAATCTATTCTTATTGCTTTGGTTACAGGAAAAGGAGAAAAGAGCTGTGCGATAACATTACGTCAATTTAATATGGACACGTGTTTTGATAAAGTAAAAACTGGAAATCCTTTCAAAAATAATAAAGCAGAGAATTTTAGGGAACTGCTCGCAGATTATAAATTACAACCGGATGAAATGATATATATAGGTGATACAGTTTCAGATATTGTGTCTTGTAGGGAAGTTGGAATACGATGTTTATCTGCTTCATGGATAACTTCTTGCTTAGATGCACAAAAATTAGAAGCTCACAATGCTGGGAATGTTTTTTATTCAATAGCTTCACTTGAATGCTATTTAATGGGATGACAAATATATGTGCTTAATAAAAAAACATTTAGTATTTCTATTGTATGAACAAAATATCAGATTTGAGTTTCTTTCGATTATTATCGGAATGCTCACAACGTAAAGTTTTCGGTATCAGAGTTTATGGAAGCTATTGAGGAATTGGCTATTCATTTGGCTGATTTCAGTATCAGCGAACAGGATAATAGCGTTTTATTACGCTATTTTTCATTCGGATTACATAGACTTAAATCGTATCATGTACGGTTTGAGCAAGAAAAAAATGCCTTATTTGTATCCCATTGATGAAGCGATTGGGCTACTGAACAATGAAATACGCCTTGTGGAATGGCGTATCAAGTACCCGGAGCAATTCAAATCACACTTTAACAAACAACCTTTTTCCCCTCTTTATTTGGCAGACAAAACAAATCTGATTGATATAATGGAAATTATCAGCGGTTTATTCCTTTCCAAACATATCGTCTATAAAAATGATAAACCTACTTTCTTGTCCGACTTGTCTAAAGTTACAGGCGCATAATCTATGTTTACTGCCTTTTTCATTTTTTCTATTTCTTCGTTCATTGTACCGAGCAGGGTACGCATTTCCGTCTCTTTTCCGAATACCCGTTTCAGGAGAAGTTTTGTCTTCAGAATGAAGAAC
>DXLM01000128.1 GCA_019414725.1 Bacteroides sp.
CAAGCTGGCGGTCGCCGCCTAACGGGGCTAAAATTCACTTGCGAAACTTAAGTAATTATTTAAAAAGTTAAATCATTGGTATGGTTTAATATTTTTAAGAGAGTTGCATATTATCGCTATAATATGTGGAATCATTTCATTAAACAGAGGCGCCATCCTCCTAAATAATTCATAGGTCTGAAAGTCCAACTGCTTGTTATGTTTAATGAGTCATTCATTACAAATGAACATTTTATTTCATTGTCGACTGCAGTTCGGAATTCCATATTTGTAATCTTATAGCTCAGAACTGGAAAACGTTTAAGAACGGCCTTTACGGATTCCATTTCATCATTGTCTAGAGGTACTGGCTCATTCCATATATCTGTTGTATCTGGTTTAAAAAGCATTGCAGCAGCTTCACTGTATTGCTTGTTTTGTGCATAAGTCATATATGTGTTTACTAATTTTTCAACAGATGTTGTATCTTCTTTTACCAGTCCACTTACAAAACTATTTAGTTCAGTTGTGTCTGAATCTTTTTGCTGATTTTTATCAGCTGATTGGCATGAAAAAAAACTTAATAAGCAAATTGCTATAGCAATGATATTTAATTTTTTCATTTTTTCCTACTTAGGTATAAAAAGTAAGGGGCTTTGAGCCCCTTACTTTAATTATTTCTAGAATTCTAGGCTTATGCTTAGTTAGCTTCAGTCTGAGAAATCTTACATATTACATATACTTGGATTGTACCCCAATCGTATGTTACATCAAATGGAACCTTAATCTGGAAATCGCCTACAGTCGTACCATTATTTTCATAGTTTAATGTACCGAAATAGTGATTTACGATACCATTACCATTTTGGATTTCAGATTTTGTTGGAGCTGTAAATGTGAATTTAACTTTTCCTGTTACATCACTTAACTTTCTGTCAAATACACCTGTTGTTCCATTTAAGTCAGTCATAATATCGCCATTCTGTGCGATTGATTCAACATCATAATATTTATAATAGTTCTGACCTTTAGTAACAGATGCATTATCAAAGTTATGATCACGCCAGTCTACAAATGTCAATTTCAAATCAGCTTTAGCACCACCTGTTGTAGCGTCCACAAAGTTTGTTTCATGTGGGTCACTGATAGTAATCGGACGTAAGAACTTAGCAAAGAATTCATTGTTTTCAAGTTCAAATGGAACATAACTACAGTTTTCAGCATTAATCTGAATTTGTGCTGTAAATGTTTTCTTGCCTTCATTGTTAGCCACGAATTGTGCATGATCTGCTGCATTCAAAATATCTCTAGCAAACGAATATAGAGTTTCATTATCTTTGCCTTGATATTCCAAAATAGAACCATTGATCTTAACTACAGCCTGTTTTACAAGAGGATTGTTAACTACGTTTGCATATAATGTTGTTCCATTATCACCAACTGTAATATCGTACATAGTACCTGAATTACCTTTTACAGGAGTCATATCAGTACTTTGTGGATCAACAAATGTAAATGTTTTGGTTAAGTTAGCATCTTGGAATGCTGTATATACTGCATTGACACCTGAAACAGTTACGTTATTGCCATCGAATGTATTCAAAATATCTGATTTGAATTCATCATCAGCATTTGTTTCACCTACAGTCTCAACATTTGCATGGATATCACTGTATCCGCTACCTGGAGTTGCTGAATTATATGCATACCAATAATTCTTAATCTTATCAGAGTTTTCTAAAGTACCAGCTGGCTGTACGTTACGTGGATTAGGAGTCCAAGTTAATGTTACATATACGAACTGATATACATTAGGTTCGATTTCTTTGCTATAACGAACGATTACAGAGATTGATTTATTGTTCTTGAACAATTGATAAGCTTCATTGTTCTTCAGAGTCCAAGTGATAATCTGAGTTTCTTCAGCGCCTGTATCTGTAATGGTTTGTTTTACAATACCTTTCTTAGAAGTAGACATTGATGTAGCAAGCTTACCATCATACTGAGTTGCGTCATCGTTGCCACCATCCAACTCGAAGTTAGTGTGGAAGTCTTCTTTAGAAATTCCTTGCTTT
The DNA here is from genome assembly GCA_019414725.1 of Bacteroides sp. Taxonomy (GTDB): domain Bacteria; phylum Bacteroidota; class Bacteroidia; order Bacteroidales; family Bacteroidaceae; genus Phocaeicola. The sequence goes on from DXLM01000128.1 coordinate 2,055, forward strand.
TCAAGTTGTGCAAGAATATCTTCTTCGAAGTCATGCCATTCGATCTGCAATGGCTTTTCTGTTTCTGTACAATTTACAGTATATTCATAATTGAAACCAAATTCAGGAGTCAAGATAACTTCACTTTCTGTCGGTGTAGCTTTTTCAACAATTTTGAATTTAACGTATCCTACAGCTGCTATTTTATTGCTTACAGTATCTGTTAAGATAACACGTACCAATGGTTCACGATCTTTTTCCGCTTTATTCTGTTCTGCGGCATCCCATGTTGGCTGTTTTCCGTCTACTGGCATACAAGGTTTCAATAAAGAACCTTTCATGACAGCATGTGCACTCTCTGATGTTCTGTTATTTCCCTTGTGATAACCAACAAGTTCGAAGCTATATTTGAATCCATAGTCTTCAACAGTCTTATCTGCTGCTGTTACATCCCATGCAACATGGCTGTTTTGGCTGTCATCGTAATGTGTTTGAACTAATGTTGCAACATCTAAGCCTTCATGATTCCATACGATTTCATGACTAGCTGCATTGTTGATTGCATCTTGTGCATTTGTATATAAGTGCATAGTATGTACCGGTTGGCCTAAAGCGGCATTGGCAAGTACCATGTCTTTGTAATTTGTTGCTTTCACTGCTGCGTAGTCAGAAGTGATGATTGTATCTTTTTCACTTCCAGAGTAATTAGCTTGTAAAGCTAAAACAGTAACTTTACCATCGTTTTGGATATCTTTGATTGTACCATCTGTCAATTGAGAGTGAACAGTTAAAATACCTTCTTCACCTTCCCAATCAAAAACATTGGCTTTAACTACACCTCCAGCTCTTGTATAGTTCTTATCATCTGATATATAGCTCAGTGATTTGATGTCTTTCCAATTTGCAGAAGATGGATTCATGTGATATTTAGCAACTAATCCCGGAGTCATTGCAACACCATCAAGTTCTGTTGGTGCATCAGTTGTAAAATCATCATCAGCATTAACTTCTTTAACACCCTTTTCTGTGTAATTGAATGTTTTAGCTTCCATTGCTTCAATTCCTTGGTAATAGAATTCAGGTTGGAATACCAATGACTTCAATTCAGATGTTAATGAAATGCTTAAGATTCCATTATAACCTTTAACATTGCTTACTAACAGTTTGCCATTTTCAGAATCCCATACAGCTGTCATTGTTCCTTCTGGAGTCCAGCTGATAGTTGTTTCTGTTTCTGTTTCTTTACCGTCTGCACCTACTGTAACTTCAATCCAATATCCATTTTCTCCGGGTTTGTAGTACTTACCAGTAGCTGCTGTTCCACTATCTCCAGGTTCTCCTTGTTCACCCTTTTCACCTCTAGATGGCTTGCCTGTGTCTTTACCATTGATAAACCAGTTTCCATTCTCTCCAATTTCTACTGTAGCTGCTGCTCCTGGAGCGCCATTTAACAACTCGAATGATTCACCGTTGCTTAATGTTACCTTAACTCCATTTTCTGTTGGGTCGACACTTGTGATTACGCATCCTGCATTAATCTTTTCTTGAAGTCCCTTTACAGTTTCTTCAACTGCTGCAACACGGTCGTTCAAGCTGTTAATGTCATCATCGTAATCAGAACAAGATACCATACCCCCTGTAAGAAGTACACTTCCTAACAGAAGGGCTCCATAGAATTTTTTCTTCATACTTTTAATTAATTAATGAATGATAATTGATAATGTTCTTTGTTTTACCTTAAATCCGCAACTCCATTCCCGAAGTGCTACCTACATAAAGAGAAAT
>DXLM01000129.1 GCA_019414725.1 Bacteroides sp.
ATCGGCTGAAAAACAGCCGATAAAATTGTCGTGGCGGAAAATAGAATGGTTACATTAATTATTTTACTTGTGTGTTTTATTTGGTCTTCTGAAAGTATTTTGAAGGCAGGTTAAGATCTTATTTGAAAAGGAATTATAAAACTATCGGGGTATTTCTAAATGTTATCATTATTTATTGGTTAAAAATGAAAATATTTTACTGATATTCTTGCTGATTTTAAAATTAAATTCTTTCTTTGCGGAAAACAAAAATAAACTTTAACTAAACCTGTTAAAGTCAATTATTGTATTTAATTATTGCATCCGGGTGATAATAATACTTTGATAGTTAACCTTAATTTTTTTATGAAAAAGAATCAATTTTGTCGGGAGGTGAACTCTCCTTGGACAAGGAGACTTTTACACTCTGTCCCCATTGCCCTTAGTTTGTTTGTCGCAATTAGTTCTGCAGCAGAAGCAATGGCTGCGAATGTTACTGAAGTTTCTGTATCTCAGTAAGTTACAGAATTTACTGGTACTGTTGTCGATGTAAATGGTGATCCGTTGATTGGAGTAAATGTAGTAGAAAAAGGTACTGAAAATGGTGCTATAACGGATTTTGAAGGAAACTTTTCTTTAAGCTTATCATCTCCGAATGCTGTTTTAGTTTTTTCTTATATAGGCTATGTATCACAGGAGGTTTCGGCTAAAAATCAAAATGGTGCAAAGATAGTCCTGAAAGAAGATACTGAAACTTTGGATGAAGTTGTTGTTATTGGTTATGGAGCTGTTCGTAAGGCTGATGTAGCAGGAGCGGTTGCTGTACTTGATAATAAAAGCTTTAAGGATCAGCCTATAACGCAGGTTTCGGATGCTTTGCAAGGACGTGTTTCTGGTGTACAAGTGGAAAACAGTGGTGTGCCAGGCGGTAGCGTAAAGATTCGTGTGCGCGGTTCTGGTTCTATTAATAAAAGTAATGATCCTTTGTATGTAGTGGATGGTATTGTACGGGAAAGTGGTTTGGATGGCATTAATCCAGAGGATATACAGTCTATGCAAGTCTTAAAAGATGCTTCTTCTACAGCTATCTATGGTTCTCGTGGTTCAAACGGTGTTGTATTGGTTACGACTAAGACAGGGTTGGCTGGAGCTACTCAAGTAACTTTGGATGCCTCGTTTGGAGTTGCAAATGTATATAAACGCTATGATTTGCTTAATTCACGTGAATATGCTCAGGCTTTGGTCGATGCTGGAAAGAAAACGCAAGATGAGATGTCTGCTTATTTGAATGGTACAAATCCTGGAATAGACTGGCAGGATGAAATTTTCCGTACAGGTATTACTCAGAATTATAAAGTAGCGGTATCGTCAGGTAATGATAAGACTCAGTTCTATTTGTCCGGCAACTATATGGGACAGACTGGAGTTGTAATAGAGTCGAAGAATGAACGCTATCAGGCTAAAGCTAATGTTACGTCACAAGTTACTCCATGGCTGCATGTGACGGCAGATATCAATGCTTCGCATAATATACGTAAAGGAGGATCTTTTGCTACTGGAAAAGATAATCCGATCTGGATTGCCATGAACTATTCTCCTACTATGCAGATGATGGATGGTAATAATTATGCGAAGGATCCTATTAACTCCATAGCCAGCAATCCTGTAGGTATTTTGCGTTTGCAAGGTGGAGAAACTATGACTGATGTGTTTACCGGACACGTAGATTTGCGTTTTAATCTTGCAAAAGGACTGACTTTTACGACAACTAACGGTGTTGACTATTACGATGCCAAATCATACAGTTTTTCTTCTAAACGGGTGAATCCGTCGAACAGCATGGGAAATAGTGATACCTACCGTATGATGTTGCAGAGTTCTAATAACTTTACTTACATGGGTAAGTGGAATAAGCACTCGCTGACAGCTACTGCCGTATACGAAGTAACGAAGTATGAGGAACGTCTGATGAATATTTCCGGAAAAAATCTTTTGACGGAATCTGTCGGTTGGTGGGATGCAAGTATGGCTCAAAGCCGCGATGTAAGTAATGGTATACAGAACTGGGCACTGGTTTCCGGAGTAGCGCGTGTGATGTATAATTATAACGACCGTTATCAGCTGACAGGTACTTTCCGTGCTGACGGTTCTTCTCGCTTCTCTAAAAATAAATGGGGATTCTTTCCTTCTGTAGCTGCTGCCTGGACTATCAGCAATGAAAAGTTCATGAAGAATGTCAAGGCTGTACAAGACTTGAAACTGCGTGCTAGTTTTGGTATCGTGGGTAATCAGGCTATTGATCCGTATTCTACTTTAGGACTGATGACGCAGACTAAATATAATTTTGGAACAAGCAGTGACTATGTCGGTTATTGGGCTAATGATATTGCAACTCCTGAACTTACATGGGAAAAGACTCGCCAGTTTGATGTTGGTCTGGATTTTTCAATGTTCAATCACCGTTTGTCAATGAGTGTCGATTACTTTGATAAGCGTACTACCGATGCTTTGCTTAAAAAGACGATGCCTAATTATAAAGGTGGTGCAAGTTATTGGGTGAATGATGGAGAAATCAGTAACCGAGGTGTAGATATATCACTGACTGCACATTTGATTCAGCATAAGAATTTTACCTGGTCGACAACTGTAAACGGAACTTATCTGAAGAATCGTGTAGAAAAACTTGCTGGAGGTGAAAACGATTATTTCTTCGGCTCAAAGCCGGCTTCAGGTATGGTGGATGAGGCTAGTATCATTAAGCCGGGATATGCAATCGGATCTTTCTATGGTTATATCTGGACAGGGCTTGATGAATCTGGTAAGGATACTTATCAGGATATGGATAATAGCGGAACAATTGATGGATCCGATCGTCGGGTTATCGGAAAGGCAACTCCTGACTTTACTGTAGGATGGAATAATACATTGACTTACAAAAATTGGGATCTTAACTTATTCTTCAACGGAGCCTTCGGAGCTGACAGATTGAATCTGGCACGTTTTACAATGGCTTCAATGGTAGGCGATTCTCGTTTTATTACATTACGTGAGGCTTATACTGATAATTTTGATAAGGTGGGACAGTCGGCTATATATCCGGGGCTGAAGGTGGCTGGAAATAATTATCAGGCTGTATCTACCAAGTGGGTTGAAGATGCCAGCTATGTAAGACTGGAAAATATCAGTTTATCGTATAATCTGTCGAAAAAAGTAACAAAGTTTGCCGATATCCGTTTGACACTAAGCTGTCAGAATCTCTTTACTATTACCGGTTATAAGGGTATGGATCCGGTTGGAACAACTTTCTCTAATGATAATGTGGATGTGGATGCAGGTATTGATATGGGAGCTTATCCTACTCCTCGTACTTTTACCTTCGGTGTGCGCATGAACTTTTAACCTTTAATCAAATTGATATGATATGAAAACAAAGATATTTCTGGGCTGTATCATGGCAGCTTCATTGATAACTGTTTCCTGTTCGGACTTGCTTCAGGAAAATCCTCAGGGAAAACTTACTCCAGAAGGTTATTTCAGTACACAGGAAGAACTGGATATGAGTGTATATTCGTTGTACAGTAAAGTAAATTATTCACAAACTCGTACCAATCCTCAGTATCCTCAGTGGCAGGGAGATGATATTACGACCAATCCGGGAAGTAACAAGCAGGCCGCTGCAGAAATAGACCGTTTTGCTCCAGTGAACTCTAATAAAGGAGTAAAAGATTGCTGGTCCGACCATTATGCAATTATAAAAGCTGCTAATTTTATTATACCTTAAATCCGCAACTCCATTCCCGAAGTGCTACCTACATAAAGAGAAATG
>DXLM01000013.1 GCA_019414725.1 Bacteroides sp.
CTCCTCGTCAATACACTTTACTTCCCCCGTAGTGAGAAACTTCTCATAATAGGAACTCAATGAATTAGGCAATACCATACATTATTATGATAACGAATTGTTTAACTAATAATGTATCTGACATGAACATTGAAAATTTTGAAACGTATCTTCGTCAAGGGAATATGGCGGAGAACACAATTGCAGCTTATCTCTATGCCGTAAAAGAGTATTATTCCCGGCACAAAGAATTGAACAAGCGCAATTTGCTTGTGTATAAAACCTATCTCATTGAGAAATTCAAGCCTAAGACAGTGAATCTTCGTATTCAGGCAATGAACAAGTATCTTGATAGCATGGGAAAATCTCGTTTGAGATTAAAATCCGTCAAAGTGCAGCAGCGGAGTTACTTGGAAAATGTAATCAGTAATGCCGACTACGCTTTTCTAAAAAACAAACTAAAAAAGGAGGAAAACCAAGAATGGTATTTCGTAGTTCGTTTCCTCGCAGCAACAGGAGCAAGAGTCAGTGAACTAATCCAAATGAAGGCTGAACACGTGCAGATGGGTTATTTTGACATCTACACCAAAGGTGGCAAAATACGTCGTATTTACATTCCGAAGTCCTTGCGCAAGGAAGCCACAGAATGGCTTAGCAAAGTCAATCGTACCACCGGCTATCTTTTTCTTAATCGCTTTGGTGAGCGTATCACTACAAGAGGGATTGCGCAACAGTTGAAAAACTACGCAGCCAAATACGGATTGAATGAGAAAGTGGTTTACCCCCATTCATTCCGTCATCGCTTTGCTAAAAATTTCTTGGAGAAGTTCAACGATATTTCTCTACTTGCTGACCTGATGGGACATGAAAGTATTGAAACAACTCGTATTTATTTGAGGCGTAGCAGTGCCGAACAACAAGAGATTGTTGATAAGGTCATAACATGGTGATGTATTTGGAAGGTTGGTCAATCCATCCTTCCAATTCCTTAAAAGAACTTCATATAGATTATCAATCCTCCCAATGTCAAACAGAAATACGCATATAATATCCAGAATCCGACAACGGCACATTTGGCTATTTTGCCATTAAGAGAAAACGAAGTTTCAGATTTCACACATTTATGGACTTCTTTCCAGTGATTCGTATGAAGTGTCTTCAATTCTGTTATCTGCTTCTCAAATAAAGATTTTTCTTCTTCAATCAATTTATTGCGATATTCTGTAAGAATAGACTTGTCTTCATCGCTAAGTTTGACATTTACAACAGTATTCTCTGCCTGAATAATTGCACGGCTAATAGTATCAGGGATATTGTCGGATGTTTTCACTGCAGCATTAAGAACCTGTGCTGATTCTTCAAAAGTTAACACTGAAGCATCTACAAATGCTTTTATCTGTTTCAATTCTTGGATAACATCTTTGATGTCCTTAATCTGATTCGTGAGATTTACAAGCTCGGTTTCAAAATCAACACGATTTTCAATTTTGCTAATGTTATCATCACTATCTATGTTCTTGCTATCCTGCACAGGCAAAGAAGATTGGTCATATTTACTTTTACGCATGGTTATATGTGATTATAAATGAAATACTATCTACCCCTGCTACGTTTAATCGGTTTGCAGAGCCATTTTGCCATTTTTGCACAACGAACAGCCCAGTTACGCTCATCATCGTCCTTATCTTTACCCCATCCGCTACCGGGACTGCCACCACCTCCGCTTGAAGCCGCCATAGAAGTGGCTGCATCCAAATATCCGGCAAATAGTAAGGCGGCAACTTTGAATAAATTGGTCTGTTTGACTTCTTCATCAAGGCTTCCAAACTCTTCGTCAAAGACAGACTTAACCATATCTGGTATATCAACCTCGAGTTGTTCTCCATCCACTGTTATGGAATAGTGGTAAATAGAAGGCTTTGATTGTGGCATCACCTCTTTATTATTATGCGCCATCGTTTGAGTACATACTTCCTTTGACTGAATTGCAGTTTGTTTATCAGAAGCATGTAATCCCACCCAAGTCGCTTCAATTTTTGATGGCATCAATTTTCGACTTTTACCCAATATCGAGGATTTATAAATAGAGTTCCCTTTTCGTATAGCGTACCCTTTGACCACTTCCTTATCGTCCTTTATCAACTTAATATCGTACCCCTTAGCGTTTAACATTTGGCTATAAGTTTCCCAATCAAATTCTGGCATAGCTTTCAATATTGCGATGCAGTCTTCACTGATTTGCTGAATATTCTCATCACGACGTTGCACGGATTGCACCCAGCCACGTCTCTCATTGATGATGTTGGCAGCATGAACGGCACGTTCACCAATATAATGCGCATCGTTTGTCTTGCCCATATTGTCTATGCGGTTAGCTACAATATGCAAGTGAGGGATGCCACTTTTGCTGTCGGTGTGTAACGAAACAACATACTGGCTATTTTTGATATTGGTCGGTTTAAGATGACTATCTGGTTTGCCACATCTTCGGTCAATGCCGTCAAGTACTGCAATAAACTCATCCGCCAAATTCTGCCAATCCGTCATTGTCCATCCTGCCGACTCTTCTTTGGCTGGAGATATTTCAAAGCGCAGTGCGTTCAGCTTTATGGGCTTCGGATTATATCTGTCTTTCATACATTGATGCTGGTGTTGCATCATCCGTGACCACATAGCCAAAGGTTCTATATTTTCTGGCAAGTCATGCACCTTAACGAGCTGGGCTTTATCTTTTTCCATAGAATACTCAATGGCTCTTGCTCCATGAGAAATTGCCTTTCCTTGTGCTATCATAATTTCAAATTTGATTTATACTGTCTCGTATTTGTCCCCATCGGACAATAAGCCTATTTACTGCCTCTATCCAAGCACGCATATAATTCTCATCTCGGAAATATCGTTTTTTAATCTCATCAGGTTTACCTTTGAGTACATTCTGAATGCGGATAAGGTCGGCTCGTGCATCCGATAAAGAGTTCAATCCTTGTACTTCCTCGTCTGAAAGTCGTTTGTTTGGATGGTGATTTTGCAATAATTTTCGTCCGTAGTTACTAAGTGTCAGTCCACATTCGGCAGCTTTTTCTACTATCATTTCATACTCATTTTCAGTCAGACGAATGTCTATATGACGAGTACGAACACCCTGTTTTCCATTGTTTTGTTGTATATCCATAAGCGTTTATAACTGGAATTTATTAATAAAATGTTCTATCCATTGCGAGCCTGCGAGTAATGCAAGAAGCCTCCAAGACGACAAATGAGTGAAACCATTTTGTCGGACGGTGGTACTTCTTGCATAGAATACCCATTAAAAATGGGGCATTACATACCTTAATGCAAGCATTGTCTTTGTCCGAACTATGCCATTTGTCTGTCAACTTTAAGAGTGGCTATTGTCACCTATATCCATTTGGATAATCAATAGTTTTACTTTCCCCTTAGTTTGGCTTCTCCATAAACACATCACTAACCGGAATCCACCAGTTCCAAATGCAAGCAGTCAATCAAAGTTTGTAGGTTTGGATTTCGCTTTATCATCTTTTGAAGTATCATCGCAGGTGTTTCAGTCATCAATAAGAAATCCGCAATATCAAGTCCGTTCTTGCGCTGTTCGTCTGTGGCGCATTGTTCCAAACTATCACTCAATACAACTTTAGAACATACGGAAGTGAGTAAAGCCATCTTGGTTTGCCAAACCTCTCTTGCACCCAAATCCGGGCATAGCATAACCGACCGACCTTTCAATACACTTACCACGTCAGACTTGAAGCATCCATGCATTCCACCTGTTGCCAACCATATAAATTCCGGCATATAATGGGTAGCTATCAAAGCGGATTTTTCGCTTTCCACAATAGCAACAGGCTTGGTCGGATTCTCAGATAACAGATGTTCGCCAAACAAACATTGCTTCAAATTGTAGTTTGGGAGATTCAGTTCTGTATGTACCCAACTAACATAACTTCTTGGCTCTTTTGTCCGATGTCCTGTTTCTGCATCATACAACATTATCTTCCCTGTTCGTACATTACCTTGCCAATCAATTTGCCAATAGACAGTAGAACCGCCCCACTTCTTTGATGTGCCAACATGATATAGTTGGAATATCCGAGAAGTCTCATCTTTACCCAACATCCCAGACAGGTAGATGTACAATGGATTCATACCATAGTTAGTAAGAGTAAGTTTCATTAGTTCATTGTCAACAAAAGAGGTTGGAGGCAGTAAATTTGGCTTAGGCTTATCGGCTTCAATGAAGTTATCCTTGTTGTAATCCACTACCATTGGGTTATCATGAAAATAATCCGATGGAGTGTAATGGTATTGGCAAGATTGCTCATGGTCACATCTGCCTACATAATCAGGAAAAGTTATTTCTCCTTGGCTATCTATGTACTTGACAAAACATTGTTTCTTTCCACACTTCGGGCATGAAAGTTTTGACCCACGCTTATATTTTTGAAGAGAAAATCTATATTCAGCCATACTTCTTCATTTTGTTATTGCAGTCCGTGCAGTTTGCACTTATTGCAGTTTTGCAGAAATCCTATGTCAGCGCAAAGTGCAAACTGCAACAACTGCAAACTGCAAAAGGTGTCGTTTATTGCAGCTTCTCATATTCACCTCGCTTTACTTTCTTGATAACCTTATTCGTAGCAAGGCTAACCAAAGAATACATTACCGACCTTTCCGACAACCCTACTTCTTTTCCGGCTTGAATGGCATCGGCAGTAGTGAAAGTTGCGGAAAGGCAATCAAGCAATTCTCTTTTTTGCGGTTCAACGCTCTCTCGCAACATATATTTCTGAATGTTGGTATAACAGTTCTCAAAGTATTCACTCAATGCAATAGCAGATTTGGTTGAGTCAATATCCACAAAATCCTTGTGTTCTTCACCGCAAGCCCAACGAAGGATTTGCAAGACTAAAGCTAAACGAGCCGTAATCATGGGAGCTTTAATCACTCTGCTATCCACCAATCCATCATCTTGGATTTGATTAACAGCCCGAACTGCATTATTGCGCCAGTTTGTAAAATAGGCTTTGGCTTCCGAAGAAAATTCCAATACATTATGTATGGCTCTGTCATCTTCATTCTCTATAAATGGCAAACTAATTACCTTATTTATAATAGAATCCCACATTGATGAGTATTTACCAAAAGTTGATACGGAAGATTCTTCATCCAGCCCCCAATCTGAAATTTCCTGAGACGATGGATAAACAAAAATTATTCTGTCTATCAGCCCATTGTCTTTATATCCTTTCTCTATCAGTTCGTGCATACGTGTCGTTTGCATCGTGCCGACAATATTTATAAAAGGATGCTCTATATGAATAGGTACAGGGATGCTACATCTTGAAATATCCAATGGTTTTCCGCTAAAGGCTGTCAATAGCTGCTCAATGAGTTGTCCTTTGCTATATTGATTCACGGCATTAAACATTCCCATAATTTCATCCACATATACCACGACACCTCGCTGATTGTCATCCAACGCACGCATTAAAGCTTCCGGTGTAAAATCGGATATGATGGTTCTTCGTAAAATTGGTTTGTCCGGCAATGAAGAGGACTTGTCTTTTTTAGCCTTATTGTTTTCAACCAAGCTATTATAATGCTCCATATCCAATTTAAATTGTTTGATGATTTTGGCATCATGCTTTCGGATAGGACGGAATGCAAAATCCAAAGGTGGGGTTTTGCCCATTCCGGGACGACCTACCAATATCATATAAAGGGCAGGATTACTAATCCATCCACCACGAATACGAATATTGACAGCGTTGCCGATAGCGGTTGACACTGCCACCAAAAGAGAAGCCATCATATATTCTATGGAATAATTCTCTTGTCGGGATAGAGCCAATATCATATCTTGAATTTTGGCTGGAAAAGCATCCAAAGGAATCTTGTTTTCAAAGATCCCTTCAAATTCCATTCTGAGCGCATTGCATAAATTGGTTGAATCCATTAGAATTTGGTATTTCTTTTTGACTTTATGAATTGGGCGGCTTCATCTTCCAAGTTTTTATCAGATTTGATTTTGCCGGCATGGAGCCATTCGTCAATTTCCGATTTTAGAAACATGATACGCTTCCCTCTTTTGTGGAATGGGATTAGATGACAACTCGTCCAACCATATACAGTTTGCTCTGCTGGGTGACTGGGAATATAATCACACAATTCCTTAAGGTTCATCCATTGTTCGGTTGGAACGCTTTGATTCTGATTGTTTAATCCATCTATTTTAGAATCCAGCTCATTCAATTTATCCATCAACCACGACATTGCTTTGGGTAAATCTTCAAATGTAATGTTCTTCTCACTCATATTGCTACTTGTTTTTTGATTTTTCGGCAAAATAACAGCGATTACGCATACTGATTTCATAGTGTAATACATCACATAAATAAGCAGTAACGAAACATAATCATCATAAGGATTACCCATTGATTATCAACATGAATAGTGGAGAATATCAGTAGTAGATTTTTATGATAATGTCTTCAATCATAAAGGGATCAGAAGATGGTCAGAAGAAAAGACCATAGATAAAAACAAAAAGCCACCCACGCAGATTTTACGCAGATGGCTATACTTACAAAGTATAATAATGGTTATTTTGTTTGAGATAAATCCAATTTAATGGTTTCTGTAGCTTTCTCTTTCTTTTCATCAACAACCTTTGCATACACCTGTGTTGTTCGCACATTTGTATGTCCCAACATTTTGCTGACCGTATAAATATCAGTTCCTCCAGCCAGTTGCAGGGTTGCATAGCTGTGCCTAAAACAATGGAAGGTAATGTGTTTGGTGATTCCGGCAGCTTCAATCCACTTTTTGACAGGACGGTTTATCCAAGAAGGGTCAGGAAGTCCGGCAAAAACCAAAAGTTCACCCTCTTTTGGCTCTCCACAGAGATTATATGCTTGCTCTGATATAGGCATATATTCAACTCCTTTTGTCTTTTGCTGAGTAAAATTCAACCGATAGCCTCCATTGAACATTTCCACTTCCGACCACTTCAACTTCTGAATGTCGCAATGACGGATTCCTGTTAAAGCAGAGAACAAGGCAGCACGTTTCAGTAATGGGTCACAAGGTGTTTGAGCCAGTCGGTTCAATTCCTCTACCGTGAGATATTCTCTCCGGCTTTCCCTTTCTTGAATGCCTTTGACTTTTGCAGAAATATCAATAGTCAGATATCCGTCTATAAAAGCCTGTTTCAATCCGGCTTTGAAGATAGAGAAATAGGTTGCTGCTGTATTTTGAGAAATCGTACCTCGTTTAGTGCCTCCTTGTGGGGCATTCATTATGAATTGCCGGAACGATTCAACCATCTTTAAGTCTATTTGCGAAAAGAGAATGGTGTCACCTTTTGCGAAAATCTTCAATAATTCATGCACTCTCCTCCAGTTGACAATGATAGAATCAGAGCTATGGGCATGCCTTGTTCGCTGCACATGGTCGAAGTACTCAATGAAATTACTTCGGGAGCGTTCCAACTGCTCCGCCTGTTCTGCATCGGTATCGGCATATAAAGCTGCATTGTCGTACTCCTTTTGTCGTAGGCTTCTGACCTTGTCGGCATAAATACATGATTCCTGGTCTAATTGCGACTTACATTGAATGACACCGTTCAAATCTCGCTTCGGCTTATAAGTGGTTTTGCCTTCGGCATTAGTCCTTGCATTGCGTGACTTATCCCAAATAGGTGTTGTAATGGTACGATTGAGATATTCACGCACTCTTTGTGGCATATCTTTTCCGGATTGAAATACAGGATAAGATTCCACATAAAGATACCATTCATCACGATATTCAGATTTGCGGAGCTTTACCGACACTCGTGTATTGACTAATGCTTTCTTCATCGCTTCACACCTTTATATAAGTTATCAATTTCTTTCTTGGGTACATACACAAAGTTCCCAATCTGCCGAGTAGGGATAGAGTATTTGCGTATATGGAGATAAACTGTACTTTCATTCACAAGAAACTTCTCTGTGATTTCTCCAATGGTATAACAATCTTTCGGCTCCAGACTATATAGTTTGGCAACAGGTTTCGGCTTTGTGAGAGCTTTCTTGCGTGGAGGATAGAGTTTCATCAGTTCTGCTTTTGATAGTAATGTCTGTCTTTCTCCTGCATTTACACTGGGGATTGTACCCTTACGAATCAAACGATAAAGAGTTTCCTTGCTTATGCCAAACAATGCGTATGCTTCAGGAACCGTGATGTACTCTTTGAACTTGGGTATCTTCTTAACCACTTCGTCCAACCTTTGCAATCTTTGTTCTTCATCCTTGCGTCGCTTCCATGCAATTTTGGAACATTTGGGAGAGCAATACCAAGATTCTATTGTTTTGGCTAAAAACTCTTCTCCACAAATCTGGCACTTCCGTTTTATTTCAAATTTTGCTGCTGGCATAATCTTTTTACTTATATTCCTCATTCTCAATACCGGCATTCTTGTAAGTGTCACATTATCTACTTTTAAGTGTCGGTACAATTATGGTACAAATATACGATAAAAATCCGAGAAATAAGCAAAGCCAAAGAAAAGTCTACAAAAAGATATAGGGCATAACTTGTTGAGTTACACCCTATATTCCTATTTATTGTTATCGTTATTTATCGATACTTACTTCACTTCCTCAAAATCAGCATCCTGAACATTATCATTCTTTCCGTCATTCTGAGTATTTGCCTGACCTGCATTAGGACCAGCCTGAGCACCGCCTTGTGCACCTGTCTGAGCATACATTTCAGCACTTGCAGCCTGGAATGCAGTCTGAAGTTCAGCACTTGCAGCATCGATACCAGCCAAATCCTGTGCTTTGTGAGCATCTTTCAGTTTCTGAAGAGCAGCTTCGATAGGAGCTTTCTTGTCAGCTGGAAGCTTATCACCAAGATCCTTCAACTGATTTTCAGTTGTGAAGATCAAGCTATCTGCCTGGTTCAATTTATCGATACGTTCTTTTTCTTTCTTATCTGCTTCTGCGTTTGCTTCAGCTTCAGCTTTCATACGTTCAATTTCTTCCTTGCTCAAGCCAGATGAAGCTTCGATACGAATAGCCTGTTCCTTACCTGTTGCTTTATCCTTAGCAGAAACTTTCAAGATACCGTTTGCATCGATATCGAAGGTTACTTCAATCTGAGGAACACCACGACGAGCAGGAGCAATACCTGTCAGGTTGAACTGACCGATTGATTTGTTCTGTGCTGCCATAGGACGTTCACCCTGAAGTACGTGGATTGTTACTTCTGTCTGATTGTCGGCTGCAGTAGAGAATACTTCACTCTTCTTGCAAGGGATAGTAGTGTTAGCATCGATAAGTTTTGTCATCACACCACCCATTGTTTCGATACCCATTGACAGCGGAGTTACATCCAACAGAACTACACCCTTGATTTCGTCTGTCAAAACGGCACCCTGAACAGCTGCACCTACTGCAACTACTTCGTCTGGGTTAACACCCTTAGAAGGAACTTTTCCGAAGAAGTCTTCTACCAGTTTCTGAACGGCAGGTATACGAGATGAACCACCAACCAAGATAACTTCATCGATATCTGAGTTGCTCAAACCAGCATCGCTCATTGCTTTCTTACAAGGTTCAAGACAAGCCTGAATCAAGTTGTGAGCCAAAGCTTCGAATTTAGCACGAGTCAATGTCTTAACCAAGTGTTTAGGAACACCAGCTACCGGCATGATATACGGCAAGTTTATTTCTGTTGATGTAGAAGAAGACAATTCAATCTTAGCTTTTTCAGCTGCTTCTTTCAAACGCTGCATAGCCATCGGATCAGTTGTCAGATCTGCACCTTCATCGTTCTTGAATTCCTGTACCAACCAGTCGATGATAACCTGGTCGAAGTCATCACCACCCAGGTGAGTATCACCGTTAGTTGACAATACTTCGAATACACCACCACCAAATTCAAGGATTGAGATATCGAATGTACCACCACCAAGGTCGAACACTGCAACTTTCATATCCTTATTTGATTTGTCAACACCATATGCAAGTGCTGCTGCTGTCGGTTCGTTTACGATACGTTTTACTTCCAAACCTGCAATCTGACCAGCTTCTTTAGTAGCCTGACGCTGTGAATCTGAGAAGTATGCCGGAACTGTGATAACAGCTTCTGTTACTTCCTGTCCCAGATAATCTTCAGCAGTCTTTTTCATTTTCTGAAGAATCATTGCTGAGATTTCCTGTGGAGTATATAAACGTCCGTCGATATCTACACGCGGAGTATTGTTGTCACCTTTTACTACTGAATAAGGTACTCGTGAAATTTCTTTCTGAACCTGATCGTAAGTTTCACCCATGAAACGCTTGATAGAATATACTGTACGTCTCGGGTTTGTAATAGCCTGACGTTTAGCCGGATCACCAACCTTACGTTCGCCACCATCAACGAAACCTACTACTGAAGGAGTGGTACGTTTACCTTCGCTGTTGGCAATTACCACCGGTTCGTTACCTTCGAATACTGCAACACATGAGTTTGTTGTTCCTAAGTCAATACCAATAATCTTTCCCATAATTGTATCTATTTTATTTATTTTTATTCAAGTTTACTCTGTAATACCGAAGCATTACGCCATAATTAAAACAAATGGCGTGCCAGAAAGAAAACTTCTTTTTTTCTCATAGCCGACGGACATTTTGGCAGTCCGTTATGACAAAGCAGACAAAGCATACGCCAAAAATTACATAATCTCACCTAAAATCGACAGAATTTGGCACAAGTCATTTTCCAGTATATGCCATGTTTAGAAGAATTCATGCAGAAGTTTTCAAAAAACATCCTGAAATGTTTCTCAATCTTTGTACAAAAAATCAGAAAATTTGTACAAAACATCGGAATTTTTGTACGAAAAGAGCGGAACATTTGTACAAAAAATAAAAAAACATCGAGATAAATCTCTGTAAAGATCTAAACGCTTCTATATAAAGCCTTTCATATATATATTATATATAAGGTGAAACTGCCCAAAAGTATTCAGTTTTGCTTTTCTACGGTTCAGTATCTTCTATCTACGGTTCAGAAACAACAATATTGAAGCCTTATTTACCTTGACTTACTTTTGCATTACTAAATAATCATTCAGAAGAACATTAAGATGAAAAAAGCACTTTTATTTCTCGCATGTATAGGGTGTTTCATATCGTGCGACAACAACTCAAACAAGGAGCAGCAAGCTCCTAATGTAAAAGTTATCCGTGCCGAACAGTCGGATACATCTTCCGAGCGCAGCTATTCATTCATTTCACAACCTTACCGGACTACAGAACTTTCTTTCAGAGTAGGTGGTCCGGTATATACTTTCGATACACAAAGCGGACAGTTCTTCCGTAAAGGAGAGCTAATTGCCGCTATCGACGACCGTGACTTTCTGATTCGCAAACAACGCGCAGAGGCTATCTATAAACAAACGGAGGCTGACTACAAACGTATTTCAAATCTATATGAAAAAGGAAGCATATCAGGAACAAGTTACGAAAAAGCCAAGGCTGACTATACAACATCCGTCAATGAATTAAAAGATACCAAACTGTATGCACCTTTCGATGGATATATCCAAAAAGTTAACATAGAGCGTTATCAGGACATCAAGGCCTCTGTTCCGGTAGTAACATTTATCGACCTTTCCAAAATCAAGGTTGAAGCCTATATTCCGGAAGATATGGCAGTAAATGCCCGAAAGCAGTCTGCCCTCCCCTGCTCTATCACATTCAATGCTATACAGGAAAAAACATTTATACCGGAAAAGACTTATATCACACAAAGCGCAAGCGACAACAACATATCTTATTTATTTACAGCAATAATCAACAATGCAGACAACAGCTTATTGGGTGGTATGGCAGGCTCTCTTTTAATCCCTAGCTTTAGTTCATCTTCATATTCATACCAGAGCGTGGTCATCCCCCAAACGGCTGTTTGTCATACTGACGAAACGGGTTCTTTCGTTTGGCTCGTGAACGAACAGAACCGGGTTGTAAAAAGGTCTGTAAAAACAGGCAAGCTAAGAAAGAATGACAAAATAGAAATTCTGTCAGGACTTTCTGCCGGTGAAAGAATTGCCGCAACACGGCTGACTTATCTCTCGGAAAACGAAGAAATAACCATTCAAGACTAAAACGAAATACTGATGAAAGGATTAGTAAAATTTTTCCTGACGAACAAAGCCTTAAGCTGGCTGATACTGATACTGATTTTGAGTGGAGGCATATTCGCATATAACAATATGGGAAAGCTTGAAGATGCACCATTCACAATCAAACAAGCACTCGTAACAACTTCTTATCCGGGAGCTTCTCCAATGGAAGAACAACAACAAGTAACCGATGTACTGGAAGAATCGATTCAGTCGCTGGGTGAACTATATTATCTGAAGACGGAAAACCGGGCAGGGCTTTCTAAAATTACCGTTTATGTGAAAAAAGAAATACGCGCCAAAGATATGCAACAGCTTTGGGACAAACTTCGCCGGAAAGTAAACGATGTACAAAACAAGTTACCCGCGGGTGCAGGTCCATCGGTTGTAAATGATGATTTTGGTGATGTCTTGGGAGTATTCTACGGCTTAAGCAGTGAAACACATACTTATCGCGAACTGGAAGACTGTGCCAAAAAAAATAAAAAATGAACTGTTGGACGTAAAAGACGTGGCTAAAGTCGAACTGTTCGGTATTCAGAACCGGACAATCGAAGTAACGGTCAACCCTTCACTACTTTCTCAAAGTGGAGTAATGATGGCCGACATAGCCTCAGCCTTTGAAAGACAAAACAAGGTAGTCGATGCAGGTGCGATAGAAACATCCACAAACCGTCTTCGAATTGAAGCCGATGGAAGTTTTACAAGTCTGGAAGAAATAGAGAATCTGACTGTCGTTTCGCGTAAAGGTGAATATTTCCGGCTGGGAGAAATTGCAGAAATCAGAGAAAGCTATTCGCGTCCGGCAAGAAACCTGATGAGAATCGGAAATATTCCAGCTGTAGGTATCGCAATTTCAACAGTATCCGACGGGAATGTAGTAGAGATGGCAGAACTTGTATCCCAGCAAATTGATAAGCTGAAAGCTGATATGCCGGAGGGATATAAACTGGACATTATTTATGATCAAGGATATGAATCGGCTGTAGCTAACGATGGATTTGTAATGAATCTCATTGTTTCTGTACTGACTGTAGTAGCTGTACTATTGTTCTTCATCGGATTCAAAAACGGATTTCTAATAGGTAGCGGACTGATTTTTTCCATTTTCGGAACACTGATCTACATGCAGGCTACTGGAATTGCCCTGCAACGAATGTCGCTTGCAGCCATCATCATTGCAATGGGTATGCTGGTAGACAATGCCATTGTGGTATATGATGCAGCTTTAGTTAATATGCAACATGGAATGAGAAAGCGTGTTGCCATACTGAACGCCGTATCAAGTACCGCCATGCCTCTTCTCGGAGCTACACTGATAGCAGTACTTACCTTTTTGCCGGTATATCTTTCTCCACATATCACAGGCGAGATTCTTTCATCGCTGTTTATTGTAATAGCGGTGTCTTTGCTGCTCAGCTGGGTACTTGCCATCACACAAAATGTATTTTTCGTTCAAGAGTTCGTAAGACGTCCACGACCGGAAGAACTGAAAAACGAATTATTCACCGGACGTATATACGACTTTTTCCGTAAAGCACTAAGTTTCACGATACGGAAACGATATACAGTAGTAGGATGCATGGTTGTACTGCTAGTTGTGGCCGGATGGGGATTCAGATATATTCCTCAACAATTTATGCCACTATTAAACAAGCAATACTTTTCCGTAGACATGTGGTTGCCCGAAGGTACACGTATCGAAGAGAGTGAAAAACAGGCTGCACAACTGACGGAATACCTGCAAACATTCGATGGAGTAAAGAAGGTTTCTACTTATATCGGGCAAACTCCTCCAAGATATTATCTGGCAAATGCTGCTTATGGTCCGCAACCTAATTATGCTCAATGTCTGATAGAGGCAGAAACTCCTGAAAAGTCACGCGAATTACAGGAAATTTTATATCACAAGCTTCCTGAAAAATTTCAGGATGCACTTATACGAGTCAACAGTTTCGAAATCAACAGCATACCTCAGGCTTTAATCGAAGCCCGGTTCTGTGGAGATGATCCGGCTGTATTGGATTCTCTGACAAACATTGCTATCGGTATCATGCGTAAGAATCCGAAAGTGCTGAATGCACGCAACGAGTGGGGAAATATGGCTATGATGATAAAAGCGGGCTACGATCCGGTAAAAGCCGGAAGACTGAATATCGGACGGAGTGATATGATGAATGCTGTCAAATCAGTTAGCGACGGAACGGCCATAGGTATTTACCGCGATAATGACAAAAAGGTTCCCGTACTACTCCGCACAAAAGAAGAGGCATCATGGGATACAGAAAAACTGGAAGATCCGCAGATATGGAATGGATCTAACTCTGCTCCGTTAGGACAAGTAACCGATGGCATCAACATCGCATGGGAATATCCGCTTGTGCGTACATACAACCGACAGCTTTCCATGGCTGCCCAATGTGACGTGAAACGTGGACATACCATGAAAGAAGTACACGCAGAGATACGGGAAGAAATAGAAAACATCAAACTGCCCGAAGGCTATAGTTTTTTCTGGGATTCACAATATAAAGATCAGAAAGAAGCCATGGCAGCATTGACCAAATATTTTCCTTTGGCCATTATCATGCTGATAATCATTCTCGTCATGCTTTTCGGAAATTTCCGGCAGCCACTTATCATTTTCCTTATTCTACCGTTGTCACTCATCGGTATGGTATTCGGATTATTGCTCACAGGATTCCAGTTTGGTTTCTTCTGTATAGCCGGATGGCTCGGATTATTAGGCATGATTATAAAGAATGTTATTGTATTGCTGGATGAAGTAAACGTACAGCGAAGAGCAGGTATCGCGCCATATACGGCAGTCATCGAAGCTACAGTTTCCAGAGTACGTCCTGTACTGATGGCTGCACTGACAACTGTTTTCGGAAGTATCCCGCTTTTATTCGATGTCGTATTTGGTGGCATGGCAGCAACAATCGTATTCGGCTTGTCGTTTGCCACACTGCTTACATTATTTGTGACTCCGGCTCTATATGCTATTTTTTACAAAATATAGTATCTATTGCGTTTTCTCGAAATTTATGTGGAACTTTTTCTTAACTTTACAAATTACAAGAGGATGAATAAATGGATTATATTGTGCCTGATGTGTGTTTCTGCACAAGCTCAGGCACAACACAACAAACTTTTGCAAGAATATCGCACCAAGGTGAAAGCATATAACCAAGACATAAAGGCAGCAGGATATGCAGCTTCCATACAACAGGAAAAAGAGAAATCGGCAAAAGCTGATTTCCTGCCTTCGCTGTCTGGTAATGCCAACTTCAACTATACCGGTAATCCGGCAGAACTCTCTGTAGCTATCCCTTCACTTAATGAGCCTGTTAGCTTTCAGGGACGAAATGCTAAATATGGTGCATCGCTCACATTAGCCCAGCCTATCTATTCAGGAGGAGCTCTACAGGCTGGATATGACAAGGCAAAAAAAGAAAATGAATCGTCACGTTATGAGCAGATGCGTGTGACAAACAATATCATATATGATACTGATGTATATTATTGGAATAAAGTCGCACGTCAGGAAATGGTGACAGTGGCCGAAGAGTTTAAAGAATCGGTCGCAACGTTGGTTGAGGTAGTAAAGACCGCGTAGAAGAAGAATATTCCGACCGTAACGATTTACTTATAGCAGAAGTTAAACTGAATGATGCTGAATACCGGCTGATACAGTCGCGCAATGACGCAGAAGTAGCACGTTTATCTATGAACTCTTTCTCCGGCATTCCATTCAACCAAGAGCTGGAAACAGACTCCGTCGTTGTACCACTGACAGAAGTTCAGCACTTTCCGGGAACGGTAGAAACAGCTATGGCATCAAGACCGGAACTGCGAATAGCAACCAATAAAGTCGACATTCAAAGATCAGCTTCGAAAATCGCTAATGCACAATATTTGCCTAAACTGTCGGTTGGTATAGATGGAAGTTATTCATCACCGGGATATGATTTCAAATCGGATCTGGATCCTAATTACGCTGTATATGCCAAGTTAAGCGTACCTATATTCGAATGGGGTAAACGTAGACATACCAAAAAATCAGGGAAATATAGTGTAAACATGGCAATCGAGAATCATCATAAGGTGGCCGACAATATTCGTCTGGAAATAGAAACCGCCTTTTATACCTACTCGCAAGCTATAGAAAAAGTTAGACTCACAGAAAGTTCTCTGTCGAAAGCAGCCGACAGCGAAAAGATGGCAATGGACAAATATAAAGAAGGTAATATTTCCATCCTTGAAGTTATCAATGCACAATTATATCATCAGGATGCCAAAATCAATTATATTCAGTCGAAGCTAAACGCTCAGATAGCTAAAAGCGGGCTGGACAGAGCCACAGGGAAAATAGACATACAATAATAGAATGATACAAATGAAAAGCAGACTGAAAGACATAAAGCGGTATTTGTGGGATGTACTTTTATTCTCCGGAATAGGATGCTTCTCTTATTTTCTATTGGTATATTATGCAGATATTCCTTCCCAATATCAAGACCGGCTGATGACTTTTCAGGCTTTTTCTGCCGTAGTTGTATTATTTAACGGGGTTGGACTCAGCGTAAAATACATAAACGAGAAACTGATGATGTATTATCAGTTTTTCTTAAAGAATCATCGCATGCTGTCTATCGGATTAATAACTGCTGCAATCATTCTCTTCATATCCAATTACCTGTTGCTGGTTTCTACCAAACTGCTCATAGAGTCACCTCATCCTTTTATGCTGAAAGATAAAGGATTGTATGTCATGCTTACAGTGTGGTTTATAGAACTCATCATTGTAGGACAATTCATGCTGAACCGTTTTTACGTAGATCTGGTGAAGCTATATAAACGTGCAGAAGAACTGGAGGAAAAAACAGCACAAGCCCGGTATATGGCGCTACAAAACCAACTGAATCCGCATTTTTTATTTAACAGTCTGAATACACTTATTTCTGAAATAGAATATAATCCGATGAATGCCATAGAATTTACACGAAACCTCGCCGATACATACAGGTATATTCTTTACTGCCAGGACAAGCATACCATTCCGCTCAGAGAAGAGCTTGACTTTCTTAATACTTATATCCTACTTCAAAAAGTCCGTCTGGGAGATTGCCTAAATATCAACAATACAATAGATGAAAAATACTGGGATGTACCTATTCCTCCTTTAACACTACAACTTTTAATAGAAAATGTCATCAAACACAATATCATAAGTCTCAGTAAACCCATGGAAGTAAAACTGACCACCGAAGTACGTGACAAAGAGGTCTGGCTCAGTGTTTCCAATCCTATAAAACTCAAACAAGGGGTTGCCTCATCGGGAAAAGGGCTTATGAATCTCTCCCAACGCTATAAGTTATTATGCAACAGGGAGCTTATCATAGAAAACAACAAAAATAAATTTGTCATTAAAGTACCTTTATTATATGAATAAAATAAAAGCCGTAATCATAGAAGATGAGTTTCCGGCAGTTCGACTGCTGAACAAGATGATACAAAAAGTACGTCCGGAATGGGAGGTAACGGTGCTTCCAGGAACAATCGAAGGAGCAGTAAGCTGGTTTAATGAAAATCCTCATCCGGATATTATATTCCTTGATATTCAACTGAATGACGGCATATCATTTACCTTTATCGAACAGGCACAGCCACAAAGTATGATTGTATTTACAACCGCATACGATGAATATGCTGTACGTGCTTTTACCGTAAACAGTATCGACTATCTGCTAAAACCGATACACGAAGAAAGGCTACTTGAAGCAATCCTAAAATTTGAACGCCTTTTCGCTTTAAGCTCGGAACATACGTATAATTTATCAAACATAGAGCAACTACTTAAGTCGTTTGCCGAAAAAAAGGAAAAACAATTTCGTACTCGCTTTCTCATTTCCGGCCCCAAGCACCTATATACAGTCCAGGTAAGTGACATTGCCTATTTTTACTCAGAAGATAAAATAACTTTTGCCGTAACGAAAGATGCAAAAACCCACGTCATCGATTTTCCGCTGAATAAACTGGAGGAGCAGCTGGATGATAGAATGTTCTTCCGCGCCAACAGACAGTTTATTTTATCGGCAGATGCTATTAAAAGTATACAAAACCATTTCAATGGCAAAGCCGTAGTAAGCGTAATTCCTCCTTATAGCGAAACCATATATATCAGTCGCGAAAAAGTGTCTTTATTAAAAATGTGGCTTAATAGTTAAAACTCCTATATCTATGTTTTTTATATAAGACATTGAAAAGTATTTTCTTACTTTTGTGTTTGTAATGAAAATACTGAACCTGTTCATAGTAAGCATTGTGTTACTACTGTTGATGCCGGTCAAGATATTGGCACAAAAGCAAGTGGTAAAAGGGCGTGTTGTTTTATGTAATGCTCTCCAGCAAACTGAAGCTCTACCCTATGCCAATATCGCACTTATACAGTTACCTGACTCTACGTTTGTAACAGGAGCTGTAAGTGACGAACAGGGCAAGTTTACTTGTTCGTTCTCACGCAAAAAGAATCACAGCTATCTTTTCAAAGTATCCTATACAGGATGTAGTCCGGTATTTAAAACCATCACATCCCAGTCGGACACAGTGCGTCTGGGTACAATCAAGCTAAAAGAAAATGCACTGCACCTGAAAGAAATTGTAGTCGTTGCTCCACTGAAGGCTATGGAACAGAAGGGTGATACTACTATATATAATGTAGATGCCTACCCTACACCAGAAGGATCCTATTTGCAAGAATTGGTTAAACGCATTCCAGGATTAACTTACGATCCCAAAGAAAAAACCATCACTTACAACGGACATACCATCAAAGAAATAACCGTAAATGGCAAAGACTTTTTTAAAGGTAACCAGCAGGTCGTTTTGGAAAACCTTCCTGTCAAGTTTGTCAGTCAGCTGAAAGTGTACGACAAGCCAACCAAACAGGAAGAAGCTACAGGTATGAAATCGGCAGAAAAAAACTATGTGCTCGATCTTCAGACTAAAAAAGAAGTGAACAACGCCATACTTTTATCAGCAGAAGGTGGTTATGGGACTCATAAACGACGGGATATAAACGGAAAAATAATGCGTTTTAATGAAGCCGGAGATAATTTCATGATAAACGGGCAGTCTACAAACCGCCATTATACTACACCATATGATAAAAATATTTCGAATACGATTGGAGCTAATATCACGAAAGTAAAAGATCAGTTTGAAATTTCAGGAAATGTCAGTTTTTCAAATGATAGGGTTGGAAATGAATCAAGTTCTTATAGTGAACAATACATGACGACCGGCAACCAGTATGCCATTTCCGAATCAAACAGATTAAGTAAGGGAAACAGATTCAATGGAAACGTTGATTTTAAATGGGATATTGATTCGCTAACCATGTTCAACATTTCCGGTTGGTTCAATTCCAACCGCAACAACAGTGATGACCACAACCGGGAAGCAACATTTGATACTAATCCGGAAGTCAGCACCCAAAATCCATTCGACAGATTTGAAGAAATAGATCCGGCTACTTACATTAATGACAGTAAAAGACAGTCGAAAGAACAGAGCCAATATAGCAATTATAATATAAACACAAGCATTACCCGAAGACTAAACAAGAAAGGAAATAATATCAGTTTTAGCTTTTCCACGGCACAAAACCAGAATAAGAGCAAAACTTACACATTGTCATCCACACGCTATTTCCGCCTGTCGGATATAGCAGGAAAAGATTCTGTGTTATCTCTCAATCAATATCAGTATGCACCGGGAAAAGAGCAAAACTATACACTGAATCTGGCTTACACACAAGTCTTAACCAAGGAAAGTCGCCTACAGATATCTTATGGTTTCAATGCTAATAAGGAACATCTGAACAGTAATACATACAACTTGGGAGCGCCGGATGATAAAAATATTCCTATCGGCATTTTGCCGGAAGGATATGAAGCGGGGAATATCGACAGTCTTGCCAATCGCAGCAACAGCCTGACTTCAGGACATAATCTGGCACTACAGTTCACATATAACGGAGAAGTATGGGGAATAAGAAGCAGTCTGACTACGACCTTTCAAAAACGATCAATCAATGAATATACAGGCAGGCATCAGGCAGACACAACAATAAATTCGATTGAATGGCAGCCTAATCTGACCCTCACATACCATAAGGGTGACAATTATGCAATGATAAGTTACAATGGAGGAACTTCACAACCCATGCTGAGAGATCTTATTGCGCCTACCGATTATAGTTCACCTTTGAATATTACACGGAGTAACCCGAACCTTCGTGCTTCGTATAGTAACTATATATATGCAATGTTCAATAACTTCCGTAAAGGGATTATGGTGGGAATGAGTTGGAATCAGCAAATAAACTCTGTAACCCGTGCTACAATATATAATACAGAGACAGGAGGTAGAGAAACTTTTCCTGTCAACATTAATGGCAACTGGGGACTGTCAGGCAATGCTTCTTATGACAAGCGCTTTAACTTTTTCCGGATTTATCTCACAGGAGCGGGTAATTTCAACCAAAATGTCAGCCTGATAAATGAAGGATATGACAACCAAATGCCTCAACAAAGCAAGACACATACCACAGGCTTAAACAGCGATTTGAGATTATCTTACCTGCCTTCGTGGGGAAATATTGAATTAAACGGGAAATGGACATTTTACCAATCAAAAAATTCCCTGCAAAACCGTAATACCTATACTCGCATATATACATTAGGGCTAGATAGTTCCATCAATCTGCCCTGGGACTTTATCTTCAAGACAGATGCCAATTATCGTTTCCGGAATGGTACAGGAATATCAGGAGATGATGAAAATGAGATACTGTGGAATATAAAGCTCTCATGGAAATTCTTAAAAGAAAAACAGGCAGAGCTATCTGTCTACTGGGCTGATATATTAAGTCAGCGAAAAAATTTATCACGAAGTGCCACTTCTACCGGATTCTACGAATATTATGAACGGCAACTGAAAGGCTATTTTATGGTATCTCTAAAATATGAATTGAATAACATGAACTGATATCACCATGAAATCTAATTAGAAAGCGATATTGCCTCTTCCAGACAAGAAGAAACAATATCGCTTTTATCGTACTATTAAATTATACTTATTTAGACAAGACTTCGCCTGTATTCTTTGTCAAAGACATAACTTCTGTACCATTTTCGTCTAACAGTGATAACTTAGACTTATCTTGATCCAATGTAAAACTAGCTACTTTATTAAGAGCTTCCAAAACAAGTCTTTCAGTATCCATATTCGGACATGCCATCATGGTAGAAATCATCTGAGAGAATTTTAAAGAATTTTCTTTACCTTCTTCCTGCATGAATCCACCATTTACAACATTGCAGCTAGCATTTCCATGCACACGTTTTTCTTCAATATTGAATGCAAGGAAAGGAACATTTTCCTGTTTTTCAAGTTCTGTACCGTTGACAGTAGAAATAACCCACTCTCCAGCCAAATCATTTACAGAGTACTCAGGAAGCTGACGTTTTTCCAGATTCATAAGTGTTTTACCATCGGCATCAGTCAAAGCGATACCTTCCGGAGTTTCAACATAACCATTCACCTTATCCAATACACCAAGAACTTTGGTTTCTACATCCATATCCGGGCACATCATACGTGTAGCACCCACTTGAGTGAAATGTATCACACCGGGCTTCAATGAATCCAGTTCAAGACCTCCCATCATTCTGTTGCATCCAGCATTCCCATAAATACGTTTTCCGTCTACATCCAGACCGATGTACGGCATATTGTCTACATTTATCTTTTCGCCATTTACAGCAACAATATTCCACTCTCCAGCCAAATCAATCTTAGTCACGTTTTTACTACTGCTGCATCCGGCCGTTGTCATCATTAATGCTCCTGCACATACTGCAGCTACTCCAAAAAAAATCTTCTTCATATCAAATTTTATATTAGAACAAATATTTGTTACTTATTTTACATTTACGCTACATAAACAATCACAAACAGTAAATAGTTTATGGATTTGCACATATTACAATACAAAAATACGGATATAATTGGAATACTGCATGACGTTTGAGAAAATTTTCTATCTTTGCATATTGAACGGTAACGTTTACCGGGCATTTAAGATTATTATTTAAGATAAATGAGTAAAGTATTGATTATCGGTGCAGGCGGTGTAGGTACCGTTGTTGCACACAAGGTGGCTCAACATCCCGAAGTATTCAGTGAGGTGATGATTGCTAGCCGCACCCAGTCAAAATGTGACGCGATTGTAAAGGCAATCGGTAACCCTAACATCAAAACCGCTAAGGTAGATGCAGACAATGTAGACGAACTGGTGGCTTTATTCAATGGTTTTAAACCCGAAATCGTTATTAACGTAGCACTTCCTTATCAGGATCTGACCATCATGGAAGCTTGTCTGAAAGCCGGAGTCAACTATCTGGATACAGCAAACTACGAACCGAAAGATGAAGCTCACTTTGAATACAGCTGGCAATGGGCATACAAAAAACGTTTCGAAGAAGCTGGTCTGACTGCTATCTTGGGATGCGGATTCGACCCGGGAGTAAGTGGCGTATACACAGCATACGCAGCAAAACATCATTTTGACGAAATCCATTATCTGGATATCGTAGACTGCAATGCAGGTAATCACCACAAAGCATTTGCTACTAATTTCAATCCGGAAATCAACATCCGAGAAATCACTCAGAACGGACGTTATTACGAAGACGGAAAATGGGTTACAACTAAACCGCTGGAATTCCATAAAGATCTGACTTATCCTAACATTGGTCCGCGTGATTCATATTTGCTGTATCACGAAGAATTGGAATCATTGGTTAAGAATTTCCCGACAATCAAACGTGCACGCTTCTGGATGACTTTCGGACAAGAGTATCTTACTCACTTGCGTGTAATCCAGAATATCGGTATGGCAAGCATTGAGCCTATTAATTATAACGGTATGGAAATTGTTCCTTTGCAGTTCTTGAAAGCTGTTTTACCTAATCCTCAAGATTTAGGAGAAAACTACGAAGGAGAAACATCTATCGGTTGCCGTATCCGTGGTCTGAAAGACGGTAAGGAGCATACTTACTATGTATACAATAACTGCTCACACCAAGCTGCTTATCAGGAAACAGGCATGCAGGGAGTAAGCTACACAACAGGTGTTCCTGCCATGATTGGAGCCATGATGTTCTTAAAAGGCTTATGGAAACGTCCGGGAGTATGGAATGTAGAAGAATTCGATCCAGATCCATTTATGGATGCTCTCAACAAATATGGTTTACCATGGCATGAAGTATTCGATGGCGATTTAGAATTATAATACCATTATACCAATAGAGCCTGTTTAAATTTTGTTGGGGCTTGTCATTCCCCCCAACGACATATTGTGAAATTTAAACAGGCTCTTTATTTTTCAATCTTTATTTATGAACGTAGGAGATAAAGCCCCTGAAATATTAGGACTTAACGAAAAAGGTGAAGAAATACGCCTGAGCGATTACAAAGGAAAAAAAGTTGTTTTATACTTTTATCCCAAAGACATGACTTCCGGATGTACGGCACAGGCATGCAACTTGCGTGACAACTATGCAGCACTTCGCGAAGCTGGATATGAAGTTATTGGCGTTAGTATAAACGACCAGAAATCACATCAAAAATTTATAGAGAAAAATACACTTCCGTTTACATTGATTGCAGATACCGAACAAAAATTAGTTCAGGAATTCGGCGTATGGGGAGAGAAAAGCATGTACGGAAGAAAATATATGGGTACATTCCGAACAACCTTTATCATTAATGAAGAAGGAATAATAGAACGTATCATCTCTCCGAAGGAAATAAAGACGAAAGATCATGCTGCGCAGATCTTGGGATAACTCTTTATTCCTGACTATATCAAAACAAGTATTTTCGAAAATATAAAAATATCCGATATGGCGAAAAAAGATGAATTAGCATTCGAAGGAGGAGTAGAAAGCCCCCAACCAAATAACAGCGAAAAGCTGAAAGCACTTCAGGCTGCAATGGATAAGATAGAAAAAAGCTTCGGAAAAGGCTCTATCATGAAAATGGGTGACAACCATGTACAAGAAGTAGAAGTCATTCCTACTGGTTCTATCGCACTGAATGCAGCTTTGGGTGTTGGAGGTTATCCTAAAGGACGTATCATTGAAATATATGGTCCGGAATCATCAGGTAAAACAACATTGGCAATCCATGCCATTGCAGAAGCACAGAAAGCAGGTGGTATCGCAGCTTTCATTGATGCAGAACATGCTTTCGACCGTTTTTATGCAGCAAAATTAGGTGTAGATATCGATAATTTGTGGATTTCACAGCCTGACAATGGAGAGCAAGCATTAGAAATAGCTGAGCAGTTGATCCGCTCATCTGCTATTGACATCATCGTTATCGACTCTGTTGCCGCATTAACTCCTAAAGCTGAAATAGAAGGAGATATGGGAGATAACCGCGTAGGATTGCAGGCACGACTCATGTCACAAGCTCTGCGCAAACTGACATCTGCCATCAGCAAGACAAATACAACATGTATTTTCATCAACCAGCTGCGTGAAAAAATCGGTGTTATGTTTGGAAATCCGGAAACAACAACAGGAGGTAATGCGCTGAAATTCTATGCATCTGTACGTCTGGATATTCGCAAAGGTCAACCTATCAAAGATGGAGAAGACATTATCGGAAACCAGACTCGCGTAAAAATCGTAAAAAACAAAGTTGCCCCTCCATTCAGAAAAGCGGAATTCGACATTATGTTTGGTGAAGGAATTTCCAGAAGTGGAGAAATTATTGATTTAGGTGCCGAACTGGGTATAATCAAAAAAAGCGGTTCGTGGTACAGCTACAATGAAACCAAACTTGGACAGGGACGGGATGCAGCTAAACAGTGCATTCAGGACAACCCTGAACTGGCAGAAGAGCTGGAAGGACTTATCTTTACAGCCCTGAAAGACAAAGAATAAATAGAAAAAAGGCTACGATTATGAAACTAACACGTACAATCATCGCAATCTGTTTATGTATGGTTGCGGTGGCAGGGTTTGCCCAAAAAGCAACAAACAATCCTTTTTTCCGTTTTGCAACAAAAGCTGAAGCGCAGATGCTTATTACAGATATCGACGAGTACACCAATGGATGGAATCAGTTCGATATTTGTTCACGCTTACAGAATAAAGAAGGACGAAAGTCACAATTGCTTACTCTAGCGATGAGCAGCGTACAGAACTGGAGTGATACGGAGAAAAAAAAGGCAACAAATGCCTTCAATGCAATAGTTGCATCCATCAAAAAACAAAAACTGGCTCTTAGTTTTCCTGATGAAATCATTTTAATAAAGACATCAATGCAGGAAGAAGGAGGAGCAAGTGCCTATACTCGCAAGAACTGGATTGCTATAGGAGAAAATGTTCTGAACAATACGCAAGATGCACAAATGCAATTATTGCTGGCACACGAGTTGTTTCATATTCTGACCCGTCACGACTTGAATTTTAAGAAGTCAGTATATCAGACAATAGGTTTCACGGTTATGGATCACGAAATATTGTTTCCAACAGATATTCTGGAAAAACGTATTTCCAATCCTGACATCAGCCGTTATGACAGCTATACTCCGCTTACCGTAAATGGTAGAACTCAAAACTATACAATGATGATCTATACAGATCGTCCATATGAGGACGGCGATTTTTTTGATTACATAAAAATCGGACTTATTCCTCTGAATGAACAGTTCATTCCAATACAAGAGAACGGAGAAACAATAATCATACCTATCGAACAAGCTGAAGACTTATACGAAAAAATAGGTAAAAACACAGATTATGTCATCAACCCCGAAGAGGTACTGGCAGATAACTTTGCTTTTATGATAGTAGAGAAAAAAGATTTACCAACCCCTGAGGTCGTAAACCGTATGAAAGAGGTTTTGAAAAAATAAAAATAATCTGCAATCCGAAAAAGCCGGCTTTATGCTTAACATTTCTAAGTGAAACAAGCATAAAACCGGCTTTTATTATATATTGCAGCTTCCCCTACTCCTTCAACATCTATTTATCATAAACAGGATATATATTCATCACTAAAATCTCAAAAAAGATTGTACATATTTTCCAAAAACTTCAAGTAAAATTCACTAAAAGATCGAGAATTTTTCTCCCCTACAAAGTTTTTACGCATTCTCCCTTTCATCCTTTCATAAGGAACTCTTTTCAGGTGAAAGGCATGAAGCACATTTTTTTGACTGACAGTATGACAAAAAAATTGTATTTTTGCAGCTGTTTTATGTTTTTATTCATTCAGGCACGAAATTTGTAAGAAAGTCGAAGAATAATTATATGCAACATTTGTATTAAGAAATAAATAAAAAATAGATATTATCATGACTACAAAAAATCATCATCCGCAAGAAGAAGAGGTATTGAAGGCTCAACAAGAAGAAGCATCGGAACAAACCGAAACTCAAACAGAAGAAACTTCTAACACAGAAGAACAGTGCGAAGAGCCATCTGCTGAACAAAAGCTGGAAAAAGAATTAGAGGAAGCTAAGCAAACTATCGAAGACCAAAAAGATAAATATTTAAGACTTTCTGCAGAGTTCGACAACTACCGCAAACGTACAATGAAAGAAAAAGCTGAATTAATTAAGAATGGTGGAGAAAAAGCAATCAGCGCAATTCTTCCTATTCTTGATGATTTAGAACGTGCCTTGCAAAACATGCAGAAAGCCGACAATGTACAGGCTATGTATGAAGGTATAGACCTTATTTCACAGAAATTCCTGAAAGTTCTCGCACAAGAAGGTCTGCAAAAGATGGAACCGGTAGGAGAAACATTCGACACCGACTTTCATGAAGCAATAGCATTGGTTCCTGCTCCGGACGAAACACAGAAGGGTAAAGTTCTAGATTGTGTCCAAACAGGATACAAGCTAAACGACAAAGTTATTCGCCATGCAAAAGTTGTTGTAGCACAGTAATTTCCTAATCCTTGTTTTTATCATTATGGCAAAAAGAGATTATTACGAAGTGCTGGGCGTAGACAAATCAGCTTCAGCAGACGAGATAAAAAAAGCATACCGTAAGAAAGCAATCCAATATCATCCTGATAAAAATCCAGGAGATAAAGAAGCAGAAGAAAAATTTAAAGAAGCTGCAGAAGCTTATGAAGTACTAAGCAATCCAGATAAGCGTGCACGTTATGACCAGTTCGGACATGCTGGAGTAGATGGAGCTGCTGGAGCTGGAGGCTTTGGCGGTTTTGGCGGACAGGGTATGTCTATGGATGACATATTCTCTATGTTTGGCGATATCTTCGGTGGACATGGAGGTTTCAGCGGCTTTGGAGGCGGTGGCGGACAAACCCGCCAGCGTAAATTCCGGGGATCAGACTTACGTGTAAAGGTCAAGCTAAACTTAAAAGAAATCTCAACTGGAGTTGAAAAGAAATTCAAGCTTAAGAAATATGTTCAATGTTCACATTGTCATGGAACAGGAGCAGAAGGTGACGGTGGTGTAGAAACTTGTCCTACATGTCACGGTACAGGAAGCGTTACCCGTACACAACAAAGCATATTTGGTATGATGCAAACCCAAACCGTATGTCCTCAGTGTGGCGGTGAAGGTAAAATCATCAAAAATAAATGTAAGGAATGTGGCGGTGAAGGTATCGTATATGGCGAAGAGGTAGTTACTGTAAAAATTCCAGCAGGTGTAGCCGAAGGAATGCAAGTTACCATGAACGGTAAAGGTAATGCAGGAAAGCACAACGGAGTAGCCGGAGACTTGTTAGTTCTTATCGAAGAAGAAAAACATCCGGAACTAATTCGTGATGAAAGCGACCTGATATACAACCTGTTGTTAAGTGTACCTACTGCCGCACTGGGAGGAACCGTAGAGATTCCGACTATCGACGGAAAAGCTAAAATTAAAATCGAGCCGGGTACACAGCCCGGAAAGGTGCTTCGCCTGCGAGGAAAAGGATTACCTAACATTAACAGTTATGGATACAGTACCGGAACTGGAGATTTACTGGTAAATGTAAGTGTATATATTCCTGAGAGTCTGACCAAAGAAGAACGACAAGCTTTGGAAAAATGGCAGGAATCGGAAAGCTTTAAACCAGATATGAGCTTAAAAGAAAAGATATTCAAAAAGTTCAGAAGCTTGTTCGATTAATATTTCACATACAACAAAAAAGGTGCAACATAGCATTCTTTGTATAAGAGAAAGGCTATGTTGCACCTTTTTTCATATAAATCTGCGTTAATCTGCGTTAATCTCTGTTGCTCCTGTCATGCGACATACAAGAATATCCGTATCTTTGGTAAAAGATAAATGTAAAAAAACGCTGACATGAAACAAATATACCTGATACTACTCGTCTTATTATTCCCTTTCAAAATCTTTTCACAGACAGAAAAGGAAAAAGACATTGCTCCTTCTCCTGAAGCTACGCAAACTACAATGATAAAAGACAGCCTTGATGTACCGTTGGTATCCCCTATTCCTCAAACAGGATATATACAGCCCTTTGGTATGTATGGTATCACCCCATTCGATTATGGTTATGCCACATGGCAACTGCACAAAGGCTTCAATGCTTCCATTGGCTTGAATCTGACATTCAGCCCCAGCAAATATGCTCCATCTGGAGTAGGATTCGGACAAGATGCAGCATTTATGTATGCTGTTCCTATCACCGAACGCCTCAGTGTGGCAGGAGGACTTTATGCCAGCAATATGGACTGGGGATTTCTCCGATATCATACGGTAGGAATTGCAGGAGTAGCAGCATATAAACTGACCGACAGAATCAGTATTTACGCCTATGGGAACAAATCCTTCACACCTCAACGTCCACCTTATTATTATCCTCTGCCAAACTATGCACCCGACCGTATCGGAGGCATGATTAATTTCAAGGTAGGCGAAAGCAGCTCTTTCAGTATAGGTATAGAGGGAAGAAAAAATGATTATCCATGGTGGTACTGATATATTATGTCAATAAATGATTTATCTTTGCACGACAAAAAACAACAGACATAAATGACTTATCAGGAAACTCTAGCATATTTATATAATAGCGCTCCTTTATTTCAACATGTAGGAAAGGCAGCATACAAAGAAGGATTAGAAAACACACTGGCACTCGACGAATATTTCGGACATCCACACAAGAAGTTCCGGTCTATCCACGTAGCTGGAACAAACGGTAAAGGCTCATGTTCGCATACATTAGCAGCAATCCTTCAGTCCGCAGGTTACCGTGTGGGATTATATACATCTCCTCATCTGGTCGATTTCCGTGAACGTATCCGTATAAACGGGATTCCTGTTTCACAAGACTTCGTTATTGATTTCGTGGAAAAACATCGTTCTTTCTTCGAACCGCTTCACCCTTCTTTTTTCGAACTGACTACCGCAATGGCATTTCATTATTTTGCATGCCAGCAAGTAGATGTAGCTGTTATAGAAGTAGGATTGGGAGGACGACTGGACTGCACTAATATCATTCATCCAGATTTATGTCTGATCACCAATATCAGTTTCGATCATGTGCAATTTCTTGGTAATACGCTAGAAAAAATAGCAGGTGAAAAAGCAGGAATTATCAAGCCATCCGTACCTGTAGTAATTGGTGAAACAACTCCCGAAACAAAATCAGTTTTCCAACATAAGGCAGCAGAAGTTAACGCCCCAATCATTTTTGCTGAAGAAGAGCATCTGCTAACAGATATATTCCAAGACGAAGATGGAAAATATACTTACCAGACAAGCTCTCTTAAAGACTTAAAAGGTGAACTGGGAGGATTTTGTCAGAAGAAGAACACCAATACTTTACTTTCGGCTATTCATCAGCTAGAAAAATTGAATTACCATATTTCCGAAACAGATATCCGGAACGGATTTGCTCATGTCTGTGAATTGACCGGATTAATGGGACGCTGGCAAAAATTATCGGAACATCCTACTGTTATATGCGATACAGGACATAATGTAGGAGGAATACAATACATTGTAAAACAATTATCCTGCCAAAAATATAAACAACTACGTATTGTAATCGGAATGGTAAATGATAAAGACATTACTGGAGTACTGGCAATGCTTCCTAAAAACGCCATTTACTATTTTACTCAAGCAAGTGTACAACGTGCTCTACCAGCCGATAAAGTAAAAGAACTGGCAATTCCATTTGGCCTGAAAGGTGAAGCTTATCCCGATGTAAAAACAGCATTAGCCTCTGCGCAAAAAGATGCAGAAACAGATGACTTTATATTTGTAGGGGGAAGTAGTTTTATCGTTGCCGATTTGCTTTCGACTTGCCTACCTAAAGAATAAAATAACAGATTTGTTTGTGTATCTTGAATAAAATCTTTTTATTTGCATACATTTACAAGTCATAAAAAGATAACGACAGATATAAAAAATTATGAATAACACATTTTATTACGAAAATAACCTTTGCGGCTTAAAGCGAACCGATTTCCAGAAAAATATCGGAGGCAAAGAAACTGATTTATTTATCTTGACAAACGACAACGGTGCTGAAATGGCTATCACCAACTATGGAGGTGCTATCTTAGCCATTATGGTTCCTGATAAAAATGGAAAACTGGCCAATGTCGTACAAGGACATGACAATATAGAAAGCGTAATCAATAGCCCGGAAGTTTTCTTAAGTACATTAATCGGACGCTACGGAAACCGTATAGCCAAAGGAAGATTCCAGCTTGACGGTAAAGAATACAAACTTACAATCAACAATGGTCCGAATTCACTTCACGGAGGACCAACTGGCTACCATGCACGCGTTTGGGATGCTCAGCAAACAAGCAAACAAAGTGTAACACTTCATTATCTTTCAGAGGATGGAGAAGAAGGATTCCCAGGCAACCTTGATATAACAGTTGTTTACACTTTTACCAATCAGAACGAATTAGTTCTTACTTATACAGCAACAACAGACAAACGTACAATTGTTAATCTTACTCACCACGCATTTTTCAGCCTTTCTGGTCTGGCAACACCGACCGCCAGTGTAGAAAACAATATAGTTACCATCAACGCTGATTTTTATACTCCGATTGATGAAGTTTCTATTACTACCGGAGAAATACTAAAAGTAGAAGGAACGCCAATGGATTTCCGCACTCCACATACTATAGGAAGCCGCATCAACGAACCGTTCCAACAACTCGTTTATGGAGCTGGATACGATCATAATTATGTAATCAATAAGCAAGAAGCAGGAACACTGACATTTGCTGCCAAATGCGTAGAACCAATCAGCGGTCGTACTCTTGAAGTTTATACCACCGAACCAGGCGTACAAGTATACACAGCCAACTGGCACAGTGGTTTCGCTGGATGGCATGGAGCTACATTCCCCGCACGTAGTGCAATCTGTTTCGAGGCACAACATTTCCCCGATACACCAAATAAAGGCCATTTCCCTTCTGCAGCCCTTAATCCTGGAGAAGTATACCATCAAGTTACCGTATACAAATTCGGAATAGAGCAATAATTTAATGAAACAGAACTAACCTAATTTATTAACCCTATATTATCAACAAAACCATGAATCAACAAAAACAGAATGGCAATCTCATCGCAATTATTACGATGTTCTTTCTTTTTGCGATGATCTCTTTCGTCACTAATCTTGCAGCACCTTTCGGAACGATTTGGAAAAACCAATATGCCGGTGCAAACACCCTGGGTATGATGGGAAACATGATGAACTTCCTTGCATACTTGTTCATGGGTATTCCGGCAGGAAATATGCTTGTAAAAATTGGTTATAAGAAAACTGCCCTGATTGCAATGGCAGTAGGTTTCTTCGGCTTGCTCACCCAGTATATTTCAAGCTTGGTAGGCGCTGATGTTTCAGTGTTCTCAATGGGTGAATACACTATTAAATTAAACTTTATCATTTATCTGCTGGGAGCATTCATCTGTGGTTTCTGCGTATGTATGTTAAATACTGTAGTAAACCCGATGTTGAACCTGTTAGGTGGAGGTGGTAACAAAGGAAACCAGTTAATCCAGGCAGGTGGTGCACTGAACTCATTGTCAGGTACTCTTACTCCGCTTTTCGTAGGTGTATTGATCGGCAGTGTAACTCCTCAGACTGCAATGTCGGATGTAGCTCCGTTGCTTTTCATCGCAATGGGTGTATTTATCTTCACATTCATCATTATTTCTTTTGTCAGCATTCCTGAACCGCACTTGCGTAAAGGTAAAGTTCAAAAAGAACAACACCCTCACAGCCCATGGAGCTTCCGTCACACTGTACTAGGTGTTATCGGTATCTTTATTTATGTAGGTATCGAAATTGGTATCCCGGGAACACTTAACTTCTACTTGGCAGACTCTACAGAAAAAGGAGCTGGTCTGCTTACAGACGGTGCCGCTATCGGTGGAGCTATCGCTGCAATTTACTGGTTATTGATGCTGGTTGGACGTTTGGCAAGTAGTGTCATCAGCGGTAAAGTATCAAGTCGTGTACAGCTTATCACAGTATCAATAGTTGCTATCTGCTTTATTCTTATCGCTATCTTTACTCCGAAAGAAGTTACAGTATCTATGCCGGGCTATAGCGCCGACAATGGTTTCCAGATGGCATCTGTACCTCTGAGCGCTCTGTTCCTTGTATTGTGCGGACTTTGCACATCAATCATGTGGGGAGGTATTTTCAACCTCGCTGTAGAAGGATTGGGTAAATATACAGCACAGGCATCAGGAATTTTCATGATGATGGTTGTAGGTGGTGGAATCCTGCCATTGATACAGCAGTTCATCTCAGACTCAGCTGGTTACATGAATAGTTACTGGCTTATCATTGCAATGTTAGCTTATCTGTTGTTCTACGGATTAGTAGGTTGCAAAAATGTAAATAAAGATATCCCTGTTGAATAATAAGATGATAGACGAAAATGATGGATGAAGATTATCACTTTTTGTTAAAGAAGTCTTCATTCATCATTTTTTAGTTTCTCACTAAAACAATATTAACCTTTTAAGCTTTTACCACTATGGATATAGAATTTGTAAGAAGCCGTTTCATCAAGCATTTCGATGGTACAACCGGAAGTATTTATGCATCACCCGGACGCATCAACCTGATAGGAGAACACACAGACTATAATGGAGGATTTGTTTTCCCGGGAGCTGTAGACAAAGGTATTATGGCAGAAATTAAACCAAACGGCACCAATAAAGTATGTGCTTACTCTATTGACCTGAAAGACTATGTAGAATTTGGTTTGAATGAAGAAGATGCACCTAAAGCTAGCTGGGCACGTTATATTTTTGGCGTATGCCGCGAAATGATAAAGAGAGGAGTAGATGTAAAAGGTTTCAATACAGCATTTGCAGGCGATGTTCCTCTGGGAGCTGGTATGTCTTCTTCTGCTGCACTCGAATCTACTTTTGCCTTTGCTCTGAATGATTTATTCGGCGACAACAAAATAGATAAATTTGAACTTGCGAAAGTAGGTCAGGCTACAGAGCACAACTACTGCGGAGTAAACTGCGGAATTATGGACCAGTTTGCATCTGTATTCGGTAAAGAAGGCAGCTTAATGCGTCTTGACTGTCGTTCATTGGAATATCAATACTTCCCATTCCGTCCGGAAGGTTACCGTCTGGTTTTGGTTGATTCTGTTGTTAAGCACGAACTTGCTTCATCAGCTTACAACAAACGCCGCCAGAGTTGCGAAAACGTAGTAGCTGCACTGAAGAAAAAATATCCGAACGTTGAATTCTTGCGTGACGCTACTCTCGAAATGCTTGCAGAGGTAAAAGCAGAAGTAAGCGAAGAAGATTATAAACGAGCAGAATATGTAATCGAAGAAATTCAGCGCGTACTTGATGTATGCGAAGCTCTTGAACGCAATGATTATGAAACCGTAGGTCAGAAAATGTATGAAACTCACCACGGTATGAGTAAATTGTATGAAGTAAGCTGCGAAGAACTGGATTTCTTGAATGATGTAGCATTCGATTGTGGTGTAACAGGCTCTCGAGTTATGGGAGGTGGTTTCGGAGGTTGTACTATCAACTTGGTGAAAAATGAACTTTACGAAACATTCATCATCACAGCCAAAGAACGCTTCAAAGAAAAATTCGGTCGCAGCCCTAAAGTATATGATGTAGTAATCAGCAATGGAGCTCGCAAAATCTGCTAATGAATTATTCGAGTAATCTTTTACGCAGAATAGAATTTTATTAAATCTTATACGAAGACTTTTATTCGTAGATAGAGTCAAGAAATCTCCTCCACGTATCAAACATGGAGGAGATTTTATTTATACTCATATCAAATTTTACACTCAGCACAACAATAGCCTATAGTTGTTTGTTCTTAATAATAACGCTTCTGTTAGTTTCAAACAGCCCAGCAAATACCCTGTTTGGTTTACTGACAGAAAAGTTTTAACTTTGCATTCACATTTATCAAATCAATTATCAATGACTTACAAATGTATCAGTACATGGCTTGCGATGTTATGTCTGGGTGGAACTATGCATGCACAGACAGCAGACTCCATACTAACCTATCGGGTGGAAGCAAGTGGAAATGTATCAAATGGCACGTATGCCCCATTGTGGCTAACCTCAAACCGTTACGGACTTTCAAGCGTAGAACCTAATAGCGGCTATGTCCGTGCAGGAATAAATTTTGATAAAGAATTACGCCATAACTGGCAGATACAGGCAGGACTGGATGTAGCAGCAACTGCAAATCAGACAGCTGATTTTGTTATTCAGCAAGCTTTTGCTGATTTCTCATGGAAATTTCTCCGACTAAGTGTTGGAAGCAAAGAACGTCCGGGATTTCCTCTGACAAAGAATGAACGCCTGAGTAGTGGTATGATGGTAGAAGGCGCCAATGCACGCCCAGTACCTCAAGTCCGTGGAGAAATAGCAGAATATGTAGCTATTCCCGGAACCAAAGGATGGCTCTCGCTGAAAGGACATTTAGCATACGGAATGTTTACCGATAACGGATGGCAGGAAAGTTTCGTGTCAGCAGGAAACACCTATGGTAAAAATATTTATTATCATAGCAAGTCCCTGATGTTCCGAATCGGTAACCGA
This sequence comes from Bacteroides sp., assembly GCA_019414725.1. Taxonomy (GTDB): domain Bacteria; phylum Bacteroidota; class Bacteroidia; order Bacteroidales; family Bacteroidaceae; genus Phocaeicola. Next base: position 35,320 of record DXLM01000013.1, read on the forward strand.
AAAAAACTTCCTGCTGAATTTGAGTTTGGTCTACTCATGGCAACCCAATTTGCAGGCGACCAGCTAAAAAAGAAGAGTGACGGTACAAGTGAGTTGATTACCGACATGCCTGATGGTTTAAAGAGTTTTTTCAAAGCTTTTGTCCCAATGAGCGGTGGAAGTGATACACCTTGGGGAGATCAGGTAAATGTAGAAGGCAATCATCTGGGTAGCTGGAACTTTGCTATAAACTATTATTTGAAAGACTGGAAGTTCCGTGCCTATCTGGAACATTTCTTCGATGACCACTCACAAATGTTCTGGCAATATGGACGCTGGAAAGACGGACAGATAGGCATAGAAATTACATTGCCAAAGAACCGATGGGTAAGTTCTATATTATGGGAAGGAATGTCTACAAAAGATCAGACCGGACCAATTTTATATGACTTGTTTGCAGGCAGTTTAGGTTATCAAATCAGTGCAGGAGACAATTATTACAATAATTACTGCTATCAAGCATGGCAGCACTGGGGACAAGGTATGGGAAACCCTCTCCTACCCGGACCTATATATAATAAAGATGGAAAAATAACCTTTAAAAGCAACCGAGTACGAGCAAATCATTTAGGCATAGAAGGTAATCCGAGTGACGAATGGAATTATCGCATTTTAGTTTCTTTTGCCCGCCACTGGGGAACTTACAGTACTCCTCTTGACAAGCAACGAAAACAGTTCAGTTCACTGTATGAAGTAACATACAGCCCCCAATGGGCAAAAGGATGGAGTACATCAGTCAGCATGGGACTGGACCGCGGTAATTACCTCGGCAACTCTACCGGAGGAATGCTTAGCATAAAGAAAACAGGAAGCATATTATAAAGTCGAAGAATAATATTCATTTATATATAGAACAATGAAAAGTATATTTTATATAACTATACTACTGCTTTGCATAACATTTAGCGGATGCCAAAAAGAGCCGATAGACCGAAATATAGAAGGCATGTGGAGGCTGGAACAGTTCACTACACACGAAGACGGCGTCGTTCATAAAGACTGTCAACGAATGTTTTTCAGCATCCAGCTATGGGTCGTAGAAGTAGCAGAAAAGCAATGTACACATGGCTATGGTACATTCATTGGCAGATTTTCTTACGAAAACGACAAACAAAAAGTTGTAATGAAAGACTTTGTACATCGCTACTCTACAGGAGATGACGGTATACGAGTAGGAATAGATAAAAACGAAAAGGGTGAAATCATCTATCCGATAAGCAAACTTCAACCGTATGGCATAAATAGTCTGGAAACGACATTCAATGTCATAAAAGCAGATGGCAAGCATCTTACCCTTGAATCAGATTACGCAACCCTTGAGTTTACCAGCTTTTAAAAATAAAAATAGTTACATTTTAAAGAATATTACTATCTTTGCATAAACTAACATATCCAATAATGAAAAACGATAAAGAACTAATGAACCGTGCAGCCGACAACATTCGTATTTTGGCTGCTTCTATGGTAGAAAAAGCTAATTCCGGTCATCCGGGTGGCGCAATGGGTGGTGCAGACTTTGTAAATGTACTGTTTTCTGAATTTCTCGTTTATGATCCCGAAAATCCACGTTGGGAAGGTCGCGACCGTTTCTTCCTCGATCCGGGACATATGTCACCAATGCTATACTCAGTATTGGCCCTGAGCGGAAAATTCACATTAGAAGAACTGGCTCAATTCCGTCAATGGGGAAGCCCTACTCCTGGACATCCAGAAGTAGATATTATGCGTGGCATTGAAAACACTTCTGGCCCATTGGGACAAGGTCATACATTTGCTGTTGGTGCAGCCATTGCAGCTAAATTCTTGAAAGCACGTTTGGGAGATGTAATGAATCAGACAATCTATGCTTATATCTCAGACGGCGGTATACAGGAAGAAATCTCTCAAGGAGCCGGACGTTTAGCCGGACACCTGGGACTTGATAATCTTATCATGTTCTACGACTCAAATGATATCCAACTTTCTACCGAATGTAATGCTGTTACAGACGAAGACGTAGCAAAAAAATACGAAGCATGGGGATGGAAAGTTTTTACTATCAACGGAAATGATGCCGATGAAATCCGTGAAGCATTGACAGCAGCAAAAGCTGTAAAAGATCAGCCGACTTTGATCATCGGTAAGACCGTAATGGGTAAAGGCGCTTTGAAAGCAGACAAATCAAGCTATGAACGCAATTGTGCAACTCATGGTGCTCCATTAGGAGGTGACGCTTATATCAATACAATCAACAATTTAGGAGGAGATCCTGAAAACCCATTCCAAATATTCCCTGAAGTGGCAGAATTGTATGCTGCTCGTCGCGAAGAACTTAAAGCTATCGTAGCAGAACGCTATGCAGCAAAAGCAGAATGGGCAAAAGCACATCCTGAACTGGCTGCCAAAATGGAATTCTGGTTTTCAAATCAGGCTCCAAAGATAAACTGGGAAGCTATCGAACAAAAGGCTGGTGCTGCAACACGTGCTGCTTCGGCTACCGTTTTGGGAGTATTGGCTACTCAGGTAGAAAATATGATAGTAGCTTCGGCTGACCTTTCAAACTCAGACAAGACTGATGGTTTCTTAAAGAAAACACATGCCTTTACGAAAGGTGACTTTACCGGTGCTTTCTTGCAGGCTGGTGTAGCTGAATTGACTATGGCTTGTTGCTGTATCGGTATGGCACTGCATGGAGGTGTAATCCCTGCTTGTGGAACCTTCTTTGTATTCTCTGATTATATGAAACCAGCAGTACGTATGGCTGCTTTGATGGAAATGCCTGTGAAGTTCATCTGGACTCACGATGCATTCCGTGTAGGTGAAGACGGTCCTACTCACGAACCTGTAGAACAAGAAGCTCAAATTCGTCTGATGGAAAAACTGAAGAACCATAAAGGACACAATTCTATGTTGGTTCTCCGCCCTGCTGATGTTGAAGAAACAACTCAAGCATGGAAACTGGCAATGGAAAATACAGCAACTCCTACTGCATTGATTTTCTCTCGCCAGAATATTGCAAATCTTCCTGCAGGTACAGACTATACTCAAACAGCAAAAGGTGCTTATATCGTAGCTGGTGCAGATGAAAATCCAGATGTAATATTAGTAGCTTCAGGTTCAGAAGTATCTACACTGGTAGCTGGTGCTGAATTGTTGCGCAAAGACGGAGTAAAACTTCGTATCGTTTCTGTTCCTTCAGAAGGTCTGTTCCGCAGCCAAAGCAAAGAATATCAGGAAAGTATTATCCCAACAGGTGCAAAGGTATTCGGATTAACAGCCGGATTGCCTGTAAACTTGCAAGGATTAGTAGGACACAACGGTAAGGTTTGGGGACTGGAATCATTCGGCTTCTCTGCTCCTTACAAAGTTTTGGACGAAAAACTGGGATTCACTGCAGAAAATGTATACAACCAAGTAAAAGCAATGTTATAATGAAAGTAATAGGACTAGCTTCTGACCATGCCGGATTTGAACTAAAACAATATGTTAAGCAATGGCTGGAAGCAAAAGGCTGGGAGTACAAAGATTTCGGAACATATAGTACCGACAGTTGTGATTATCCGGATTTCGCTCATCCTCTGGCTCTTGCAGTAGAAGCTGGAGAGTGTTATCCAGGTATAGCCATTTGTGGAAGTGGAGAAGGCATAGGAATGACCTTGAACAAACATCAAGGTATCCGCGCTGCACTTTGCTGGATTCCAGAAATTGCACATCTGGCTCGCCAGCACAATGATGCAAATGTACTCGTTATGCCAGGACGTTTTATCAACACAGAAATGGCTGATAAAATCATGTCAGAATTCTTCACTACAGACTTTGAAGGTGGACGTCATCAAGCAAGAATTGACAAAATTCCAGTAAAATAAATATTTCTTTTAAATAAAAGGAATTAAATATATATTCACTATAGTTCATACAATGCTTTAAATTAGAACCTATTTCTAAGCATGTATGAATTGTAGTGAATATTTTTTATTTATCAGCCATTTCTTTTTTTTAGCAGGTATCTCTTGTCTTCCTATATTTTTTATCTGTATATTTGCTTACAGTAAAAATTAGAAAAACAAATAGAGATTTACCATGAAAAAAATTTTATTTATCCTACTGATGTGTTTGCCGATAATTAGTATGGCAAAAGATAAAAAAGATAATTCCAACCCGAAATATCTGACAGGAGCCGTTACAACAATCGATGGCAGAGTAGCTTTTACCAAAGAAATCAATGCTCCTGGATTATCAAAAACAGACATTTTCAATCAAATGCTAGACTGGGCAAAAGGTCGTTTCAAACCCGATGGTAAGTTGTATAGCCATGTTTCATATTCAAATGAAGAAGAAGGAGTTATAGCCGCATCCGCAGAAGAATACATTATATTTTCTTCTTCAGCCTTATCCCTTGACCGCACACGTATTTACTACCAGCTTTTAATTAATACAAAAGACGGTAAATGTGATTTGATGATGACCCGCATCCGCTATTGGTACGACGAAGCAAGAGACGGTGGAGAAAAATATTCAGCTGAAGAATGGATTACAGATGATATGGCTCTGAACAAAAAGAAGACCAAACTGGCCCCTATTTGTGGTAAGTTCAGACGAGAAACTATCGATCTAAAAGATGAATTATTCCAGTCGGCAGCTTCTGCATTAGGACAAAAATTCTTAGATACTACTCCAGAAGCAGCTCCACAAAGTGTTCCGATGCAGAAATTACAGCCTGCAATAAAAATAAACGCATCTGCCGAACTGAAAGAGGTTGGACTGGAACAGTTACCAAGCAATTTAAACGAAATAGCAGCGCTAGGACGTATCACTCTGACAGCTTCAAATGGTGAAGAAATTGAGATTAAAGCAGACAACTGGAGTGGTTTCGGAAAAATGTTCAATAAGAACGTATCTTACCTGCTGATAGATCAAAGTCGTATTGCTGCTACAGCATTGATGGAACAAAGTGACACCTATAAAATCTCATTCTATACAGATGACAACAGCAAGGCCAGCGTTGTAATAGAATGCAAAAAAGCAATGTCACAAAAGATGACTGCTGAAGAGCTGAAATCGCTGAACCAGAATGCAGATACATCAAAACAATATACGATGTACATCGGTGAAGTAACCAAAACACTGATGAGATAAAAAGAAACATTCAGACACAATAACACACGACACTATGAAACTACACAAACACTTGAAACTGGCGATTATTTTATTAATCGCCATGCTTCCGTATATGGCATACGCCAATGATAGTATACGGATAGCAAAACGTGACTCAATTTTATCAGAAATTACAGGAGCCCCAATGCCTCAAAAGAGTTTGAAAATCCTTTCTTTTGGGGCAAAAGGCGATGGAAAGAAAGACTGCAAGCCAGCTTTCGATAAAGCAATGAAGCGTGCCTCTCAAATGGGAGGGGCACGCATTATTGTTCCAAGCGGTGAATACTTACTAAACGGACCAATCCATTTCGTTAGTAATGTTTGCCTTGAATTACAAGAAGGTGCAACTCTGAAATTCTCACCAGACCCTCATTACTACTTACCCGTCGTAAAAACAAGTTGGGAAGGTACTTTTCTGCAAAATTACAGCCCCTTCATTTACGGTTACCAGCTCAAGAATATCTCTATCACCGGTAAAGGCACAATAGACGGAAATGCCGGTACAACTTTTGCTACATGGAAAAGCCAACAGAAGAAAGGCCAGCAATTAAGCCGAGATATGAATCACAAGGAAGTTTCCATAGAAGAACGTAATTTTGGTGAAGGATTCTACCTCCGCCCGCAGCTAATACAGTTTTTCGACTGCAAGAATATCACGATAGAAGGAGTATTCATCACTAACGCACCCTTCTGGTGTATTCACTTGCTGAAATCAGAAAATATTATTTGCCGAAACATCCGTTATGACGCCAAACTTGTAAACAATGACGGTATAGATCCTGAGTATACACGTAATCTGCTGATAGAAAATATTGAATTCAACAATGGCGATGACAACGTAGCCATAAAATGTGGACGTGATAACGACGGATGGAGCACAAACAGACCTTCAGAAAATATCATTATACGTAACTGTAAGTTTAAAGGACTGCACGGCGTAGTATTAGGCAGTGAAATGTCATCCGGAGTGCAAAATATATTTATCGAAAATTGCACATATGGAGGTTACTGCAAACGAGGTATCTACATGAAAACCAATCCTGACCGTGGAGGATTTCTACGTAACATCTATGTAAACAATTGCCAGTTTGGTGAAGTGGAAGATTTATTCTACGTTACTTCGATGTATGCAGGAGAAGGAATGGACAACAACCATTACTCTGAAGTATGCAATATCTATGTAAAAGATATCAGTTGTAAAAAAGCATCGGCGGCAGCTATTGTCTTGCAGGGTACTGTTGCCAAACCTATTCATCATGTAACATTCGAAAATGTAAATGTAGATAAAGCAGGAATAGGACTAAGTTTCTCGAATACAGAAACAATCAGCATTAAGAATTGTAACCTAGGCGGATATGTAGGAATACCCTCAACTGCTAGTCAGAAAGATAACTTATTCAACAAAGACAAATAAAACACGCAATGAAAAGAAAATACTGGAGTCTGGGAGCATTATGGATATATAGTACCATTTTACTTTCAGCACAAGAAGTACGAGTACACACCATTGGTGACTCAACAATGGCCGATTATGTAGAAAATACAACCCGTACACGCGGATGGGGAGAAATGTTTCAGGAATTTTTCTATCCGGAAGTAGAAGTAATCAATTACGCCCGGGGAGGACGCAGTTCACGTTCATTCTATCAGGAAGGAAGATGGGAGAAGGTCAAGAACAATCTTCGTAAAGGCGACTATGTATTGATTCAGTTTGCACATAATGATGAAAAGGAAGGAGGAAAGGACGGTGCAGACGGAAGAGGTACTGCTCCATGGACTACCTATAAATCTTATTTGGAAAAATATGTGGATGAAACCCGTTCGTTGGGAGGTAAACCGATATTCGTGACTCCCATTGTAAGAAGATATTTCCAGAAGGACGGAACAATCAGCCCGAAAGGATGCCACGATCTGAGTATCGCTCCCGATGACTCTACATTAAATTATGTACGAGTAATGAAGTATGTAGCACAAGAACGGCACGTTCCAGTCGTAGACATGACAGCATCAACGAAAGCCTTTGTGGAACAATTAGGAGAAACAGCTACGGTAAAACAGATATATGTTCCCACTGACGGAACACATACACAAGCTACCGGAGCTGCATGCTACGCAGAACTTGCGGCAGAAGGTTTGAGAGAAAAAGATATCCTAAAAAAATATATACGTACCAATGTTCCTTTAATATTGAACCCTACCCTGATTAATTTTGATACGATATATGCAGGTGACAAAGCCACGAGATGCTTTGACCTGACTGGACTACATTTATCTCCCCAGCAGGGTACATTAAAAGTGAAAGCTCCAGAGGGTATGACGTTAACGGATTCTCCAGAATCAAAGGACGAAAAGAATGAACTCGTACTCACTTACACCAACGGAAAACTGTGGAACAAATGTTTTTACCTGCATTACACTCCTCGAAAAGCTAATACAGTCTCCGATTATGTGACAATCAGTTATGGGGACAATTGCCGTAAACTTCCGGTACAGGCTGTATGCAAAGAAGTAACAAACAGTCAAAATATCACAATACAGGGGAAAGTTACCGGAATGAAAGGAATTACTTTCAATGAGGGAAAATATACAATAACAGGAGCAAACTGGCCAGCAGATATTGATGAAGCTGCCAACCGGTATGTAGAAATCATAATAGAGAGCAAAGACAAGACTTTGCTTGTCAAACAAGTGTCTTTCATGTTAGATGGAGATATCTGTTATCGGGCAGCCTATGCAAGAGGAAAAGACTTTTATCCACGTACAGATATTGGAGAAGCCCAACGTCCGGTAGCAGGCAAACATAAAATAGTACTTCCGATACAAGCAACCCTCCAGCCGCATAAACAGCTGCATGTCCGACTCTTTCCATGGAGTCTGAAAGCAACAGATAACTTGTATTTCAATATTCAGGAATGTATTTTTGAGGCTACAGAAATTCAATAAAATTACTTCTTGCAAACATACATTTGTTTATAATCAGCCGAAAAAATAATTGTTTATCTGTTATCTTACCCAGCAAGACTTACAATAAACACCATCGGCACTCGGAATACCTAATATATTTATAGACAGGAACAAATAGTAAAGGAGAAATTTGAAAATGTTATCAGGTATTTTCAAATTTCCCCTTGCCTTTTACTTCAGTTAAAAGATCGCTCTACTTTATTTATCTATAAGAATGATAAACAGGAGTCATGATAAAGCTAAATTCATAATCACCATAAGGCAGCAGATATTGTGGCTCTGGAATTGCTCCCCAACTATCTACACAACCCAGTCCCATCTGAGCTTTATCTATCAATACATTGGTTAAATCAGCCTTTTCTACTTCATTAGAGTGTTCCTGCTTCTTCTCCCATCCAGAATCAAGAGATTCAATAGTATAGTGTAAAGCAGATGCTGAGAATGGAGCTTCAGCAACAAACATCAGTCCGTTTCCAGCAACATTCAGTTGTTTCCACCAGCGTATATCCGATTTCGTTCCATTTTCTTGCGGACGAATATAAGCATAGAACTGTTCGTCTACCGACTGATTATATATACCAAGATCAGTAGAAGTCTTACGATCTGCATAATTTTCAACCGGACCACGTCCATAATACGAAATCTTTTCAAAAGAAGCAGGCATTACCATCTGCATACCAAAACGGAACATGTTGGCCACTTTCGCGCTCTTATCTGCGGTCATTTTCTGAGTCACCTTAACAGCACCTTTATTGTTGATAGCATACGTTAAAGCCAACTTAGCCGAAACCTGTTTCATTTCATATTCAGCAGAAACAACAGCTATGCCATCGACCATTTCAGCCTTTAAAGACACTAATTTGATTCCAGGATTATTCCATGCTGCATACTTCTGCTGCAAACCTGCTCCAAAATCATTATCGGTCGGAGCACGCCAGAAGTTCGGAGTCATAGCTTCTCCTTCTTTTATCATCTCCAAGCCATTTACTTCATATTTATCCATATATCCGCTCTGCTTATTGAACTGGATATTGAAGTTTTCTCCCTTTACAACTATACGGTTTACATTTTCATCTTTTATCTGCGGAACTACTACAGCTACGTTCTTCTCCTCTACATTGGCAAGATCCATTGCAGGAGCCTTATAAGGATTCAGGGTCAACTGTGCCTTGGCAACTACATGACCTGCCGGAAGCAGTCCTTCGCGATTTTTCTGAACGTATTTTACATTCAGCAACCATTCTGCACACTTACAAGTTTTGCCCAGATCAAGTTTAACATTAGTAGTCTGACGTGGAGCTACTGACAAATTTTCAACGCGTCCACTACGAACCGCCTTACCATTTTTCAATACCTCCCATTCCAATGCATAAGCAGATAAATCACGGAAGAAGTTTTCATTATAAACTTTAATCTCACCTTTTGATAAATCACCAGCACTGGTCCAGATGTTCTGATAGAAATAGCCTACTTCATACATATGTGGATTAGGCTTACGGTCAGGGCTGATCAGACCGTTATCACAGAAATTGTTATCACTGGCATCGAAACGGTTGAAGTCACCACCATAAGCATAAATCATCTTACCGTCTTTTCCGGTCCAGCGGCATGACTGGTCAACAAAATCCCAAATAAAACCTCCCTGATACTTCGGATATTTGCGAATCAAATCCCAATACTCTTTAAAACCACCTTCAGAATTACCCATCGCATGAGCATACTCGCACTGAATCAACGGTTTTGGACTATCAGGATTCTTTGCATATTCCTCACAGTCTTTATATCTGTAATACATCGGACAATAAATATCCGTTTTTCCGTTAAGGCCTGCTCTTTCATACTGTACAGCACGACTGGGATCTTCAGCCTTTACCCATTCGTAAGCAGCTTCAAAGTTTGGTCCGTAACCAGCTTCGTTACCCAAAGACCAGAAGATAATGCTTGGATGATTGAAACCACGCTGAACATTGCGCTGATTACGTTCTAAATGTGCTTTCTTGTATGAAGAAACTTTTGCCAGTGTTTTTTCTTCATACCCCATACCATGAGATTCCAGATTAGCCTCAGCTACTACATAAATACCATATTTATCACATAATTCATACCAGAAATTATCGTCCGGATAGTGACAAGTACGTACGGCATTGATATTAAACTGTTTCATGATCTGGATGTCCTGAATCATGCGTTCACGAGATACATAATATCCTCCGTCCGGATCCATTTCATGACGGTTTGCACCTTTAAAAAGTACAGGCTGTCCATTGACTAAAATTTGAGCATCCTTCAATTCTACTTTTCGGAATCCGACTTTCACAGGAACCACCTCACTTACTTCATTACCTTTTTTCAATGTAGCACGTAATGTATAGAGATAAGGAGTTTCTGCCGACCACTTATGAGGTGCATCAAGAGCAATGGTTGCAGACACTTTACCACTTCCTGCCACTTCCTTGGTTGCAACAACCTGATTCTGCGCATCAAGCAAATCCAGAGTCACTTTCGAACTGCCCTTCAACTTCAGCTCAACAGCCAAAGAACCGTTTTTATATTCGCTATCCAGATCGGGAGTTACACGAATATCATCTATACGGTTTTTATTTCTTGTATAAAGATAGCAGTCGCGGGCAACACCTGTATAACGGAAAAAATCCTGATCTTCCAAATAACTGCCGTCGCACCAGCGGAATACCTGAAAAGCAATTACATTCTTCTGCCCCGGCTTCAAATAAGAAGTAAGATCAAATTCAGCTTCCAGCTTACTATCTTCGCTATATCCGACATACTTTCCGTTTACCCACAGATACATATTCGAACTTACTGCACCAAAATGAGCTATGATATCTTTTCCTTTCCAGTCGGCAGGTACTACAATTTCACGACGGTAAGAACCTACATGATTGTTTTCTACCGGTACATAAGGAGGATTATTCGTAAACTGATTTCTCCATGCATAACCCACATTAAGATAAATAGGATCACCATAACCATTTAGTTCCCATACAGCTGGAACTTGTAAGTCATCCCATCCTTTATCATTAAAATCAACTTTCCAGAAGTCTGTAGGACGTGCATCGGCATTTTTTACCCAGAAAAATTTCCAGTTGCCGTTTAATGTCATGAAATTGTTAGAATGTTCCTTGATTGCCTGTGCTGCTGCATCCATACTTTCATAAGCAAAAAAGTTTGTATGCATCGGAGCACGATTGACAGCATTTACTTCCGGATCTTGCCATTCCTTGAAGGTCTGTGCCTGAGAAGAAAGTGCACAAGCTCCCAGGATGCCTAATAAAAGATGTTTTTTCATAATAAAATTAGGTACTCTTATATTAATAAAATTATATCAATACAAAAGTAGTGATTTTTAAATTATAAAAAAACAGGTCAGCCGGTTTATTACCAGCCAACCTGTTCTCTATAAGATTTATATACTAATATCAATTTTCTTCCGCTTACCCGCGCAACTGTTTATCCATTGCGGCAGCAGCACGGCGTCCGTCACCCATTGCCAGAATTACGGTAGCTCCACCGCGGACAATATCGCCTCCTGCGTAAATAGTAGGAATAGACGACTGCATATCATCATTTACAGCAATTGTTCCTTTTCGTCCTAATTCCAGTCCAAGAATCGAATTCGGGACAATCGGATTCGGAGATACTCCCACGCTGACGATAGCCATATCAATGTCTATTGTTTCTACAGCTCCAGGAATAGCAACAGGGCTGCGACGTCCTGAAGCATCCGGTTCACCCAATTCCATCTTCTGCAAAACAACTTGTTTTACACGTCCTTTTTCATCTGCTATATACTCTATCGGATTATGCAAAGTCAGGAATTCCACACCTTCCTCTTTGGCATGTTTTACTTCCTCCAGACGAGCCGGCATTTCTGCCTCCGAACGGCGATAAATAATCATTGCCTTTTCAGCTCCAAGGCGGCGAGCTGTACGTACAGAGTCCATAGCAGTATTACCACCACCGATAACAGCCACACGCTTGCCAAATGTTACCGGAGTATCAGAATCTTCACTAGCCGCATCCATCAGATTGACACGAGTCAGATATTCATTGGATGACATAATATTGATAGAATTTTCCCCCGGAATGTTCATGAAGTTTGGAAGTCCGGCACCAGATGCTACGAATACACCTTTATAGCCTTCCTGCTCCAATTCTTCCACGCTGATAGTCTTGCCGATGATACAGTCTTTGACAAACTGTACGCCCATCTTCGACAGGTTTTCTATTTCAACATCAACAATCTTGTTCGGCAAACGGAATTCAGGAATACCGTACTTCAGCACTCCACCAATTTCGTGCAAAGCTTCGAATACAGTTACATCGTAACCAAGTTTTGCCATATCTCCGGCAAATGAAAGTCCGGCAGGTCCGGAACCTACAACTGCAACTTTGATACCGTTCTTTTCAGCTATTTCAGGAACAGAAATCTGACCGCTTTCACGTTCATAATCGGCAGCAAAACGCTCCAGATAACCAATAGCTACTGCTTCGTGTCCCATCTTCAGGTGAATACACTTTGATTCACACTGCTTTTCCTGTGGACAAACACGACCACATACAGCAGGCAAAGCACTGGTCTGCTTCAAGACACGGGCAGCTTCGAGGAATTCACCACGCTCGATATTTTTAATGAATCCAGGTATATTGATACCGACCGGACAACCTTCCATACACGATGGATTAGCACAATCCAGACAACGTTTAGCTTCTGTCAGTGCCTGTTCCTCATTCAAGCCTAAGTTTACTTCTTCTTTACGGCTGTGAGAACGGTACTCCGGATCGAGCTCATTCATTTTCACACGTGGAATGGCAGTACGTTCCTTCGGCTTCATTGCTTTACGTAACTCTGCACGCCACGGTGTATTACGGTCTTCAACAGCCTTCACAGCTTCACATGTATCAGGCTGTACAGCATCCAGTTTATGTATTTCTTCACGTTCAATATCCTTGAACGCTCCCATACGCTTCAACATTTCATCGAAATCCACCTGATGTCCGTCGAACTCAGGACCATCTACGCAAACGAATTTCGTCTTGCCACCCACAGTGATACGGCACGCTCCGCACATACCTGTACCATCTACCATGATTGTATTAAGCGAAACATCGGTAGGAATTTCGTATTTCTTGGTAAGCAGACAAACAAATTTCATCATGATAGCCGGACCAATGGCAAAACACTTATCTACCTTTTCACGCTTGATTACCTCTTCAATACCTTCGGTCACCAAACCTTTCTTGCCATACGAACCATCATCGGTCATAATAATTACTTCATCCGAACTTTCTCTCATTTCTTTTTCCAAAATGATCAGCTCCTTAGAACGGCCCGCCAATACAGTAATGACACGGTTTCCAGCAGCCTTCAGAGCCTGAACAATAGGCAACATCGGAGCTACTCCTACTCCACCTCCAGCGCAAACTACTGTTCCGAAGTTCTCGATGTGGGTTGCTTTACCCAACGGACCTACTACATCGGTAATATAATCACCCTCGTTCAGTTCACACAAACGAGTTGATGACAGACCGACCTCTTGTACGACCAACGTAATAGTTCCCTTTACAGGATCGGCTTCTGCAATGGTAAGAGGCATACGTTCACCTTTTTCACCTACACGTACAATCACAAAATGACCAGCCTTACGTGACTTAGCAATCAGGGGAGCTTCGATTACCAGCTTAAAAACCTTTTCTGAAAAATGTTCTTTTGAAATAATTTTATTCATTTCCTCGTACTATAAGTTAGTTATTTTTTGCAATTCATTATATTTTGCAAAGTTACCACTAAATAAAATAATACCAAAAGAAATCTTCAAAATCGCAATTTTCGTTGTATATTTTTGTCACACAACGTTCTTAATTCAACTATAAAATCATAACCGTTATAAAAATCAGCAGTCAGCGTACCATTTTTAAAAGGGATTTTACTATTTTATAAAATCTACAACTCTTCCACATAATATAAACATTTCACTAAGGTGAAACTATCGCCTCACTATAGTGAAATGATAGCTTCACTTGAATGAAACGTTCACTCCACCATAGTGAAACATTATATTTATAGGGAAAAAGTAGCATAAACATACCCAGCCATATAAAAAAATCTCCTCCGGATTCCCGAAAGATTCCGAAGGAGATTTCATTTTTGTAGCCTCACTACTTATATTGCTACAATGGCATCAGGGTTTTACCTGAATAGCTTTATCAAATTCAGCCCAATGTTCATCAGTCATATTGGCAGGAATAAACAATGCCACTCCAGCAGCTCCTGCTTCAATAGAACCACGAACAGCTTCACCGATTTCTGAAGGAATCAGACCGTGGCCTTCCGGATCTTTGATATTAGCCTTATTCTGCCAGTCACGGCAAATGAACAAACCACTGTAAACAGGCTTCTTTCCATTTACGGAAGCTACTTCTTCCTTAGTTATTTCTCCTACCCAAGAAGCCGGTTCCAGATAGAAATCATTATAATTCATCGGGAAGAATGCATCGATATCCCATTTGTTCCATTCCTGACGAACCAGTTTTTTAGCATATGAGTCCGGACCTGGGAATACAGCAGCACTGACTTTTTTGCCTTTTGCATGAACTGCAGCCGCAATCTTATTTACCAGACTGGTAATACGGTTGTAACGGAACTGTTTCCATTCTTCACAAGTAGAAGGATCTTCTACCGACTTGATATCGATACCGCTTTCAGCCTTGAAATCGGCTACACATTTGTCGCAGTAACAATAATCGGCTGTAGGATATTCTTCATTCATCACCAGACCATATTTATCCCAAAGTCCACGTGCCAGAATTACATCGACATAGCGAATATAATCCAGATGAATGAAATCAACTTCGGGAATCTCTGCAATCTTACTATATTCAGTAACCAGATAATTGATTACATCCGGATTGTTCGGACACATACATTTATAATAAGGAACATATGCCTGCACAGTATATGCCGATTCGCCTTTACGGTTTACCGCATACCAAGTAGAATCTGCATCCCCTTTCAACATTGCAGGAATCCATGCATGATACTCCAATCCGGTAGCATGAGCTATTTTTGCAGCACGAGTATGTTTTTCTACATTGAAACCACCCGCATTATAACACATACCTACCAGCCCGTGGTCCTTCCATTTTTTGAAATCGGACTGTATAGACGCTTCTGTAGCCTCCTCACCTTCTCCTTGCCAACCATATACAGGAATAGTTTTCACTGATTCATTTGAGCATGAAGAAAAGCCCAATACACATGCTACCGTAGCAGCCAATAATAACTTGATTTTCATAAATTTGATTATTTATTAATAATAAAAATAGTACTGTCAGCAAATATCAGCTGTAACATAAAACAGTTAAAAACTGAATAACTCTTATAAAGTAAATATAAATTTCTAAATAAAACATCCTATAATGCTGTTTTTTTTACATCCCGATATAATTTTTGTCTATTGAACCCACTTAATCTTCCACCAAAGACCTCATTACCGTTTTACAAAACACATTAAAATTACTTTTAATGCTCCTATAATCATTCACATAATTAGTCAAACAACTTTTTCATATGAAACATTCAAGCCCTACCTATAAGATATTACATATCAATATATTATACAATCAGCAAAAATTTTTTTTATCTATAAAGAGGAAATAATTATCCAAAATTCCTATTCGATTGAAAATAAGCTTTATCTTTGTGGGTAGACTAATATATTCAAAACCATGACCGAAAAGCTGAAAGAGATAAAGAATTTAATAGCCGAAGGTTCTACCGAACACGCTATCGACCAATTAAATCAATTAATCAATTTAAATCCTGAATATGCTGCCGAAGCATATTATTTATTAGGAAATGCTTTCCGCAAGAAAGGTGACTGGCAAGGAGCATTGAACAACTATCAGGAAGCCATTGCATTAAATCCGGATAGTCCGGCAGCAGAAGCACGGAATATGGTGATGGATATTCTTAACTTTTACAATAAAGATATGTTTAATCAATAAGGTAATCGACTTATGGCTAAAATGAAAGGTGTAGTTGTAGTGAATACAGAACGCTGCAAAGGGTGCAACTTGTGCGTAGTAGCTTGCCCGTTACACGTACTGTCGCTCACCGCCAAAGTAAATCAAAAAGGATATAACTATGTGCAACAGGTAGTAGAAGATACCTGTAACGGATGCTCTTCGTGCGCCATTGTGTGTCCAGACGGTTGCTTAACCGTATACAGAGCAAAATGTGAAGAATAACTTTAAAGCAAAACAATCAGAATTACCTTAGATTTGCATCCGAGGATTACAGATAAAATAGAAAGGATAAATT
>DXLM01000130.1 GCA_019414725.1 Bacteroides sp.
CGGTGTTTCATTGCGGAGCAGGAAATTGCTATGTTCTTATCAGGAGATTATAATTTCATTGATTTATAAGCTTGCTGAGGGATCTTATGATGCAGGGTTTTTAGGAGTTTGCTCGTTATCAGTAGCATCCCAATTTTCATCATATGTTGTATTTACACTCATTTCTTCTGCACCAACCGGTAAAGTTAGTATATAACGGATACTTTGTCCGTTGGTCCATTCTCCGGTTAAGGATACTTCTTTTGAGTCATTAAAGAATGTTGCATTATCCTTCTCTGTTTTATACTTGACTATGATTTTTGCATCAGTAAGAGATTGTGGGTACAGCATTAATGAATTATCATTTTGTGTATAATCATAAATACCATCTTTGGCTGTTACGGTATTATCGAATGTATAGCTATAGCCACTAGCAGGTGCACTTCCTGTTATATTCCAATTTCCACCTTTTCCTTCGGTTCCTCCGAATGTATATGTTGCAGTACCGCCTTTGGCACCGGTGACAGTTATGCTTTCAACTGTGTAAGTATAGCTGCTATCAACTAGTTTCACAGCAAAGTTTATACGGGTGAGGATGTGTTGGAATGTAAGATTTAATGTATTATCACTTGGCTTGGTTACATCTTTGGAATAAGCCACTATAATATCTTTTTGATCGGCTGGGGTGTCAGGAAGAGTATAACTGATAGTAGGATAAGCGTTAGAACTAGCAGGGGCTGTATAGGTTACATCATTGGTATACCCAAAAAATTGCATTTCTGTGATAGGCCAGTAAAAAGTACCACTTGTTGTTGCCCAGCTACCTTGACCTCCTTTATATTCTATACCATCCATATAAGCATTACCCCATCCTGAAGTTGCAATATCATTGCTTTTAACTATATAGGCATGTAATTTAAACGACGTGAAACTGCTATTGCTTGTAACAGCGGCTCTTGAACTCTTTTTGACAATTGTGTTTACTCCTATTTCATTTTTACTTTTTGGAGTTCCATTGTCAATACCATCAATTTCATTCTGTGAGCAACTTGTGATTGCCAGTGCAGCTAAAGCTGCAAATAAAATCTTCTTCATATTCTGTGTGTTTTAAGTTAATAATTCTATGACTCTTTATTTTATATCTTAACCAACCGGTAATTCCACATTCGTTTCATCGTCCCAGTCACTAACGCTCCCATCAAATCCACCGCCACTTTCATCTGGAGGAACCTCTACATCATCCACTACAATTTTCTCGTCATCCGGAAGCTCAATCTCTATCTCGGACTCTTGAGGTTTTTCATCACCTTCTCCCGGCTCGTCTTTAGGAGGTTTTACCGCTTCCGTTATTTCCACTTTCGCTTCTTGTCTGGAACCATCCACCCTTACTATGATCAGATTCAGAAACTGAGTGATATCAGCTCTTGCCTGCGTCAGTTCGGGATGTCCGAAACAGGTGAAACTCCCTTTTATAACCCCATTCCCTTTACCGGTTTCACAATAAATGGGAGCGAAGCGGCATAAGCCGGCTCCTTTACCTAAATGGTAACATTCAGCCATTCCGGAAACACTGCCAATGATCGATGAGACATTTTTCAGCCCCTCTGTCTTTATTGAAAAGATGTAAGTGGTTACCACAGATTTTGGTCTTACCTCTAGTGTCGGTAACTCTTCTCCTTTTCCTATTTCTACATCGTCCAGGGTTGCCACATAAAAATTATCCGGTCCCCATACCATGTTTTCTGTTTCGCTGTCGCCCAATCCCGTGCAGTTTCCTGTACACGCCATTATCGTTTCGTAACTGTCTTCGCCTTTTACTTGCACTACTTCGGTGTCATAATTGTAAATCACTGCCAAGTAATGCCCCGGGGGCACTTTCATTTCTCCGCCTTTTGCCGGCAAGTAAGTATCAATCTTTCTTCCTTGGGTGTCCTTGGGATAGAAAATAACCCGGACTCCTTCCGGCAGACGGCCGGTTACTCCTTCCCAATCCAAACGGATATTTATTCCTGTTACGGGATAATCGTCCAGAATCTCGCGTCGGCTGCATCCCACTAAAGTCAATAGTGAAGATAAAAGTACAAGAGCTACGTACCTTGTCTTTTTCATTTTCTTCCTCTCTTCTTTGTTATCACCCATACCAACGAAATTTTTGCTTTCGTAGGGCCTATAAAGGTGTAATTCCCGCTACTCATCCAAACTAGTGACCCTTCATAGGGAGTGTACTTTTGATATTCCGTGGTCAGGTAGCCTATGCCCAGGCTGAATTCCAATGCCAGATGCCGTGACACTGAAGTGGAATATCCATAAGTGAATCCTGCCGCACCGTAATATTTACCTTGGTAGCCGTCTCCTTTAAACTGAAAGTCGTAGATACCTCCTTCGGCATACAATCCAAAGAAATGTCCGTTCAACCGGTGATGCAGTTCACGGTTGCCCAGCCAGTAGCGGCTTTCTATTCCTCCCGAAATCAGCTGGTAGCAGATTTCTTTGCTACTGTTGGACCACCAGGGGCTTTTATATTCCAGGTTCACTGACCACCGCTTTCCTACAGGAATTTCTATTTCTATATTAGGCGCCAGTGCCAGGTCGTACAATAAATTATTTTTCAGTGCAAGCACTGTGTTGCCGGCTGTCTTGTCTCTTCTTGCTGCCTTTTCTTTGGGCTTTTTCCCCGTTTTGCTTTTGTCTCTTTTTCCTTTTCTGCCTTTGTTACTGTTTTTTCTGTTTCTGTTATTACTTGTCTCCTTTCCTTTTGTGGGAGTGCTTGCACCGCCATTGGCGCAATGGTCGTTTCCCTGTCAATCGGAATGAATTCAGTTTCTTCTATCATGGCCGCCTGTTCCGTGGAGGAGTTTTTTCCTTCCTTTTCTTCCGGATAAGACAGGCAGACTCTTATTTTTGTCCGTCTGAGCTCCGGTAGCAGCTGGTTGGAAATATATTGATAAGGTATGCCGGCATCCAGATGTTGCAAGAAATCTTGCATTTTTACAGGATTGTCATGGTGATAATCTATCAATGCCAATACATCCTCCCGGTCGGGGACCAGCCTGTCGTCCGTTATCAGTTTCCGTAAGGCATCCCCGTATTCTTCTCCTGTACGGATACAGATTTGGGCGGCATTGACTTGCGGATATTTCCGACATAAGAACGCTTTTACTTCCTCGCTTCTTTTTAGGCCCGGCGCTATGTCCGGTTCTTTTTTTCCGTTATATGAATCCGGTGAAACCAGAATAATGGAATAAAGATGTCTGCTGCGGGCAGGATGGGCAAGCAGGGAATCCAATGTTGCCAGCGTTTTACCGTTTCCTTGGTAATCCTTGTCCGCCTGTCGGGCCTTCAGGTCAAAATAGAGCATCATGTCCAATATGGTATCTTTGGGATTTTCGTACTCTGTCGTCCGGGCATAAGTGCTATTGGTCAGTAGGCACAAAAACACAAATATGCTGAATATAGTAGTGCGTTTTTCCATGGATTACCATTATGTGTGGAGCAAATATAGGTGATAAAATCTGAAAAAAAACGTATTAAATGTTCTATTTTCGGACGTGAAAGGGTTAGTGAAGCGATTGGACAGAATTTGCAAGTTTGGGCAGCCGGATAATGAGAAGGGCAGGGAAGCTTACTTTTATTTGGAGTGAATAATCAGAGGAATACTTTCTTTTTGCTTTTTACTTTCCAATGGACAGAAATGAACGGTCTT
>DXLM01000131.1 GCA_019414725.1 Bacteroides sp.
CGGTGTTTCATTGCGGAGCAGGAAATTGCTATGTTCTTATCAGGAGATTATAATTGGCCTGACAAATGGATGTGATTTATTTATTGGGCTCAATTGGGCTAGGTTGGGGATCTTCATTTGTCCACCCATCCGCTTGGGCTGTAAATGTTAATTCTTCAGCACCGGCAGGTAATGTTAACGTATAAAGTATTTTTTTGCCTATATCCCATGTTCCGGTTAATGTGGCTTCTTTTGTTCCTTCAAATACTTTGCCATTATCATTAGTCGTGGAATAAGTAACAGTAATCTTGACTGACGATAGATCATTCTGAGGGATTAACATTAATGCATTACTGCTTGTCGCAATTTCGCTTGTTGCTGTACCGTCAATTTCAGAGTAGGTAGCATTATATGTATATTCTTCATTGCCAGTTTGAGCGCTCCATGCACCTTTATCTGCGTTATAAGTATAAGTACCGCTATTTGCAACTCCTGATAATTTTATAGATGTAACATTGTATTTGAATCCTGTGTCTTTACCTTGGAGCTTGAAATTAATCTGAGTTAAAATATGATTGAATGTTAAATCTACACTTCCAACAGAGGTTGCACTATTGGTTTTTGCTTTATCTGTTACACAGGCGGCTAGTAAATCTGTCTGTATCGTCTGAAGAGTATACGTGAAACTCGGGTAAGTACCGGTTGTGGCATAATTTGTAATACCGCCGGCTTCAGGTGAGTAAGCAAAAAATTGTAAATTTTCGGCTATTGGCCAATAATATGGACCATCTGCTACGGACCAGTTAGAGTTAGTACAAGTTGCTTTTTTCCCATTAATAAATGTTGTTGTTAAGCTACCTGCTGTTACTTTGTCCATTGTAATTGTTTTAGTATTATAGGCGTAAAGTATGAAACCTTGGGATTCCAAGTTTTCAGTTGTAGCTTCTGCAGCTCTGGATGACTTCCCAACTACGCTTCGGAAATTAATTTCCGTTTTTTGTGTCGGAGCTTCAATTTCTTCATTCTGTGAGCAACTTGTGATTGCCAGTGCAGCTAAAGCTGCAAATAAAATCTTCTTCATATTCTGTGTGTTTTAAGTTAATAATTCTATGACTCTTTATTTTATATCTTAACCAACCGGTAATTCCACATTCGTTTCATCGTCCCAGTCACTAACGCTCCCATCAAATCCACCGCCACTTTCATCTGGAGGAACCTCTACATCATCCACTACAATTTTCTCGTCATCCGGAAGCTCAATCTCTATCTCGGACTCTTGAGGTTTTTCATCACCTTCTCCCGGCTCGTCTTTAGGAGGTTTTACCGCTTCCGTTATTTCCACTTTCGCTTCTTGTCTGGAACCATCCACCCTTACTATGATCAGATTCAGAAACTGAGTGATATCAGCTCTTGCCTGCGTCAGTTCGGGATGTCCGAAACAGGTGAAACTCCCTTTTATAACCCCATTCCCTTTACCGGTTTCACAATAAATGGGAGCGAAGCGGCATAAGCCGGCTCCTTTACCTAAATGGTAACATTCAGCCATTCCGGAAACACTGCCAATGATCGATGAGACATTTTTCAGCCCCTCTGTCTTTATTGAAAAGATGTAAGTGGTTACCACAGATTTTGGTCTTACCTCTAGTGTCGGTAACTCTTCTCCTTTTCCTATTTCTACATCGTCCAGGGTTGCCACATAAAAATTATCCGGTCCCCATACCATGTTTTCTGTTTCGCTGTCGCCCAATCCCGTGCAGTTTCCTGTACACGCCATTATCGTTTCGTAACTGTCTTCGCCTTTTACTTGCACTACTTCGGTGTCATAATTGTAAATCACTGCCAAGTAATGCCCCGGGGGCACTTTCATTTCTCCGCCTTTTGCCGGCAAGTAAGTATCAATCTTTCTTCCTTGGGTGTCCTTGGGATAGAAAATAACCCGGACTCCTTCCGGCAGACGGCCGGTTACTCCTTCCCAATCCAAACGGATATTTATTCCTGTTACGGGATAATCGTCCAGAATCTCGCGTCGGCTGCATCCCACTAAAGTCAATAGTGAAGATAAAAGTACAAGAGCTACGTACCTTGTCTTTTTCATTTTCTTCCTCTCTTCTTTGTTATCACCCATACCAACGAAATTTTTGCTTTCGTAGGGCCTATAAAGGTGTAATTCCCGCTACTCATCCAAACTAGTGACCCTTCATAGGGAGTGTACTTTTGATATTCCGTGGTCAGGTAGCCTATGCCCAGGCTGAATTCCAATGCCAGATGCCGTGACACTGAAGTGGAATATCCATAAGTGAATCCTGCCGCACCGTAATATTTACCTTGGTAGCCGTCTCCTTTAAACTGAAAGTCGTAGATACCTCCTTCGGCATACAATCCAAAGAAATGTCCGTTCAACCGGTGATGCAGTTCACGGTTGCCCAGCCAGTAGCGGCTTTCTATTCCTCCCGAAATCAGCTGGTAGCAGATTTCTTTGCTACTGTTGGACCACCAGGGGCTTTTATATTCCAGGTTCACTGACCACCGCTTTCCTACAGGAATTTCTATTTCTATATTAGGCGCCAGTGCCAGGTCGTACAATAAATTATTTTTCAGTGCAAGCACTGTGTTGCCGGCTGTCTTGTCTCTTCTTGCTGCCTTTTCTTTGGGCTTTTTCCCCGTTTTGCTTTTGTCTCTTTTTCCTTTTCTGCCTTTGTTACTGTTTTTTCTGTTTCTGTTATTACTTGTCTCCTTTCCTTTTGTGGGAGTGCTTGCACCGCCATTGGCGCAATGGTCGTTTCCCTGTCAATCGGAATGAATTCAGTTTCTTCTATCATGGCCGCCTGTTCCGTGGAGGAGTTTTTTCCTTCCTTTTCTTCCGGATAAGACAGGCAGACTCTTAT
Source organism: Bacteroides sp. (assembly GCA_019414725.1). GTDB lineage: Bacteria > Bacteroidota > Bacteroidia > Bacteroidales > Bacteroidaceae > Phocaeicola. The sequence continues at coordinate 2,865 of DXLM01000131.1, forward strand.
TTTTGTCCGTCTGAGCTCCGGTAGCAGCTGGTTGGAAATATATTGATAAGGTATGCCGGCATCCAGATGTTGCAAGAAATCTTGCATTTTTACAGGATTGTCATGGTGATAATCTATCAATGCCAATACATCCTCCCGGTCGGGGACCAGCCTGTCGTCCGTTATCAGTTTCCGTAAGGCATCCCCGTATTCTTCTCCTGTACGGATACAGATTTGGGCGGCATTGACTTGCGGATATTTCCGACATAAGAACGCTTTTACTTCCTCGCTTCTTTTTAGGCCCGGCGCTATGTCCGGTTCTTTTTTTCCGTTATATGAATCCGGTGAAACCAGAATAATGGAATAAAGATGTCTGCTGCGGGCAGGATGGGCAAGCAGGGAATCCAATGTTGCCAGCGTTTTACCGTTTCCTTGGTAATCCTTGTCCGCCTGTCGGGCCTTCAGGTCAAAATAGAGCATCATGTCCAATATGGTATCTTTGGGATTTTCGTACTCTGTCGTCCGGGCATAAGTGCTATTGGTCAGTAGGCACAAAAACACAAATATGCTGAATATAGTAGTGCGTTTTTCCATGGATTACCATTATGTGTGGAGCAAATATAGGTGATAAAATCTGAAAAAAAACGTATTAAATGTTCTATTTTCGGACGTGAAAGGGTTAGTGAAGCGATTGGACAGAATTTGCAAGTTTGGGCAGCCGGATAATGAGAAGGGCAGGGAAGCTTACTTTTATTTGGAGTGAATAATCAGAGGAATACCACGGCTCTTTCATTTAAAACAACCTCTATAATCCTTGTTATTCTCCGAAAAAC
>DXLM01000132.1 GCA_019414725.1 Bacteroides sp.
CCTAATGAAAAAAGGTGTTTTTTTTATTTTAAAAGGAAATAAATAAAAAAAGGTAGATAATCTTTTAGTTGTATCCGTAGTTCTCTTAAAGCTTTTGTGATATGAAATTCTACCGATTTATAGCTGATATTCAGCTTTTCGGCAATTTCTTTATGCGGAAGGTTCTGAATACGGCTCATTATAAAAATTTCTCGGGTACGTTCTGGCAGAAGATCCAAAGTGTCATTGACTATTTTTTGTGCTTCAGCCGCAAAAATTTCATAAGGTTCACAAGCTTCCAAGGTGGCAATACGGGTATTCAGTTCCCATTGGGCATGTTCGTACAATTGTTCAGATACTTCTTTAATAACTGTTTTGTGTTGAAGATAATTCAAACATTTATGTTTGATAACCGTAAGCACATATGCAGGTATATTAGACTCTTTATTAAGTTCGGTTCTATGTTCCCAATAGTAAATAAGGGAATCTATCACAATGTCTTCAGCTATAGTAGCATCACGGGTAAAGGTTTGTGCGAACCGGACGAAACGACCTTTGTATATTGTAAAAAGTTCATTGAATAATGATAAATCTGAAACTTGTTCCATTATATTATACTAGCCTGTTGGTGTGATAAAAAATATTTTATAAATTATACATAATATATGCAATATTCGCAAAAGTCCTTGACTTTTGCAAGTAAATAGAAACTAAATTACACGGTGATTTCTAAAATATATCACACATAAAGACATCAATTCAACATCTATAAACAAAGTATATACAAAGAATATCATTACCATGATGGAACGCAATCGTGACCGGCCTTTGATTTCGTCGAAAGAAACAAACCCATCTCATATGCTTTGGTTTCCGTCCTATTTACGAGGAATTCTTTATCGGTACGGCTACATTCGTTAATCATCGTCCAATAACGGTAAAAAGCGGGCTACCATGATCCAGAGTTAAAACTTCAGTATTTTCCTTTTTCATTTTATTTATGAACACGAAGATACGACAGACTGTTCAAGAAAAAGTTGATTATTGTAGATGTGCGCAGGTTAATGTGATTCAGAAGGTCAGATCTGTCTTCAGAGTAAAAAATATTCTGGTACGGAAGGGAAATTGGATGTGAAGGAGCCTATATATAAATATACACTTCCCCCAAGATATAAAACCCGCCCCCCTGCAACAGCCCTACTTGAACAAACTTGTTAGTCCCCTGTTCCAACCTCCGGAGGCTATGAATGTTTTTTCTTAACAAGTAACAGTCCGCTCTGATATAGAACCTAAACCCGAAAGATTATATATCTTACAAGTGTAACATATATAACGATGACACCTGAAGATCTATCATGTGTCACGGCATCTTCTATGATTCATAATCAAACCGATCAAGTATCATTCATCTATAGAAAAGAAAATTGCCTTCATCATTCATAAAAACAAATAATGAAGGCAATACACTAAATTATATACAATCAATCCCTAATCATTCAGCTACTACTTCAACTACACGACTGTTGAGTTGCTGTGTAGTAAATAGATTCAATCCTACATTCATCAAGAATTCTCCAGAGAAAACCTCACCATTGCCTGATAAAGAAGAATTGGCTCCGGGCATCAAGTTGATTTCTTTCACACGATACATTTTGTCTGCATCAAGCCCCTGCAAACGCACCGGCAATGTTTTTTCCGCATAACGGGGATGAATATCGAAAGCAAATACAACTGCTTTATCCTTATCTTTGCCCACATACATAGTAGAGGTATGATTACTGCCATAAGGAGATACCAAACGGTACATATCGCCTTCCAGAACGACCGGTTTCAAACGGTTATAATTCTGTACAGCAGTACGGCAATAAGTTTCATCATCCTTACTCATATCCGCTAATTTTATATCAAAACCGAGTTTGCACATCATAGCCACATCCGTACGGAATTTCACACTGCTATTCTTATTCCATGTGGTAACATGAGCGCACATTGTCTTGGCTGGGAACACCTGTGAAAATCCCCACTGAATAAATAAACGTTCAATAGGATCGGTATTATCACTAGGCCAGAATTCTGTAAAATAGCTCAAAGCCTCATAATCCGAACGCCCACCGCCACCGGAACAAAGCATCATCGGCAGATCAGGATATTTTGCTTTCACACGTTCCAATACATTATATAAGCCACGCACATAATCAATATATAAATGTGACTGCTTGTCTTTCAAATAAACAGAGTAAATATTTGTAATAGGGCTATTGCAATCCCATTTGAAGAAAGCGATATCAGGATATTTCGTCATCAAATTGTCCACAACTCCGAACACATAATCCTGTACTTTCGGATTACTCAAATCCAGAACCAACTGGTTACGGAAATAATACTCGTCACGGTTCGGAAGATGAATCACCCAGTCTTTATGCTTTTCATACAACTCACTCTTAGGATTCACCATTTCCGGTTCAATCCAGATACCGAACTTTATACCTTTTTTCTTAGCGGCTTCCGTCAGATAACCAATGCCATGAGGAAGCTTGTCAGCCGTTTCATCCCAGTCACCTAACCCTTGATGATCACCACTGCGCGGATACTTGTTGGCAAACCAACCATCATCCAACAAAAACATATCCACACCCAGTTCTACTGCATCATCCATCAACTTCACCAATTTCGCTTCATCAAAATCAAAATAGGTGGCTTCCCAATTATTCAACAAAGTCATACGAGTCTGGTTCCCATCCTTTACCTGATACTTACGGGCCCAATCATGGAAATTACGGCTAGCCTGTCCTTTACCTGTAAAACTGTAAGTAAAATAAAAATCGGGAGTACGGAAGATTTCATTCGGTTTCAGACTATATTCCGAAGCATACGGATTAATACCCGAAATAACACGCAGTTCGTTCTTATTATCTACTTCGAATACAAAACTGAAATTACCTGTCCATCCTAATGTTCCGACCAACACTTCACCTTGGTTCTCTTCTGACTTTCCGTCCAATGCAAGTTGGAAGAAAGGAGAGCAGAACATATTGGCACGTGCTCCCAACTTGGTATCAATCGTTTTTTTACCAAATTCCAAAGGCTGTTCCTTCACATGCGCCTCACTGGCCCAGTCTCCCGAGAATTCAGTCAGGAAATAGTTGGCACGATTCAAGTGCAACATGGAAGACGCATACTTATGAAGCTGCACAGGTTTCTTTTCCCGATGACTGATTTCAGTGAAAGTCTTTATTAGATTTTCTTTCTGGTAAGCCACATAATGAAGTTTTACAGTTACAGGATATTTATCATCCTGCATAGTAATCACTACTTCATCTACCCCCGGCGACACTTGATTCCGAGTATGAGATACATATTTTAACAAAGTAGAAGGATTGCCGTCATTATGCACTATATGAATAGCCGGTTCAAAATAATCTTCCATGCCATGAGTCAGATATGCTTCGCTGCCCTGCGGCAAGTGGGCAATATCTGTAGCATGATTCAACCTCTTTCCCAAATAACTTTGATATAGACGTCCATTATTACCAACCCGGTAAATAAGGTCTACATTTTCTGTACTAATTTTAATTACTGGCTTATCCGCCGCCTTTAACATAAATGATATGCATAAAAAACATATCAAGAAGAGCAATCTTTCTTTCATGGTATTATTCATCGATTAAAATTATAGTGCAAAAA
>DXLM01000133.1 GCA_019414725.1 Bacteroides sp.
GCGTAGGCAAAACCACAACAACCGCAAATATAGCAAGATTACTTGCAAAACAAGGGAATAAGGTGTTTATCATTGATGCAGATATAAATACCCCGTCAATGAACACCGAATTTGAAGGCGATCATCCGCATGAAATGATTTGGGTACACTCTTCTGGAAATATGTTTTCCAAGTTTATTTACTTGGAAAAATCAATGGTAAGGCAATATCTTGAACTGGCTAAAAAGAAAATACACTCTATCAACCCGGATTATGTTCTTATTGACACGCCTCCAAGTGTTACAAACGTGCATATAGAACTTCTTAGTAGGGTAAAAGTAAGTTATGTGCTGTTTGTCACCCAACCCACGAAATTAAGCAACCAAGATGTATTGCGTACAATGGACTTCTTTCATGAAAGATGTGGGAAGGTTAATTGTGGTATTGTGGAGAATATGTGCTATGGTACAGAACATAATGAATACCCGATAAGACTTGTTGCACAAATACCCATGCAGGACAACATGAATACCGAAAACCTGCTAACCAATGCCTATAATGAGTTTCAAAAGATAGTTGATGAAATCGTACAGAGTGATATTGTTGTTCTTGAAGAATATTCCACCGAAAACGGATATGATGAAAACTTTGATGTTACGGATATACACATTACCGGCTCACGAAAACATTACTTTACTCATGAACTTAAATATGATAATGGTGTAGAAAAAACTCTTACTCTACCTGCTATGAAATTTCTGTCTGTAAGAACATGGGATAAAGTAAGAGATTATATCCGGTTCCATGATGATTTGGGACATCTTTGGGACGAGAGAATGAGAAGATGTGATACAGAAAGGGTGGGCAGAGTAGTAAATCATTTCCAAAATGACGATAACGCCTATTTTATGGTTATAAATGCGCCAAACACGGAAGTTCATCTCATTACTGGAGAAATCGGAATCTGTTCTTTATTGACTGGGCAGAGAGGGCATTTTGAACTACCAAGAGTCAGTTATCAAACGAGTAAAGGAAACGTGGTGCTGTTCCCTGATGAAATCATGCCAGTAGATATAAACTTGCTACAACAAGAAATAAACGAAGGCTATATAATGTTAAGTGACGGGAGATACTTACCACCGAAAGAAGCGGTACAACAATGTTACAACGCTTTCGGCATAAGGGTTGGCTTAGGTGATAATTGGGAAGATATTTATGATGGTTGGAATAAAGAAATGAAATAAAAATGAAAGACTTACGTATAGCATTCTTGGCAAAATACCCCAAATATGAAATTATACTCAACATGTATAGTCGGGCAAATGATTGCCCGGCAACATGGGAGAATCTTTCAAAAGTCCGATTGCAGACTTTTGTTGATTATATGGAAGAACGGCTGGCACCAAACTCTGTTCGCCAATATGCCGCCAAATTAAAAGCTGTATTGAACTTGTATAATGAAGAGGTTGAGCTACCTAAAGACTATAATAAAATCCTTTCAGTAAAAAATGTGAGAAGCACTAATGTTTGGCTTACTGATGAAGAACTTGAACGAATTATCACCTATGCTCCCAAGAATACCAACGAACAATTGGTACGCACACAATTTTTAATAGGCGCCTTTACCGGTTGCCGTCATAGTGACTATACACGGTTGAACAACCGTAATATAGTGGGTGGAATGATCTCTTATGTCAGCCTAAAAACTAAAACTCATGCCACGGTGCCATTGAAGCCAATCGTGAAAGAGCTACTAACAAATTTACCTAAAGAAGAAGTTAGTGATCCGACATTCAACAATAATATCCGTAATATTTGCCGGAAAGCCGGAATCACAGAGGCGGTTAAAGTATTCAAGGCCGGAAAGGAAGTGGAAGGTGAAAAATGGGAATTTGTTTCAAGCCACACGGCACGCCGGAGTTTTGCAACCAATTTGTATTTACGCGGTGCCGATTTATACTCAATAAGCCAAATGATGGGACATGCAAGCGTGGAAATGACTCAAAATTATCTTTGCTGTGGTCTCCGTGAACAATCGGCACAAGTTATGGAGTATTTTAAATGAAACAAGCCACGCTAAATATCGGTAGAACTATTTTAGCGTGGCTTTCTTATACTATGACAAAATCCGTTCCAGCATCTCAAAGTCTTTTTCCACTTCGGCATTCAGAACTTTAGCATATTGTTGTGTGGTGCGTACATTTGTATGACCGAGCATTTTACTCACATTTTCCATTTTAACCCCATTGTTCAGGCACATTGTCGCAAATGTGTGCCTGCTCATGTGAACGGTCAAATTTCTATCAAGCCCTGCATAATCAGCAACTATTTTAAGCCGCAAATTGTATTGTTGATTACTGATAATCGGAAGCACATAATCATATTTTTTCAATATTTCCATTGCAGGAGACAGTAATACGATAAAATAGTTTTCTTCTGTCTTTAAACGAATATCCAATATAACATACTTATTGCCGCGTTTTTGTACGTCACGTTTGAAATTGAATTTAGCAAGATCAGCATAGGATATTCCAGTATATGCCTGAAAAATAAAAAGGTCACGGACTCTACAGATCGTTTCCGAGTCTATTTGAGCATCTTTCACTTTCTTCAATTCTTCGGCAGTCAAATATTTCCTGATGGCATGTTTGCCACGGGAAAAACGCTCACCCTTATACGGATCATTTTTTAGCAAATCAAACTTTATGGCCTCGTGAATATAACGTTTGTTACGTTTATGATAGTTATATATTGTCGGCTGTGAATAGCCCTTAGCATGTAACCAATCATCATACAATGTGATATTGGCTTTTGTCAGATCAGAAAAATATATTATTCTGTCAAATTCACGTAATGAGGCCGCAAATGTCCGATGGGAAGCTTTGGTACTTTCCGTTATATCTCCACGCTCTTCAATTCTTCTTTCTACAAAGTCAACAAAACTTTCTGATTTATTGGTATATCTCAAAAATCTATCCAGCTTATCAAAATCAAAAACTTCCTTTTTGCTGATAAGCTCATTAATCCAATTTTGGATAATCCGGAGTTGTTCATCAAGACACTGGTTCAATTGAATCATTTCAACTGAATTGATTATCTTCTTTCGATCATTCCATTGGTCGGAATAGACTTTAACGCCGGTTCCGATCCATTTTCTCTTACCTTCGCTCAAAACTTCAATTTGAACGAGTCCCTTGTGTGTCTTTGTCGCAACCTTTTTACGATCAAAGACGAATCTCATTGTCGGATATTTCATATTCTTTTGAGTTTTGGTATCTACTGATTATCGCTACAATAAAAAAATGGTATCAAAGGCGGTATCATTATAGGTGAAAATATCGGTAAAAATCGGGAAATACTGGTAAGTTTCCGGTAAATATACACCCAATTTTTACATGTTCTCCATCTACTTCCAATGCCTTAATTGTTTGATACACAACAAAAAAGGGAGTAACTAATGTTACTCCCTTTCGCGGTGCGTACGGGACTCGAACCCGTGACCCCATGCGTGACAGGCATGTA
>DXLM01000134.1 GCA_019414725.1 Bacteroides sp.
GGCACAATCCAGTCCAAACAGGTAGTATCAGCCCGCTGTTTTCCCAAACTCTTCCATCCTTCAGTACCGGCATGACAGAACAACTCATAAATATCACCCGGAGAAATAAAATTGTCATCATTCCGGGGCATATACTCCAGGCAATCTATAACTGCGACACGGCCCAAATCAACAACAACCTCCCCTCCTTTGTCTAAAGACAGATAATAAGAAAGAGGATCACCATCCGCCACGTGCTTTGCCAGCACATGCATATTTCCTTTTTCCGTAGGACTCCCCCAAACCGCTATCGGAGAAACAGCCTTTCCATTGGCATAAAATGTCATTTCCGCCAGTTCCGCACATTTATCATTGTCAGCCTTATATCTTATGTAACGGCACTTAACCGACTTATTCAGAAAGATTCTATTCCTTGCTATCACGGGAGTATCCGCTATCTCATATAATGTCTTTCCATCTTCAAAATTTTTCGTCATACTTCCCTCAAAAGTACCTCCCACCACATGGCCCATAAAGCTGCGCAACCAACCATATACCGGATATTTTCTATACAAACGAACCTTTACTGTTTTCTCCCAATCCGGAAGAAACGTATTTATTTCTCCACCTGCAAACCAAAAGGGGAAGCCGGAAGGATAATAATTGCCTTTGGTATATTTCATGGGAAGATATACCAGTTCCGATTCTAGATTAGGTATTTCCATCTTGCCGCTTGCCGAGCGTGCACAGGCACAACTCCACCAATGCGCTTCGTGGAAATGGGCCAGATAACAAACCTCATCATCAGGAATACCGGTAAGTATGCGTAACGTATCCGGATAATATGCATAACTGACATCTTTCATATAAGGGTGATAGAATAAAAGCGGCATTGATTTCCAATCATCTCCCAGATGTGCTGCCTTTTCTTCTTGAAAACCATACATGGGCCTGTAAACCTTGCCACGTTTATACCCTCCCGTATCCCTACTCCCCCTTACAGCCTCCGAAGCTATATACCAAATAGGTACATCGCGCCCTGTCGTGTCACGAACAACATTCCACACATGTCCCCCTCTGGCATCCGTATCTTCCATACAAGGAATGCCGACAGCCCGAAATGCATAAGTCACTATATCCGCCGCATCCACGCAACTACCATATCGATGGCTGAATAAATATCTGGGACCGATATGAGGCAGTTCAAAGTCTTCACAATAAATAAAGACAGGTTCTTGTAGATGCCTGCTTACCAAATTCGCGGCCTCCACCACATCACTGCCTTTATATATGGAATCTAATAAATATCCATATTTCTTTTCATAAAGTTCACGCCATTCTTCCAGCGGTTCATCCCCTATACGATAAGGCAACAAGTATTCACAAAAATCTTCAAATGAAAGAGAACGGTTCCATGGACGTTTCTGCCAATTATCAAAAGCACGGTCTATATTGTCTATCAAGTATTCGGCTGTGATAATATGGGCATCATATATTTTAGGAAGATTACGATAGGTATAATGCCCCCAACGTCTGGCATAAGTCTGGTCTATTTGTCCGAAAGGACTATAATAAGTACGTACACGCTTCACACTATCCATTTCACCTCCCTGTTGGTAGGAATAGCAATGAGGCATATTCCGTATCAAAAATTTAGCCGCTTCCAATTTTAAAGAATCATAGGTATAATGCTGAAGCAGTATCTCCAATTCCAAACGATTAGAAGTAGCAAAATCTAAAGCATGTTTCAATTGTTTCTGCTCAAAAGAAGAGTGGGCACAAGAGATACATACTAATGAAAAAAGGACAAGGAGTCTTGCTAAGAACATAATATTATTCATTTGTTAATTTGGTGGAATAGTATAATTTACCCCTGCGAAAACATAAATTAAAACTAAACTCAAAACACACCTTATTCTTCCCGCTATCTGATACAATCTAAAACACAGGAATTAAATTATGTACCTGAGTAAAACTACATTTCAACCAGTCTGAAGAATCAGACTCAATTGATATTTTTAGTTTCAATAATTAGTTACTTCATCTTATTTTCAGAAAAGGAGAGAATAAGGATTCACACTTACAATAAAATAAAGATACTATATTTGTCATCGTACTTTACTAAATAGTTCATTAAATTCAAGTGCTACTACAGAAGGATTTAAATTTTCCTCAAAGGATTCCATATCCTTATTTTCCCATATATACCCCAAACAATATAATTTATTATCATTAGACAAATACTGAGTATTAAACAAATAGGATTCTGCAGAAATTCCACCATCAATTTTGATGATAACTTCCTCTTGCAAATTCTTACTAATAATCCAATAATAAACCTCTGGGATTCGTTCACCTTCATTGTTCAATAAAACATTTAAAAATATATAATCATGATTTTCCAGATAATTTATAATAGATGCATAGTTAGAACGCTGCAATTCTTCTATAACTTCCATGCCCGATAATTCATGTAATTTCTTAGGCAGCTTATAATTAGGAAAGTCCATAGCATATGATAAGTCCAATTTCCCATTTTCTATCGTATACAAATCATGATTTAGCGACTCATGAAACGTCAACCATTCTCCATTTCTTCCAAAATTATTCTCTACCATCGGAAGCATATTAGACTTTTGATGAAGATAATATGCCACATTGGCGATATTTTCATCTGTACAAATCATTTTAGCATCGCCATACGTGGTGTTGTTACCTACATAAAACCAATAATTCTGCCTATCATCTATGGCAAAAGAAAACGCAGGATAAGTAACCTCCTTCTTGTCTAAGAAATCTCCCCCAAAAGTATAACAAAAAATTCCTCCATCTGATAGGACCTCTAAAACTTTACTTTTCTGATTAACAACGACATCATAGACGCTAGTATATTCACCAGGGCCATTTCCCCTGTGTCCGATATAACCGGAAAACTGTCCATCACTAGTAAAGCTAAGTATAGATGATTCTGAATTTTTTGAATATACAATCCAACCACTGTCAACTTTAATTATAGATGAATTACGATCGACCATACTAGAATCTGAAAAACTGAGAACGGTTATATCCTTACTCAAAGTCAATTTGCTTTGCTCAAGTGTGATTGCTTCAGTTTTATTAAAAATATAATCAAATGTTTTTTTATGTTTTACACTACATGAAACAAAAAGAAATGGGAAAAATATTAATATCAACTTTTTCATTATATAGAATTTAAAGTTAAAATAAGCTCCAATCCAATGGAGTATATGAATTGGAGCTGTTTCAAATTTATATCATAATACTCTCATTTTATCTGCACGGTCTTCGACAACTTTCTGCAGTTCGTCTTGAAGTACACATATAATTCATGTTTAATGGTGCACAATACCCCATAGTTTGGTATCTATTTGTTGTCGAAGATTCACCACTAGCCAA
>DXLM01000135.1 GCA_019414725.1 Bacteroides sp.
ATATAGAAAAATTATACGAACCGTTGGTCAGTATGGCAAATATCTATTAAATTTGCCGTATGAAAAAGAAATTCCAGCTTGAAGTTCCGGGAGGAGCCGACAAAGTGTTGCTTCATACTTGTTGTGCTCCTTGTTCATCAGCCATCATAGAGTGCTTGATGCAGCATGGTGTCACTCCGGTTATCTATTATTGTAATCCCAATATTTATCCGTTGGAGGAATACATTATCCGCAAGGACGAATGTACGCGGTATGCCCAGTCCTTGGGATTGGAAATTATAGATGCCGATTATGATCATGATGCCTGGCGTTGTCGAATGGCAGGAATGGAGCAAGAGCCTGAAAGAGGAGGCCGTTGCTTGCGTTGTTTCAAGATGCGACTGCAGGAAACCGCACGTTATGCCCACGAACATGGATTCCCGGTTATCACTACTACGCTTGCTTCCAGCCGTTGGAAAAGTTTGGAACAGATAGAGGAAGCGGGCCGATATGCTACGGCTCCTTATCCGGATGTCACTTATTGGGAACAGAACTGGCGTAAAGGTGGATTGAGTGAGCGTCGCATTGCTATCATTAAGGAATATAATTTTTATAATCAGCAATATTGTGGCTGTGAGTTCAGTATGCGGAAAGAAGAAAAGGGAGGATGACGGGAATGAAGATGTTCAAACTGTGGATGGTTGTGATGTTATTGGGACTCTTGTCCGTTGTCTCAGAGGCGCAAGAAGACATAAATAATGCCATTAATGTACAGTTGGAGTATCTGAAAAAGTATCCTAAAGACAAAGACGCGCTTCGGAAAGTTAGTTTTCTCTATCTGAATAAAGCAGATTATGATCAGGCTATCTTTTATGGTCGACAATTGTTTGAGATGGGTTATAATGAACGGGATTACAATGGCGCTGTAATTTATTCTCATATTTGTCTGGGGCAGGCCCATATGATGAAGGGAAATGTAAAGGAGGCTTATAGTCATTTAGGGCAGGCCAGGCTGATAGGTGAAAGTAATAAAAATGATTCCGCCTTATGTTCCGTATATAATGGGCTGGGACTTTATGCATCGAATGTCCAAAAAGACTATTATCGTTCACTTACTTATTTCTTCAAAGGAGTTGAAGCTGCAAGATGTTGTCATTATGACAGACTCTATTCCATTTTGCTTTCTAATATTGCCGGTATTTATTATTTGAAAAATGATAGCACAGGATTGAAATCTTACTTGGGAGTACAGGCTATTTAGGGGAGCCGGAGATATACCTTTCTTTATTTTTAGATTATGCAAACTAACGGTGTAGATTTAATATACCTATAGGCTTTTCAAACTGAGCACTGCGATTAGGGAAGATATTTTCAGACTATACAGATAAAGATGTGGTTCGTGTTAAACTGGCACTTTGGTATAATGAAATTGAGGAGTTTGGCTATGATACATTTACCACGGTTGCAAATTCCATTGAGAATCATTACGAACGGATATTAAACTACTTTGTAAACAGAAGAACAAATGCTGCTGCGGAAGCTTTTAATGCAAAAATTAAAGCATTTAAGGCTTCATTTTGTGGAGTCGTAGATAAGAGGTTCTTTCTGTATGGATTACAAAGGTCTATGCATAAAGGGGAATTAGCAAAGATTAATCCCCCAAGAATTATAACTGATTCCTTATACCGACATACCCTGCACAAAGCAGGGCTACCAAATAAAAAAGCCATCGATTTATCGATGGCTTTTTTATTTGGTAGCCCGTGGGGGAATCGAACCCCCCTTTCAAGAATGAAAATCTTGCGTCCTAACCGATAGACGAACGGGCCATCCTTTTTATCGAGGATTTCTCTCTCGATTGCGGATGCAAAGGTAGTGACTTTTTTTGAATTTGCAAACATTTCCCAAACTTTTTTCTAAACTTTTTGTTCATAGTCCATTGAATTGACTATTTACCTAAACTTAACTTTTATGAAAAGTATCTTTAAATCAATGAGTTGCCTTGTATTGGGCGCAATGATTGTTACGCCGATGTTTGCGCAACAAAAAAAACTTTATCCGGAGCTGGAAGGACCGGGACCTGTTGTTATTATCTCAAAAGATAAAAATGGCAAGGAAGAATTAATCAATGTATTTGAAGAAACGCAACGTCCGCATTTCCATGATCCCCGTGCTCCTCGTTTTTTACTTACTGACCAACAGGGAAAGTTTGCATTGGGTATCGGTGGTTATTTGAAAACTACAATGGAATATGATTTTAATGGGATAGTGGATGACGTTGACTTTATCCCTGCACTCATTCCGCAACCGGGATCCACGTCTGTCCGTAATCAGTTCCAGATGGATGCAAGCACTTCCACTATCTTTTTAAAGTTGGTGGGGAGAACCAAGCATTTGGGTAACTTCATCGTTTATACAGCCGGAAACTTCCGTGGAAGTGGAAAGACTTTTGAATTGCAGAATGCTTATTTATCCTTCCTGGGCTTTACTATGGGGTATGATACCGGATTGTTTATGGACCTTGCCGCAGCTCCTCCGACTATTGATTTTCAAGGACCTGACGGGATGACTTTCTATCGCGCCACCCAGTTGCGTTATGAAGCCAATGTGATGAAAGGTTTGAAAGTGGGTGTCGGTGTGGAAATGCCGTCAGTAGACGGTACTCCGGCACAAGATGTGAGAATCGGTAAGCAGAGGATGCCGGATATTCCTGCCTATGTACAGTATTCTTGGGCAAAGGCTAGTCATATACGTGTGGGAGGAATCTTGAGAAGTATGACTTATGAGGATCAAGTGAATAATAAGGCAAAGTCATTGACCGGTTGGGGGATACAGGCATCGGGGACAGCAAGACTGGGTGGTTTCCAGCTTTACGGACAATATACTTATGGTAGAGGTATTGCTCAATATTTGAATGATATCAGCAACTTGAATGTAGATATCGTTCCTTTGGCCGATGAGTCCGGACGTATGCAGGTACTGCCCATGAAAGGATGGTATGCCGGATTACAGTATAATTTCTCGAAACGGGTATTCGCATCGGCTACGTATAGCCAGTCACGTCTGTTTACAGAAGATTGCTATGCTCACTTTAATGAAACTCAGTATAAAAAAGGTCAGTACCTGGTTGCAAATGTATTCTGGAATGTAAGTCATAACTTGCAGGTAGGTGCGGAATATCTTCATGGTTGGAGAGAGAATTTTAATGATGTGAACCGTGAAGCAAACCGTATAAACTTGAGTGCGCAATATAATTTCTAACTTATTTTTC
>DXLM01000136.1 GCA_019414725.1 Bacteroides sp.
AGATATTAATTCCTGTACTTAAGATTCTATTTCTGTTTTTCGCATAATCGGCAGCCCCAAATGGATTCCCATTATTCGCAACTGAATTTGTCATGATAGAAAAATCTGAAACGTTCTCTGCAATCTCCTCCCATGTATTATACATCATATCATTACAGATAATATATGGCGTGTGGATCTTCACACGATTTTTTGCATTTTTCATCAATTCTCCCAACTGATACCACACTACTGGTTCTTTGGAACCTGTGTGAATAGGATTTGACACTAATGCAATCTTTTCTGTCTCAAAAGTTTCGTCCGTGTAATCGGTATCGCAGATTCTTTCCTTATTCTCTTCAAAATATTTCTGATAGCCGTTCTGCAGCTCTAAAACTGCGTTCTTTACAGATTTTCTATTTGCCAGTTTTTTATTGTCATGAAAATAACCACTGTCTTCTTGTTCCCATATCGTTTCAAAATACTCTAACAACTGGTTAACTGAATTTTCTTTCTCAGGTTCATCGCAAACCACTAACACGTCTCTGTCATAGTTCTTATGTCCCGGAAAATCACCCAGGAAATAATTGTATGTATTTCTTCCCCCAAGAATATATCTCTTTCCATCTGCAATCAAATATTTATCATGCATTCTACCCATCATCTTCCATGGTTTCAACGGATTGGCCTTATTATACAGTTTAATTTCAACATTCTCATGGGAAGATAATCCATAGAAATACGGATTTCCTTCCATATCAATCCAGCTCTCCATTCCATCTACTAACAGACGAATATGTACACCTCTGTCTGCCGCATCATGCAGTGCTCCTAAGATCAATTTTCCACTTTCATCGGATTGAAATGCAAAAGTAGAAAGAATAATTTCCTTTTTTGCATTCTTGATCAAACGCACTCTTTGTAAAAGCGCTTCTGGATTCTTTTCTATGATTACTGCCCGTTCTGTATTTTCACTGCATTCGTTCCATGACCCATTTTTTGTTTCTTTTTTGGTTGTATTGGACACTTCCGGCTGCTTTTTATATGCAACGCAGATTCCGAGCAATTCATAAAAAGCCACACATAAAAAAATTGCCAGTATAACAAGAAGGATTTTACATATTTTATGCTTTTTCATTGTACATCACCTGATTCCTTTTTATTTCATACTTATACAATACAAAGTCAATCTCAATTTAACCTCAACAAAATTTATTTTTCATAAAAAATATGACCGGCTTCTTTTTAATGAAACAGTCATATTTTTATTCTAATATATGAAGGAGCTTTTCTTACTCCGTTGTATTAATCACTATTTTATTTCTTCCATAAGCTGTCGGATTTTTCTCAATGTACACCGTGTAACTGCCAGGTCATCTTCTTGTATATTCGATATGATTTTTTCATAAGCTTCTATCATTTTTTCTTTCTGACAATTACTTAATTCAATTGCCTTGTTCGTCAAAACAAGGTATGTTCTTTCTTTTTTTTCATCTAATTTCCAGATAATATATCCTTTATTTTCAAGACTTTTTACCATCTTAGATGTTTCTGGAATCGATAATTTCATGTATTCTGCCACTTCTGAAAGATATACTCCTTCATGACAGTCTGATTTTTCAACACATTCCTTTATACTATAAAGAAACAAATAATCTGTTCTTTCAACAAATTCAAATATACTTTCAACATTGATGCTCTTTAAAAAAAACTCCTCTGCACTGGTTCCTGCTCCCATATTATCGTTCCTCTCTTTCTATATATTCTTTTTTGCTGACTAGACTCTTATATGCCGGGCGAATGATCTTATCTGTAGTTATCAATTCTTCCAGGCGATGTGCACTCCAACCAGCAATTCTTGCTATCGCAAATAATGGCGTATACAATTCTCTTGGAATATTCAACATGTCATACACAAAACCACTATAGAAATCTATATTAGGACTTACTCCTTTGAATATCTGACGCTGCTTTGCAATCAACTTAGGTGCAATCTTCTCAATATTGTTATAAAGGGTCATATCTTTCTCACGTCCTTTATCCCTTGCGAGTTGTTCTACAAAGCCTTTGAACACCCTTTCTCTCGGATCTGAAATAGAATATACAGCATGTCCCATTCCATAAATAAGTCCTTTCTGATCAAACGCCTCTTTCTTCAAAATCTTACTCAGATATGATGCAATTTCCTCTTCGTCTTCATAATCTTTCACATGACTTTTAATATCATCCATCATATTCATTACCATCAGATTTGCACCGCCATGTTTTTTTCCTTTTAAGGATGACATTGCTGCTGAAATAACAGAATAAGTATCTGAACCTGAAGATGTTACTACCCGTGTAGTGAACGTAGAATTGTTACCACCACCATGTTCCATATGTAACAATAATGCTATATCCAGTACTCTTGCTTCCAGTTCTGTGAATTTTGTATCTGGTCTTAATAGGCGCAGGAAATTTTCAGCAATAGATAAATCTTTTTCAGGTCTATGAATATACATACTTTCGTTTTTTTCATAATGACAATAAGCATGGTATGCATATACTGCTAACATAGGAAATGCTGCGATCAACTGCATACTCTGCCTTAGCACATTCGGAATTTCAAGACTTTCTTTCTCCTTATCGTAAGAGCCCAATGTAAGAATACTTCGAGTCATAGAACCCATAATATCTGATGTAGGTGCTTTCATAATGACATCTCTGGTAAAGTTAGTCGGTAGTTCCATACAATCAGATAGTCTTCCCTGAAATTCCATTAACTGTGTATCAGTTGGCAATTCTCCGAATAAAAGAAGATATGCTCCTTCTTCAAAGACAAACCTTTTTCCTTTACTTCCTGTTACTAAATCTTTTATATTATAACCACGATAAGATAACTCGCCATCACATGGACTCTTTACTCCATCACGATATTCAAAAGCTTTTATATCAGAAATATTTGTAAGCCCCGTCAACACACCTTGGCCTTTTTCATCTCGTAAGCCTCTTTTTACACCATACTCTGAATACAGATTCTTACTAATGCTATCATTTTGTTCACAAAAAATTGCTTGCTGTTTCATATAATTTTCCAAATTGCTCATTTGAATCGCTCCTTTCATTCTGTTACGAACTTACATACTATACTCAGATATTCTTGTTTCCAAAGCATTCAGCATTGTCTGTTCTTTTTCTTATTCTTATTCATTAGCAATACAATACAATGGAAAACTCAATTTAACCTC
>DXLM01000137.1 GCA_019414725.1 Bacteroides sp.
AGAATAAATAATACGAAAATGCACGGAGAAAGCATAACGCAGAACAACAGGAGGAAAGACCATGAAAGAAGTTAAAACACCGAAAAAACCACTGGCATATTATTATGGGATTGTGTTAATAGTGCTGATCGTATTTAATCTGGTTGTCACACCAATCCTTATGGAGCATCAGGTGAAGGAAACGGATTATGGAACTTTTATGAGCATGATCGAGAAGAAGAATATCGGTGAAGTAGAAGTTAAGGACAATCAGATCATCTTTACAGATAAAGATCAAAAAAATATTTATAAAACAGGTCTGATGAACGATCCGAACCTGACGGACAGGCTATATGAATGTGGAGCAGTATTCGCAAAAGATATCGATAAGCAGATGTCACCGATCATCAGCTTCCTGCTGACCGGGGTTTTGCCATTGATCCTTTTTATCGCACTGGGAAATTATATGGCGAAGAAACTGATGGAGCATGCCGGAGGAAAAAATTCGATGGCTTTTGGAATGGGAAAAAGCAATGCGAAGATTTATGTGCAATCCAGTGAGGGAATCCGTTTTTCAGACGTTGCAGGAGAAGATGAGGCGAAAGAAAACCTTTCAGAGATCGTTGATTATCTTCACAATCCGAAGAAGTATACCGATGTAGGTGCGTCTATGCCAAAAGGTGTCCTTCTTGTAGGACCTCCGGGAACTGGTAAAACAATGCTTGCAAAAGCAGTTGCGGGTGAATCAAATGTACCATTTTTCTCAATGTCCGGATCAGAATTCGTAGAGATGTTTGTCGGTATGGGAGCTTCCAAGGTTCGAGATCTTTTCAGACAGGCAAAGGAAAAGGCACCATGTATCGTGTTTATTGATGAAATTGATGCCATTGGTAAAAAGCGTGACGGACAAATGGGCGGAAATGATGAGAGGGAGCAGACCTTAAATCAGCTTCTTACAGAGATGGATGGATTTGAAGGAAATAATGGTGTCATCATTCTTGCTGCAACGAACCGTCCGGAGTCGTTAGATCCGGCACTTACACGTCCGGGACGTTTTGACAGGCGTGTGCCGGTTGAACTGCCGGATCTTGCAGGACGTGAAGCAATTTTAAAGGTTCATGCAAAGAAGATAAAAGCATCTGATGATGTTGACCTGCATACGATTGCACGTATGGCATCCGGTGCATCCGGTGCGGAGCTTGCCAATATTATAAATGAAGCAGCATTACGTGCTGTCCGTAGTGGAAGGACCGTTGTAAATGAATCTGATCTCGAAGAAAGTATAGAAGTGGTTATTGCAGGATATCAGAAGAAGAATGCGGTTCTTTCAGATCAGGAGAAGAAGGTTGTTGCATATCATGAGATAGGACACGCTCTGGTAGCTGCATTGCAGAGTCATTCAGCACCGGTCCAGAAGATTACGATCATCCCGCGTACCTCAGGTGCACTCGGCTACACTATGCAGGTTGAGCAGGGTGATAAATATCTGATGACGAAAAAAGAACTTGAGAATAAGATTGTTACATTTACAGGCGGACGTGCGGCAGAGGAGATCGTATTTGGTGAGATCACGACAGGAGCCTCCAATGATATCGAACAGGCAACAAAAATTGCAAGAGCGATGATCACCCGCTACGGCATGACAGATGAATTCGACATGGTGGCAATGGAAACCGTGACCAACCAGTATCTTGGCGGCGATACGTCTCTTTCCTGTTCCACAGATACCCAGAAGGAAATTGATGAAAAAGTCGTGCAGCTCGTAAAAGCAGAGCATGAAAAAGCAAGAAAAATCCTTTCCGAAAACAGGGAAAAACTGGACGAACTGGCTATGTACCTGTATGAGAAGGAAACAATTACAGGTGACGAATTTATGGATATTTTAGACAGAAAATAATGTAGTTAATTAGATAATCATCTTCCACATGGAATACATCTTCCACCAGCATATTAAGGGTGATAGGGTAGAGCAATAAAACAGATTAGATGGAAAGGGAAGAGGCACCGTTACATAGGTACCTCTTCTTTTTAAAGAGTTGGCTCTTTCCCTGATACAGGAATTTGTATCTCCGGAGCATTGAGCAGTGCTGTGAAATTCTGCTGAATGATTTCCAGAGTTTTCAGCTTTTTCTGTAATTCCTGTTTTTCCCGAACAGTAGAAGTCTGTTCAGATTCAAGATTTTCAATCTGCTTCTGGATTTTATTAGAGCTTGGGATTTTGGTAATACCGAGATCCTGAAGCTCTTTTTTTAGTGAATCGTGGAGCTGGTATTCTGCCTGATGTTTGGTGCGGTATGCTTTTGGATTTTTAGCAGATTTACAATCTTCAATTACTTTACGGCAAAGCCGATAAGAATCACAGTGTTTCTGAATGACTTTCTGCGTGCTCAGTTCACTGTTGATTTGTGCTATTCTTTGGTCGGCAACTTTCACAGAAGCTTCAATGTCAGATACATGCTGCCTGAAATCGTCATAATTCAGCAAGTTATTTTCGGAAAGATAGTTGAAGGTGCGGGCCGCCTCTTTCAAATTATTGAGCTTTGCCCATCGTTCAAATCCTTCTCGATTGCCGGTTGTAACATACGTGGAGATATTGATATACAGGCGAGCTTCTCTGGATAGATGCTTTGGAGTTTTCACTTTGTTACGATTTTTAGCCAGGCGGATGCGGACATTTTCTTCTGAATAATAGCTTCCGAGAGATTTCATATAAGTGAAATTCTTCTGCTCTGGTGCACGGAAGGATAGGTGTTTTCCTTGGCGGACTTCATATCCGGCTAACTGCATTTTTTGTAGAAATTCCTCATAGTTAATGGAAGTCCAGATTGCCTTATCAACTGAAACACGTAGCTTGGCTTTCCAACTGGTGCCACGATGATATTCGATGTTCTCTTTATAGCTTTTACCTTTTTCTCCGGTTGGCATACTGGTGGCAAGTCCATTTTCATGGCAGATACGATTACTGATCCGGCAGATTTTATGGTAGCTCCGCTTATTGGAAACATATTTGTGATAATCAACAAAACTTGCTGCATTAAAGATGATGTGGTTATGAATGTGGTTTTTGTCAACATGGGTACTGATCACGTATTCATATTTTCCTTTCAGTACTTCGTCTGCAA
>DXLM01000138.1 GCA_019414725.1 Bacteroides sp.
CGGTCAAGCCGGAACTTGAACAGGCTTTCAATCAGCTTTGTTTTGATGTAGTCCTCCATATCAGAGTTATAATAGCCGTTCATTTTGGAAAAGTAGCGGATATATCCGGCGTAGCGGTCAAGGACAGCTTGTATCGCTATGGGGTCGCCCTCATGTGCCTTTATAATCGTGTCATAGGGGAGAAGTCGGTTACTCATAGGACAGCACCTCCATTTCCTCTTTCAGCCGCTTCAAGGTAAGCTGAATATGCCGCCCGATTGTGCTGCGTGTCCAGCCGCATTGTTCTCCGATTTCTTTCTGCGTCAAGTGCTTAAAGTAATACAAAAAGATTTCCTCCTGCGTCTGTTCCGACAGCCCGGCAAGAGCCGCCGCAAGGGAGCAGCTATCTAAAAATATCGTCTGCCCCCGGACGGAGAATGGATAAGTTTCGCCATAGTCTGGCACTTGAAAATACTCGTCTGTGGTGCTTAGTGGAACAAACTTTTCTTCGGTCAAGTATTCAAGGGAGATTTCCCGTTTCCACCTCGCTGCCAGCATACGGGCAGCGTCAAAGGACGCATGGCGAATAACAATCCGGCAGTAGGTATCATGGGTATAGCGGATATGTTCTTGATAGGCTTCGTATTCAGTCATGGAAAATCCCCCTTTCTTCGATTATGGGAAAGGGCGGCAGCACTTTTTTGCTGTCGCCCCTTGATTACCTACCAGCAAGGACAGACGGGGCTGTCAACGGTGGGCGCAGCCCATTCACTTGCCGTTGACTGGCTCGGCTGGCTTTGCTACTCGCTGATAATCGGTTTTCCGTCTTTGTCAATCAAGGGACAAATACCCCCGCCAGTTCCAAACTTTGCCACAAGGTAATTGACCCCGGTTTCTCTGTCCACTACCACATAAAAGCCTTTCACACTTCCTGCAGTTTCAGTAATTTCAAATCTTCTGCTTCCCATATAGATACCTCCCAATAGAAATCAAAGCTCTTGCTTTACAAAAATGCGATAACTGATTTGATACATCACATAGCACCATGCCAACGCCAGAAGCGGTGAGCAGCAGAGAAGAATAAATACAATCTGGTCTGTCAATGCAACTCCCAGCATAGTAAGAAGCTGATATATTCCAAAGCAAATCCCTGCCGGAATGAGGAATGATACTAATAGCAGAACACGGCCTTTTTCTGCGCCAAACTTGAACACAAGAGGAATTGACATACTTCCAAAAATAAGGGAGATTACCCATGCAACGAGTGTCAAAAACAGAAGCTCTCCAATCCCTACTATGTCGAGTACGATTTTATGTGTGATTAGGCCACCGATAAAACCAATAATCAGCCCAAAGAGGCTGCCAATGGCGCAGAAGATAGCCAGCACCATAAATTTTCCAGCAACCAATTCTTTCTTGGAAACTGGCATTATCATAGCATACCGTGTCCATTTAGAACTGTCATCAAAAGAAAAGGTTGTTACAATCATCATGCTGCACAAAATCGCACATACAAAAATATAGCCTTCTACGCCGGAAAACGGAATAAGCGCAACGGCAAAAACCACAAGGATGAATAGCATAGATTTCGCATTGTGGCCGATATTAAATAAATCTTTCAAAACAAGACTTTTCATTTTGCTTGCTCTCCTTTCACATACAGCAGCAGAATATCGTCGATTGTTGCGTCGTCCACTACGGCATTTTTATATTTCCTCCGGGCTTTTTCCTTGTCAGCTACCAGCACATTCCATTGATAATCATCTTTGCGGTAAGCCAGAATTTCCGCTTTATCGAGCTGGTCGAACAGTGCTGCGCCACAGCGGATAATACCATAGTTATAACGAAGTTCATCTTTCGTTTTACAAAAAAGAACCTTGCCCTGATGGATAAATGTAATGTAATCTGCGACTTTTTCTAAATCTGTTGTGATATGCGAGGACATCAAAATGGAATGATTTTCGTCCTGAACAAATTCAAGAAATACATCAAGAATATCATCACGCATTACAGGGTCGAGGCCACTTGTCGCTTCGTCCAAAATCAGTAGCTTGGGGTTATGGGAAAGGGCGACGGCAATACACAACTTCATCTTCATTCCCTTGGACAGAGATTTAATTTCCTTATCCGCTGGAAGTTGAAACCGCTTTAGATAGTCTTGAAACAGATGGCCGTCCCACTGTTTGTAGGCAGCACCAGCAATTTTCCCGACTTTGGCCGGAGTGAGCGTTTCATAGAAGTTAATTCCGTCAAACACTACGCCAACATCCTCTTTGATTTGTTTTGTGGACGATAATTCCTGCCCCCAAAAAGTAACTGTTCCATCATCTTTATGAATTAAATCAAGAATAGCATTGATAGTTGTGCTTTTTCCGGCTCCATTTTCGCCAATAAGCCCCATGATTGTTCCTTTCGGAACCGAAAACGAAACATGGTCTAACTTGAAATCGGCGTATTGCTTTGTCAAGTTCTCAACCTGCAAAATAGCGTTCATAGTTAATCCTCCTCTTGATAAAATATCGTCAGTAATTCAATCAGTTTTTCCAACGATATTCCACTTATCCGCCCAATATCGGCGGCCTCTTGCAAATGTTCTTCGGCCAATCTCTGCTGTTCTTCCTGATAAAAGTCTTTGTTCTGTGCCGACACAAAACTTCCTCGGCCTACCGTTGTTTCAATAAAACCGTCCCTTTGCAAATCTTCATACGCTTTTTGAACGGTAATAACACTCACATGAATGGACTTTGCCAGCGCCCGCATAGAGGGAATAGGATCGCCGGTTTTTAACTCGCCACTCATAATCATGGCTTTTATCTGTGAAGTTATCTGCTCATAAATTGGCTTGCTCGTATTACTGCTTATGATAATTTCCACAACGCCCCTCCTTTGTTCTTTAATGTACTTATCGTACAAGTACATTATATTCAAGGCAAACGCTTTTGTCAATAGGGTATTAGAAAATTTATCTTTGCTTATTAAGCAAAAGAAGCCACACAATTTGTATGGCTTCCATGAAATTCTACTTTGAAATTTTTACGGAATAACGGGCTGTTGTCTATCAACTTCTTGTGTGTTACTTTATGGCACATGAG